>CAZFSZ010000126.1:0-1034 GCA_964521755.1 uncultured Methanosarcinales archaeon | reverse complement strand
CACGGCCGAGACCGCCGAGGGCCTGGCCGGGTTCGTCGACGACATCATCGACCGCTCGGGCTATCGGACGGGTATTCCGTGGGGTGCGCTTGCAGGCCACGTCGCCGACGCCGACGGCTATCAGGCCCTGTCCGCGTTCCTGCGGGCTGCCAAGGTCCAGCTGCAGCAGATCGAGGAAGGGGGTGCATCATGACCAGCACGCTGCCCGACGTGCTCCAGGAGCACAGCCGCCTGGGCGCCGATGGCTGGCAGTTGATGGACATGCCCGACGACAGGCCGGCCCGGGCGGTGGGCTTCTACAAGCGCAGCGGCGAGCGCGCCTGGCTGGTGCGGCACCGCGACGGGTTCGAGCTGCAGCCCGTGTCGGAGCCGGGTGGTAGCTTGGAGGGTTGATGGTCAGGTTCGCCGACAAGCGACGGCGCGGGCGCGGTGGCCAGTTTTTGTTGGCCATGGATACGATCCGCGCGCTGGTACAGCGCGAGCCCTTGACCCCGGCCGAGCTTGGCCGGCAGCTCGGTGTGTCGAAGCGCACGGCCTACAGGGCGCTCGATGCGCTGCGCCGGGCTGGGGCGCCGCTGCGGGTGGCTGTCAGGCCGCGCCGCTACTGGATGAGCAAGGCGGACGCCTGGCGCTGGATGATGGAACGCTGACAACGCCCGAGAGGGCTCAATAGCCCCGGGAGGGGCAAGGAGGGACTGATGGGTGTCCACAAGAACGAAGACGTGATCGGCTACCAGATTGGCGAAGAGGTTGTCTGCTGCGACTGCGCATCGAAAGAAGAGGCCGACAACGTCGAAGAGAGTGGATTGATGCTGGAGTTCGAGGTGGCCAATAACGACGACCTCATCTTCTGCGATCGGTGCAAGAAAAGAATCTGGTAGAGGAGTATCCCCCGGGAAAGCCGCTCGGCTCTGCTGGCAAGGCGGTGACGGGCGACCCACCATAAAAGCATTTTTAGACGCGCACGCGGGAGGCGAGCATGGCAGTATTCAGACGAGCACGTGGGCAGTGCCCGGCATGCGGCCGCGAGCGGT
>CAZFSZ010000125.1:0-1052 GCA_964521755.1 uncultured Methanosarcinales archaeon | reverse complement strand
TCCTTCCCGTACTTCCCGAGCTGCTCCAGAGCGTTCTCGGCACGGGCCCGGGTGGCCACCGCCGTGGTCAGGGCCTCTTCATCGAACCGGGTGCTCCGCCAGGGGATGTTCTCGTAGTCCACCTCGTCGGGCACCCCGTAGTAGTCGAAGGGACAGAGGAGACCCTTCCGGATGCCCTCAGCCATGTCGGCCCGGAACACCAGGTTGTTCCCGCAAAGGGTGAGAAGGTCGGCCCCGTCGGTCCGCTCCGGCGTCGCCGTCAGGCCCAGGAGGAACTTCGGCTCGAAAAAAGCAATGAGACGGCGGTAGCTCCGGGCCGCGACATGATGGAACTCGTCCAGGACCAGGTAGTCGAACTCACGGGGATCGAACTGGTGGAGGTGCCGGCGGCGACTGAGGGTCTGGATGGAGGCGAAGAGGATGTCCGAGTCCGGGGCCTTCTCCTGCCCATTGTAGTAGCCCAGGGATGCCATGGGACGGATCCGCCGGAAGGTCCGCATGGCCTGGCTCAGGATCTCTTCCCGATGGGCCACGAAGAGGATCCGCCTGAATTCGGGACGCCTGCTGTCGAAGGCGCTGAGCCAGGTCTTCCCCAGTCCCGTGGCCAGGACCACCAGCCCCGCCGTGTTGCCCTTCTCCCGGGTTTCTTCCAGGGCCGCCAGGGCCCGCACCTGGATGTCATGAGGTGCCGGAGGCGCCACGGGCTCGGGTTCGATGCCCCCTTCGCCGGGCTCAGGAGCCGTCCGCTTCGCCTGGTATTCCTGTACCCAGTCGGTGTCGATGGAACGGACCTTCGGATCGGACCACAGGGCCTCGAAGGCCTCCATGATCTCCTCAAATCCCGCCTGGTCCCGGGCCGGAATGACCCGGTAGTTCCACTCCACCCCCTGGCGGAGGGCCATCCGGCTGATGTTGGAGCTCCCCACGAAGGCGGCGCCCTCCTCCTCCCCCGTGGTGAGGATGTAGGCCTTGGGGTGGAAGCTCACGCCGGCGCTCTCGTAGACCCTCAACTGAAAGTCTCCCGTCAGGTCCAGGAGCCGCTGGAGGGCTTC
>CAZFSZ010000124.1:0-1057 GCA_964521755.1 uncultured Methanosarcinales archaeon | reverse complement strand
GTTAGACGCCATGCTCTGCTCTCGCTTCAAGGTTCAAGGGGAGATCGAGATACGAAATGGACACACGCAGGATTTCGGAACTGGCCTCGCTCTCCGATGCGGAGCTCTTCCAGCAGCTTTCCGATGGCGTCGACGCCGTCGTCGAAAACGCGGTTCTGTTGTGGGAGGATGCCGATGCGCTCTTCCAGGCCCAGAAACGTAGGGGCTACCGGGTCCTCATGGCGGTCGCGGAGGAGGAGGCAGCGAAGGCGATGATTCTGATCGACGCTGCTCGGTGCCCTCGTGATCCTCCTGACCGTCTCACCAAGCACCTCTCTAGGTTCTATGATCACTTGGCCAAGGGTCTGTACGTCTTGGCATGCGACTGGGCTCCAGAGCGGTTCGGAGATCTCGTGCGGTCCATGGAGGCTGAAAGGGCTACCCACTACCTCGACGGGCCGTCTGGCGTTGACTGGGTATTTCCAAATCAGATTCTCAGGGACCGAGAGGAGACGCTCTATGTAGATTTCGTCACCGGGGATCGTGGCGCACGATGGACCACACCTCGACTTGGCGACGCCCTGTTGATGCGACACTCCTTCCCGGCAAGCCCAGGTCCCCTTGCACTGGCCCTGGCCATGCGGGACACTCGATTCAGCTCGGCGGAGGGACTGGCGATCATCTCGGAACTCTGGCGCACCTTCGAGTTGAACGAGGAAACGCTCTGGCGATCTGTCCGATCACTGAATATCCGGACACTTGAGGAACTTCGCGCCCGGCATGTCTTGCGGGACTCGGACGAGCATGGCGCGTCGGTCCGCCAGATAGCGAATGAATGGACCTTTCCACTGCATTCCGTCGATCTCAAACGCATCGAGGTGAAGCGGTCCGAGCTCGAGAAGGTCCAGCGACGATGGGATCCACAGTGGTGATTGCGTGATGGTCACCTCTGCAACCCGGTTTCAAGAGGAGCCCGTGATTCGACCACCGGGAGCACGGCGTATAACAAACGAGTGCCGCTTGCGCTGATATGGAAGGGCTTGTCAAGTAGCGGTGCTCCAGGGGGGGAGGCCGGGGC
>CAZFSZ010000123.1:0-1151 GCA_964521755.1 uncultured Methanosarcinales archaeon | reverse complement strand
CAATAATTGGAACAGTACAACTGTAAACGAGGGCAACTATTGGGGAGACTATTCAGGCACTGATTCAGATGGAAATGGAATAGGGGATACAGCTTATGATATAGCCGGTGGTAGCAAACAGGATCTGTATCCATTATTTTATAATTATGATTCTTATGGTTCTGTTACAAATCTTGATACGGGCAAAGTGTTTTTAACAATTCAAAATGCAATAGATGATTCTAATACTGTAGATGGACATACGCTTTCTATTGATAATGGGACGTATCGTGAAAATGTCATCTTGGATAAGGAGCTGACTTTAACTAATGCTTCTGATGCAACGCCTGTTATTGATGGGATGGAAGGTTATGGAATAAATATAACTGCAAATAATACCGCTGTTCAAAATATTAATATAACAAACTGTGGCTCAAATATAGGAATTTACGTAATAAATTCGACCCATACACTTGAAAATATCACATTAGAAAATATCACAATTGATGATGCTGCTGCAGGAGTGTGTGTTGATAATACTACATTTTTAAATATTTCAAATTGCAACATATATGATTGTCCCAATGGAGGCATAGTTCTTGGTTTTGCTTATTATCAATCCTCATCAAGTAATTGTTTGAATTGTAATATTTCAAACAATAATATTAGTGATATCGATAGCGGGATTGCGTTAGGAATTGGAAATTCTAGCGATATAGACATATATAACAATAATATTTTTAATAATCCTATAGGTTTGGATCTTTATCATTCAAACAACAGTGTCAATATAAGTTTAAACCAAATTTACAACAACTCTGACAAGGGGGTTCGTCTTAGAAATTCAAATCATAACAATTTAACTGAAAATACTATTCATAATAACACTGTTGGCATATATTCACTGAGTTCTTCATTTAATAATTTTTCAATAAACACAGTTAATGATAATACAAATTATGGTATCTATCTGTATTCATCTTCAAGTCATAATAATTTAACAGATAATGATTGTCACAATAACGATTATGATATCTATCTAAATAAAGGATGTAACTATAATATTTTATCCGGAAATAATTGTACAAGTTCAAGTGGAAGTTATGGTATATATCTTCATGATGGAGATGGGGTTGCCGATTCCGAACATAACACATTAATAAACAATATAT
>CAZFSZ010000122.1:0-1154 GCA_964521755.1 uncultured Methanosarcinales archaeon | reverse complement strand
TCCTGTCCCAAATTCGAGAATTCCGATACATTTATATACCATTATTCTAATATTTAATAAAAAGCAATTTATTTTTTGCAAAAAATAAAAGGTGTTATATAATGGCTAAAAAGAAAAAAACAAAAAAAGAACCAAAATCTAATAAAAATATCTGGTATATAATAGGAGCAATTGCTGTGATTGTAATTCTTGTGCTTGTTTTCATGAGAAAGCCGGCAGAAGAGCCAGAAACAGCTCCTGAACCAGAACCTGAACCAGAACCTGAAGAAACACTGCCAGAACCAGAGACACCAACAGAATATGCTGGAGAAGGTGAAATAGTTACAAAGGCAGTGTGCGCAGACGAAAAAATAGGGGCAGTAATTACAAATATAGGGAACACTACAGTAAGTTACGGCAAAGAATGGAAAGCTTTGCTGCGTGGAATGGTTGTAAAAGAACCTGGATGTGATAAAACAGTTTTAGAACCAGGAGAAAGCACAACCTGCACAACTCTTAACGGAAACTTCCCTGTTGTAGAAGGTAAAAACGAAGTTGTGATTAGGATTTCAGGCGCAAAAGAAGGAAAAGCAACTGTTACTTGCAGTTAAATTTCTTTTTTTCTTTTATTTTTTTTAATTTCTTTATGATAAAATTTATATATTAATATAGTTCTAACAATATGTAAACTTAAATAAATTCAAAAAGGTGATAAGATGAAAAAAAAGATATTGTTGTTTCTTGTTTTGATATTAACTGTTTTCTTGATTATAGGCTGTAAAAAAACAGAAGAAGAGCCGCAGACAGACCAGGATATCAAGACGCCTGAACAATCTCAGGAATCTATTGGGCAGGAGCAGGGAGAAGAAGGAAAGATTCTTAATTTACTAAGGTGCTCAGACAACAGGATAGAAGCAGAATTATACAACAGCAAAGAAGATTCATTGATAATCGGAGAAGATATCAAGATCATAGTGAGGGGTCTTATTGTTCCTATGCCTGACTGCGATAAAAACACAATTGAGCCGGGAGAATCAGTTTACTGCACTGATATAACTGGAAAATACAAGATTAAAGACGGCATCAACAGGGTTCAGGCAAATCTTCTAAGAGAAAGAGCAGTAGAAGATATTGACTGCAGTATTGAAACTTCTTAATTTTTTATTTTTTTTATA
>CAZFSZ010000121.1:0-1182 GCA_964521755.1 uncultured Methanosarcinales archaeon | reverse complement strand
CCGCACCCCTTGTGGTGCTCCCCCGCCAATTCCTTTAAGTTTCAGCCTTGCGACCATACTTCCCAGGCGGTGAGCTTAATACCTTCGTTTCGACACCACATGTTCACGTGGAAGATGTGACACCTTGCTCACAGCGTTTACAGCCAGGACTACTCGGGTAATTAGCAAGAAAGTTTTCATTATCTCTTTTTTCTTTAACTTAAAAGGTAGTTTTATAGCAAACTTTTAAGTCAATCCAAAAGTTAATTCTTTAGAAAACTTCTTGTATCTAATCCGTTTTGCTCCCCTGGCTTTCGTCCCTCACCGTCGAAGCTGTTCTAGTCAGACGCTTTCGCCACAGGTGGTCTTCAGAGGATTATCGCATTTTACCGCTCCCCCCTGAATACCTCTGACCCTTCCCAGTTCCAAGTCTGACAGTATCTTTTGCATACCGTTAAGTTAAGCTCAACGATTTCACAAAAGACTTATCAAACCGGCTACGGACGCTTTAGGCCCAATAATTACGATTGCCACTTGCGACGCTGGTGTTACCGCGGCTGCTGGCACCAGTCTTACCCATCGCTTATTCGCCAAGATTTTTACTCTTGGCAAAAGCCTATGCAAAGCATAAGCACTTAGGATTCCCTTATCACACTTTCGTGCATTGTAAAGGTTTCGCGCCTGCTGCACCCCGTAGGGCTAGGGTCAGTATCTCAGTACCCTTCTCGGGGCTACCTCTCTCAAGGCCCCTATGGATCTTCGGCTTGGTGGGCATTTACCCCACCAACAACCTAATCCACCGCCAACTCATCCTTAGACGCCGAAGCTTTAAGATAAAAGACATTCCAGTACAATTATCCTATCCGGCATTATCCTCAGTTTCCCAGGGTTATTCCAGATCTAAGGGCAGATTATTGACGTGTTACTGAGCGATTCGCCTCTCTTACGAGAAAACTTGCATGGCTTAGTCGAATCCTAATAGCAGCAACCTTCCGCAGGATCAACGGAAATTATTATCGGTCGCGTACTTTTGATTGTTCGGGTTCAAACTTGCTCTCATACTTAACAGTAATGTTAAGCACTCATTTTACGCCATCTATATGTGTTTTTAGAAATTGTATATCTAAAATATAGACTTGTTCTTTTTGGTGGCGATAAGATTTTGAAGAAATATTATCTTATTTATAAATCTTTTGATAATAT
>CAZFSZ010000120.1:0-1184 GCA_964521755.1 uncultured Methanosarcinales archaeon | reverse complement strand
CCTGTGAAAAAGTTTCCGTATTTGCTCCGGATATACCGGGCACGGAATGTGTATCCAAGAAAATCGAATGCCGTGTTTTTCTTTTCCTCCCGTCGATTGTCATCCTTGCAGTAGACAATCTTTGTCTTTTCGGGATGAAGGGACAGTCCGCATTTCTTGAGTCTTTCACGGATACAGCGCAGTACGTAGTGTGCCTGTTTTTCGCTTACGCAGTGGACTATGATATCATCCGCGTATCTCTCAAACGGCAATCGCGGAAAATGCTTCTTCATCCACATGTCAAAGACGTAATGGAGGAATAGATTGGCAAGAAGCGGACTGATTACACCTCCCTGCGGGGTGCCTTTCGTCCGTTCGTACTCTCGTCCCTCCATATCCCTGCCCGGTGCTTTGAGCCAGCGTTCAATGTAGAGAAGCAGCCACTTCTCTTTTACGTGCTTTTCTACGGCTCGCATCAACAGGTTATGGTCTATTTCATCAAAGAAACCTTTGATGTCCATGTCGATAACCCAGTTGAATTTCCAGCACCGTTTGCGGGTTACGCCCAGAGCGTCCTTTGCCGACCTGCCGGGACGATATCCATAGGAATCCGGATGAAACAGCGGTTCTACTCGTGGTTCAATATACAGCTTCGCTACCATTTGTGCCACTCGATCCGCTACTGTTGGAATCCCCAGCATTCGTCTCCCGCCGTCGGCCTTGGGAATTTCACACATACGCACAGGCGAAGCAAAGTAACTGCCCGAACTCATACGGTTCCAGATTTTGTATAGATTATCTCTGAGATTTTCTTCAAAGTCCTCTATACTCTGACCGTCAATGCCGGGCGCTCCGCCATTGCTCTTGACACATTCCCATGCCTGCACTACTGTCTTTCTGGATATTGCAAACGGCTTTGCTCTACTCATGTGTTCCTTCCATCTATAGATGGTTGACACAAAATTAAAGCTGGACAGTTCGGCTTCTTGGCTCCACCCTGATTACCAGGGCTTCATCGCTACTACAAACCGATCCGCCCCTGACATGCGCATTGGTACTCACACACTTCTCCTGTTCTTGCAGGTTTCGTATGGCTCCCTTGTGCATCGCATGTCAGGTTCCCACGTTCCACACACAAGCCTGAGCAGGACTCGCGCCGCCTCTATGCCGGATGCCGCATTGCCGGTAAGCACGTTTCTGCAATA
>CAZFSZ010000119.1:0-1224 GCA_964521755.1 uncultured Methanosarcinales archaeon | reverse complement strand
CTTATGAGCCTGCCAAACTTCCTCATGGCCGGCGTCTCCCCACTGCCCTCCCCCCAACATCTCCATTCACATCTCCGTTCTGGCGTTCAGCCCCTTCCGGACCTTCCGCATCCCTTTTCCCGTGAGCTGAAGGACCACGCTTCGACCTTCGATTTCACCCGCCGACGGGAGTGTCCTTTCTAAACCGTTGCTTCTGTCCAGCTTACAACCGATGGTGAGAGCGCGCCTGATCCCCGAGTATAGACCGGGCCAGCTCCCGACGAATCCCTCGCACGGCACCCCTTGACCCCGTACCATGGTACAGGCATTACCCTGGAAACCATGGAGAAGACGATGCCGACGGAGCTGTTGATCGGGGAGCTCGCGGATGCTGCGGGTGTGGGGGTCGAAACCATCCGTTTTTACGAACGGGAAGGGCTGCTCCCGGAGCCGCCCCGAAGTGATGCGGGATACCGGCTGTACGATGCCGAGGCGGTGCGCCGCGTTCGGTTTATCCGGAAGGCGAAGGATCTCGGGTTCACCCTGGCGGAGACCAAGGACCTCCTCGAGCTCCGAGCCACGGACGCATCCGCCTGCGATGATGTGGCGGACCGCGCTCGGCGGAAGATCACAACCGTCGAAGAGCGGATCCGTGAACTGAACCGGGTTCGACGCGTCCTTCTCGATCTGGTGGAAGCTTGTGCAGCGCAAGCGGAGACAAGCGAGTGTCCGATTCTGGAGGTGCTTGACGACCATGAACCAGAGGGATGAGGAGAAATCCAGTATGAGTGAACACGAGATCGAGCTGGTCTATTTCGATGGATGCCCGAATGCGGACGATGCACGCGAGAACCTTCGAGCCGCGCTTGGTGGCGGATCCTGGCGGGAATGGAACCTCTCGTCGGCGGATACACCGGAACGGTTCCGGCGGTATGGATCTCCGACGGTTCTGATCGGTGGCCGTGACGTGACGGGTGAGGGTGGGACCACCGGTGCGATGGCCTGCCGGGCGGACGGGGCACCGGCACCGGAGGTCATCCGGAAGGCCTTGGGTCACGATGGCTGAGTGGCTGAAAGCGGCCGTTCCGGCGGTGGGCGGCGTGGTCGCCGCCGCGGTGTCGGCTCTCTGCTGTGCCGGGCCGATCCTGGCGGTCACGCTCGGGGTTTCCGGGGCCGGGTTTGCGGCCACGTTCGAACCGCTTCGACCCTGGTTCCTCGCTGCTACGGCCCTTTTCCTCTCCATCG
>CAZFSZ010000118.1:0-1232 GCA_964521755.1 uncultured Methanosarcinales archaeon | reverse complement strand
CCTGGCTCAATCTGCCACTCGATGCACGCTCGCACCTGCGCCGCGCTCCAAAATCCGTTTTTTTCTCAAGCGGCTGACTTCCCGCATCAAAAACAGCAGACTCGTCATGCTCAGAATCATGTGCCGTTTCAGGGCCAGATATTTGCGCACCTCGCTCTGATCGAAGCCCACGCTGCCCTTGGCGTCCTCAAAGAGTCGTTCGACCTGCCAGCGACGAAATGCGATATGCAACACCGTCTCCGTAGGCGCAACCGTCTCGTTGGAGAGGAAATACTTCACCTCCCCGCTCAGGACGTTGCGCGCAACGAGAAGGAGCTTTCGAGCTCCGGGTTCACCCTCTTCGCGAATGTGAAACGCAACCGCGCGTACCTCCCATACCACCGGTCCCTTGCCCGTGTTCTTGACATGAAACATCTCCCACGACGGACCGCCGCGTTGCCAAAGATCATCCACCCGTCTCGCTGCCTTGCCCTTCTCCAGACGACCCGGCGTCCAACCGGTCAGGTTGCAGGGGATCTCCACAACATAGCGCAGTCCCATTGCCTCGACCTCGTTGCGGAAGGGAGCCGAGCGGCCATACAGCTCGTCGGCGCAGAGCCACTTCAGCACCACGCCTTCGTCGCGTGTACGCCGCAGCAGATCGAGAGCGATCTCCGGCTTGGTGCGGAACTCCATTTCCTCAGGCACCCCAGCCTCGACGCGACGCTCCGCATCCTCACACCACTCCTGCGGAAGGTAGAGGTCACTGTCGGCGATGGCGGCAAAGTCGTCAGTGGCGTAGGCAAGGTGTACCGAGACCACGCAGTTATCCGTCTTGCCGGTAGCGCCACAGTGCTGGCGCTTGACGCCCACGGTCTTCTCGCCCTTCTTGGGGTCGGAGGTCTCGTCGATAATTGCGATGGCATTCTCGTCAAAATGATCACGCCGGATGAGCTCTCGATTCTTGCACGAGACAGCATCCTCGTCCCATTTGTTCTGGGCGAGATGATTCTGCAAGGTTCGGGGCGGCACGTCCGCTTCCAAGGCAATGTTCTCGACATTCTTGCGCTCAAGCGTACCGACCTGGCCGGCGACATAGAGCCTCATGTTCTTGCGACTCGGAGCCGTCTTGATGCACGGAATATAATTACGCATGAAGTTGCCCAACCGGGTGGGCAGGTTGGTAATCGAGGCGATTGTTTCCATGAAAAGTCTGTCGTCCATAATATTTCTCTCCTGAAAGTAGCGTAAAT
>CAZFSZ010000117.1:0-1249 GCA_964521755.1 uncultured Methanosarcinales archaeon | reverse complement strand
CTAATTTTCTCTAAACTAAAGAGTGGTCTAATTGCTTATAGTTGTTTAACATCGGCATTAAGAGAAGTTCTGAAATTTAAGTTCAAGGGTGCAGGCAACCCTGAGGTTAGGGTAAATTTATTTCGTAGATTATAAATTTGGATGAACATTAAATAGAAGAATTTGGGGAAAATTAGTTGGAACGGAGTGGAGACTAATTTTACCTCTTAATGCCTGTTATGTTCTTTGTCAGCTTACGAATGAAATGAAGTTCTGGCAAATTTCGTAGAAAAGTTTTTTCTGAGCCAATTAGATTTCGAACGAAGTGAGACTAAATAAAATCCTAAATAAAGCGAAGAAAAAATTGAACTTAACATCGCGCTGTTATGTGTTTTTTCTGCAAGAAAAAATCGCGGAATGAAATGAAGCGACAGTATGACGCAGGAAATTTTGCCCTATAGAATTTAAGCCCCTTTGCCGTTTTTACAAAGAACAATATAATCTCCGTATTCAGATTTAGATTCTGGCCATGTTTTATCTATCTCAACATTAGAGAATAATCTCTTAAAAACGGGTTCAAGTTTTTTCAAAGATGTTTTATATTCAAAACCCATTACATCATTGTAAAGAATATCAACAGTTGCTTTAACGATTTCATCATTAGCGCCATTTTTCATTGTTGCAACCATGTATTCATATCCGAGTTTTGCGGCAGATTGCTTTCTTTCTAATTCATTTGAAAAATCATCAACATAAGGATCTGCAAAAACCGCAAAACCATTTGGATTCAATAAAGCAGGAATGGTTTCTAAAAATGGCGCTTGTCTATCATAAGGTAAATGGTGTATTCCACCAGTGCATAAAACAACATCATATTTTTTTGATGGAGTCCAAGATAAAACATCCGCAACTTGAAATGAAATATCAGGATATTTGCGTTCAGCGTGCTGGATAAATTCATCACTAATATCAGTACCCTCTAAAGTTAAATCAGGTCTTCTTTTTGCTATTTCTCCAAGCAAATATCCGGGACCGCACATTAAGTCAAGCACGCTTCCGTTTTTAGGAGCTTCATTTTGAATTGTAGCCAGAATCTTATCTATCAAGGTTCCCCATGGCATGAATTCAAATTCTTGCTCATAAACTTCTGACTTTGGTAATTCTCTCATAAGTATGGTAATTAAGGAGATTATATAAATTTAATTCTTTGAGGCAAAGGGGCTTACTAAAATAAATCAAGGCAAAATTTCCGAGTAATATTGCACATAAC
>CAZFSZ010000116.1:0-1252 GCA_964521755.1 uncultured Methanosarcinales archaeon | reverse complement strand
CAGTATCTCCGATTAAAAATTAACTCCTCCTAAGTGTTTAGAAAAAAACACATAGGAGAAGTACTTGGTTTGTTTTGCGGAACAAACCATGAAACAAATAACATCTTACCTACAAAAATCTTTCCATTCCTTTAATAGTAGTATAACCTTGCCTCTCAATAAAATAAGTTATTTTCTTACTAAATCTGCAAAAGCCCAGAGCTATATAGAAACACTTGGAGAGCATGCAGACTCTCTCCACTTATGGATTAAGAAATCTTATGAAGAAGATTTCAAAAGAGCTTTTGAATTGCAAGTAAAAAAAGCAATTAAGCATCTACAAATTTCTAATGTGAAGCTTGCTTTTGATGTTACTCACGAACCTTTTTACGGCAAAACAAGAGGCTTATACATATTTGACACACCTAAAGATAAAAAATACAATGGAGAGTTTAGGTTCATCACTGTATGCATTATAACACGCAACAAACAAATCCCATTGATGGCTCTGCCTGTTAGATTAGGAGGAATAACTAGATTAGCGATAGATCTTCTCGAATACTGCCAAACTTTATTCAAAAAAATAAGATTTGCTGTATTCGATAGGGGCTTCTACATAGCAGAGCTTATCGACTATCTAGAAGCTAAGAAAATAAAATATCTAATCCTTGTTCCAGAGAAAAAAGGCAGGATTAAGGATTATATCAAGCAAACAAAAACTTTAGGTAAATTCAGGCACAGCATGAGATATTTGAAAGAAAAGAGTGCATGGAGACCAAAAACAATGATGGTTGTATGCAAAGGAATAGATGACTTTGCATGGATATTTGCTACAAATATCCATTTTAGAACAAGAGCAGAGTATATTTGGAATTACAAAAAAAGATGGCAGATTGAGACAAACTACAGAGTAGAAGACGAAGCCAAAATTAAAAGCAAGAGCTTCAATTATTTGATAAGATATTTTTACTTTCTGATGGGATTATTGTTTCATCTTCTTTGGATAGTCAACAAATATCTTAATTATTATGTTCCATTTAAGAAATATTTGGACATGATTGAACATAAAATGTTATTTGGGTATTTGGAAATAGAGCAAATTTAAGCACATATCATAGCGATAGCTCTATTCAAATAATGGAAATTAGGGGGTTAGCAAGAAAAAGGAGTTTAATATTAAAATATTAAATTAAAATTTAAGCTAAGAGATCATAAGGAAATCAAAAATCTTTGATTTTTGTATATACCATCACGACTGCGTTCGGAGATACTG
>CAZFSZ010000115.1:0-1295 GCA_964521755.1 uncultured Methanosarcinales archaeon | reverse complement strand
GAATTTGGGACAGGATTAAAGCCTGAATAGGTTATGCCAAATGTCTCTGCAAAAAAGAGCAGTATCAATTCTATCATCTCTTTTTTGCCTGACATTCCACCCGAACATCTTTTTATCTCCACCAAAATAACTTTCTGAGTTATTTCTCTTGAAGTATTCTTCAAGATGCTTCATTGTATCCCATACAAAACTTCTCATTGAATTTAGCCATTCAGTTCCGCCTGCTGGTTTAGAATCAGTTCTTGGTATCACATAAAACTTAGCACCAGGAAACAGCTTAGCATAGCATGGAAAACTATAGTATCTATCCAATCTCACAGATTTGACTTTTATATCTAATTCGTTAAGCATATCCATAGCCTTATGAAATGCTTTAGCCTCGCTGATCAGGCTTGTCCCAAAGCATATGTACATCTTTGTTTTAAGATCCATCATACAAAACTTATAGACAAAAGCCTTTTGAGTTGTCTCCGAGTCTTTTGCTTTGTCTTTGAGCTTTTTAGCATAAGATGAATAATGTTTGCTGATAAATAAGCCAAAGCCGCTTGCGTCACCGCAAAGATCAACTTCTTTCACTTTTTTCTTTCTTAGGATTAATATCCATAAATTAAATAGTGCTGCTTCAGTTTCTGGGTCGGAGTAAAGCCTTTCAACAGTCTTATAACTCCTATCTATCCCTGTTAACAAAGAGAAAAGCCTGGTAGTATAAGCCATCATCCTGTTGCTTTTCCCCGCCAGCTGACTTAGCAATAAAAGCCTTAGTTTTTGTTCAACTTTGAGGGAAGGCTTATCTCCTCTTGCCCTATAGAAATTTAGCCCTATTGTTGCATCTTTTATTAGTGGATTTAGGCTATCAATCGCTTTTCTAAACCTCTGTTTAAACTCTTTTTCATAAAGGGCATAGTCTTTTTCTTTTTGCTTAGCTTGCCCTTTATACTGTTCTAAAAGAAAATCTTCAAGCTCTTGTAGCTTATCATGGATATGTTTTTCTCGGAGTTGCGCCATTTTATCACCTCTTTTTTGATTCTGTAGTGTATACACTACAATAATTTTTCGGTGGTGTAATATCGATATTAAATCACCGAAAAACTTATATAATGTAGCGTATAATGAATCTAGTATGTACTTGAGATCATTCACAAAAAATGGCAGGAAATATTATTATATAGCTAAGGCTGTCAGAAAAGGTAGTAAAGTTATTCAGAAATCCATTTTATATGTCGGCACTGCAGATACAATGTATAAAAAGTTGACAAGACTTAGTGAGAAATCTTAGTTATTCCTGTCCCAAATTC
>CAZFSZ010000114.1:0-1315 GCA_964521755.1 uncultured Methanosarcinales archaeon | reverse complement strand
AATTATTTTACATTTTATTGGAGGTAAATCCATGAAAAAGAGCTACACATCATCCTTCAAGGCTCGTGTTGCGCTTGAAGCAGTCAAAGGCGAAAAGAAAGTCAGCGAGATCGCCAGCCAATACGAGGTTCATCCGAATCAGATCCGTACATGGAAAAAAGAATTATTGAAGAACCTGCCGGATATATTTTCTGACAAACGTAGACGGAAATCACAGGATGAGGACACGCTCAAGTCTAAGCTTTATCAGGAAATCGGCCAGCTGAAGGTAGAGTTGGACTGGTTAAAAAAAAAGTCAGGATTTGAGCTGTGAGGAGAAACGCGCCATGGTTGATCCCGAGCATCCAAAGATATCCGTTGCACGCCAATGCGAGCTGTTGGATTTCTCCCGCGGGGCATATTATTACACCCCACGCCCTTTTAGCGAAGAGGAGCTGCATATAATGCGTTTAATGGACGAAGAATATACCCTGCATCCCTTTAAGGGATCTCGGAGACTACGAGATCATTTACAGGAACATGGTTTTTCAGTATGCAGAGACCGGGTACGGCGTTTGATGCGTATTCTTGGGCTTGAAGCGATTCACCCCAAGCCGCGTCTGAGCGTTGGCAATAAAGAGCACAAGAAATATCCGTATCTTCTTAATGATGTTAAAATTGTGTCTTCGGACCAGGTATGGTGCAGCGATATAACCTATATTCGCCTGAATCAGGAGTTTGCTTACCTTACAGTGGTAATGGACTGGTTCAGCCGGTATATAATTTCCTGGGAGCTTTCTTCGACACTGGAGAGTGACTTTTGCGTAAAAGCCCTTAAAGATGCCCTGCAGGCTTCAAGGCCTGAAATATTTAACACAGATCAAGGCAGCCAGTATACCAGCCATGCTTTTACAAAAACACTTCAGTCTTCAGGGATCAGCATTAGCATGGATGGCAAGGGCCGTGCCTTTGACAATATAATGGTAGAACGCTTTTGGCGTACACTGAAATATGAAGATGTTTATCTTAAGGACTACAAAGATTATTTTTCAGCCCTTGACAATCTGGAGGCATTTATTTATTATTACAATGAAGAAAGGAGGCACAGCAGTCTGGGAGATCGAACACCCGCGGCAGTTTACCGAGAAGGCAGGCACAGGAATGCGGGTTGAATTTCGTAAGTCGCGCAACCACAGTGGTTGCGATCAGTTCCTGTCGGAACTGATCATAAGGTATGGAACAGTTTGGGACCCTGCCCCAAACTATTCCATGATTGTTGGTTTAAAATCCACCTTAAACAACGCACTCAGCTGTTCAGACAATCCAGACCGCCTCA
>CAZFSZ010000113.1:0-1372 GCA_964521755.1 uncultured Methanosarcinales archaeon | reverse complement strand
GCGATGCCTGCGATGGCGAAGGCACCTACGAAATCCGGATGGAGGACGGTCGGGTCTCGGCCAGCGCCGTGGACGAAATTCAGGCCAAGTTCAAGGAGGAGGCCGGGTTCGGCGCTGCAGTCTGGTGCCACGGCCTGAGGCACGTGTTCGTCGGTCGCGTTGAGCATGCCGGCTACGTCTTCGAGAGCGACGCGGACGATCCGCTTCAGTTCGTGCTGGACCGGGCGAAGGGGGTCTATTACGAGTCCGGGGTGGGAACGGTCACCGACCCGGAGGGTGAGGTCCACACGTTCCGGTAAGCCCTTCGGGGGTGCCGGGTTCCCCGATGCGAGGCATGCCATGATCACGAAGCGTTTTGAGCCCACCTTTTCGGAAGAAGATGTGAAGGCGGCCCTTCGAGGGTCGGAAGAGGTCTCCGGGGAGGTGAAGAGGGGATTGAGCGCGGCGAGTTGGAAGCAGCGGGGGATGGTGGTGGCTGTTGCCGTCTTTCTGGGTCTGGTGGGGTTGGGGATGCTCGTTTGGGGCCTCTTCGGAATCGGCGATACCATCAATCCCCTCTGGCGCCTGATCATGATCGGGGCTGGTGCCGGGTTCGTCGTGCTCTTCCCCGGGTGGGGGCTCTTCGAGCTGGGCCATTCCTTTACCCGCGGATCCCGGAAGGAACCCGAGCCGCTCCTCCGGTCCTTCCTCAACGACGTCATCTGCAGGCGGATGGTCGATCCGGATTACTCCAGGGCGTTGAAGCTCGTCTCCCCCGCCGTGATGCGGATCTCAACGCTGGAAAACGCATCCAACGCCTGGGCCGACCTGGTAAAGCGCATCAAGGGCGAAGTCGGAAGCCAGGAGACGGCGTTGTGCGTCTCCTGCGGCCGGGAAAAGTCCGGCCTGTGGTCCGTGTGGCCGTACGAGCCCTACGGCCAGGACGACGTCTACATCAGGAACAACAAGCTCCGCTTCTTCCGCTGCGGATCGTGCGACGCTGTGATCTGCGGCCTCTGCTACCTGGAGCTGGAGAAGGAAGGGTTGTTGAAGAAGCGCAGATGTCCCGAGTGCGGCGAGAACCTGGACGAAGCCAAACCCATCTTCTTCACCAAGCCGGAGCTGGAATGGGAGGCGGGGGTGAGGGACATCAGCGTCGAGGAGGAGGCAGCGGGGCGGGTGGCCCGCATGAACGGCACCGTCCGCGCCGAGTGCAAGCTGGTGGAGAAGATTGACAAGGGCTCGGGGGAGAGGAAACACACCAGGCCCCTGGATGAGCGGGGCCGGGTCACCCTCCACTTCCAGAACACCGCGGTGAAGGTCGGGGAGGAGTGGTTTTTGGTAGGGGCGACGCCGGGGCGGGAAGTCTCAACGCGGACCGACACAGCCTGAC
>CAZFSZ010000112.1:0-1402 GCA_964521755.1 uncultured Methanosarcinales archaeon | reverse complement strand
AGGGCATTCGAACTCTTCATATAGCCATTCTTCTTCATTCATCATTTACTCCTCGTTTCGCCATATAATCCCTGTTCCATTACACGCTCTACATGGCCATGGCCCGGCAGAAGTCGTAGAGAAGGTTTCCCTATCCCCCGCTGTTCCCGGCGGTATTGATACCAACCCTGTTCCATTACAAACGGGGCATTTCTGTACAAACTGACCATATGTTTGACCCTTAAACCCATCGTTGTATCGTTTGTTCATGTCATTCCTCCCTTACAGTAATCATGACATCTGCTATCTCATAAGCATCAACGGCTACATCTCTAAATCTTTCGTAGTCCCCTCCTAACAACGCTTGCATGGCTTGCGCCGCAAACAAGTCACGCAGTGAGAGCATACGCTCGTTCGATTTCTCTATCTCTTCCATTAGCTTTGCTAAAGTGTCTTTCAACTCGTCTTTGTTATCCATGTTCCCCCTCCTCTCCCGCTTCGATTGCCGGTAATATTTCGTCAACAACTTCGCCCTCGATCAATACGCCCTTCGCGTCTCGTACGTATTTCAGCGCGTTAAGTGTAATTTTAAGTTTTGCTCTTAATCGCGCGTTCTCCTCTTCAAGCTGCTCCCGCCTGTCTGTATGCCATTCGACTGCCGCACGACACGCACGACTTACCATTTTTGCCGCCTCTCGCGGGGGAACCGTCTCGATGCCAAAAAGTTTTTTAGCTATTATTTCTGATAAAGGATGATTACCTTTTACGTTCATTCCCGTGCCCCCTCTTTTACTGCTGATTTACCACTTTCAGTGACTCTGTAAACATAATCTCTTTCCATCTCATTTAACGGATAAATGTTCCTGATCATGTATCCCTTACGTACCAACGATTCACATACGGGATAATCCTCCGCTCCTTCACCGGTAACAAAATAATTTCGATACCCGTTTTGTCCGGGTCTTAATCCAAGGGAATGTTCTAAAATATGTAATTCTTTGTAGTTCATGTTATGTCTTTCTTCCTTGCTTTAAGCACTTGTTCTATTTTCGCCTTCATCATCTCCAATTCAACTTCCCCCATATCAGCAAGCATGGTGTCTTTTGTATCCGCGGATATCCCCCGCACCGTCCACGCCACGAAATAGAACAGCGCCAGACTAACAACGATCGCAAAAGTATATAAAACAGGTTGATCGTCGGGGATAAGATATATCACTGTTAAGACAACCGACACCGCCAAGAACGCGACCCCGACCAGCCAAGTTACGATTCTGATTATTGTCTTTCGTTTTACGTGTTCCATTATTCCCGTGCCTCCCGTATTGGTCTGTCGTGCGCGTGTAAGGCAAACTCAAAATCAAGGCCATAATCTTCCGCCTCAGCTACGCACCGATTATAGCAGTCCATATGCATACCAGTGG
>CAZFSZ010000111.1:0-1411 GCA_964521755.1 uncultured Methanosarcinales archaeon | reverse complement strand
TTAGAATTAGTTGGTGTTATCTCATTTAGAAAATCTATTCGGAGATACTGATAGAAACCAAAAACTTTAAAAACTATCCTCTAATCGAATATTAAAGTACATATGGAGGTTATAACACAATGGAAGGAAAAGTAAAATGGTTTAACAGAGTAAAAGGATACGGATTCATTGAAGGAGGAGATGGCGAAGATTATTTTATACACCATTCTCAGCTGGAAGGAATCAATTTTGTCCGTGAAGACGATGTTGTATCTTTTGAAGCTGTTGAAACTGATAAAGGAATGCAGGCTCAGAATGTTAAGCTGCTGAAGAAAGGAAGCGAAGCATCTGAAGAAGCTGCAGAAGAACCAAAAGAAGAATTTGGCGAAGAACCAAAAGAAGAGCCAAAGGAAGATTTTGGAGAAGAACCTAAAACAGAACCAACAGAGGACTTTGGTGAAGAAGAATCCAAAGAAGAACCAGCAAAAGAAAAGAAAGAATCCAAAGAAGAATAAATTCTAAGAACAGTTTTTAGAAAAGAAGATATTTTTTATTTTTTTATTTTATTTTTGATTAATTATATATAGTTGCATCTCTATCTATATGTCATAATAAACAAAAAGGTGGTAATATGGCAAAGAAAAAGGCAAAAAAAGCAGCTTCTAAAAATAAAAAAACATCCAAAAAAAGCACTGCAAAGAAAACTAAAAGCTCTATGATAAAGTGCACAGCTCACAGTGGCTGTGGAGGGGGATATTTTCTTGGAGTGATTGGAGCAGCTGTCTATTATATATCAACTGCAACAGGATTCTGGATGGGTTTATGGGGCGTTGTAAAAGCTCTTGTATGGCCTGCATTCCTTGTATTTGAGGTGCTTAAGTTTTTGGGAGCATAAGAATCCAAGGTTGAAGAAGTTCAACAATCTTTGAATAAAATTTTAACTTCATAAAAACATTGTTGGCTTTTGTAAGCATATAATTCAATTTTTTATTTTTTTAAATAGCATAGCCTTATAAACCACTGCTCTTTCTAGTTTGTTATGGAAAAAACATTTGAAGAACATATTAAAAGTGGGGGATCTGGTAAAAAAGACAGAAGAAACTCTGGTAGAGGAAGATATTTTAAAGGTTCAAAGGGCAGAAGAAAATCAGATAGAAGAAGATCTTTTAAAGGTTCAAGAAGCAGGAGAGGTAACAAAAAATCAAGAGGAAATAAAAACAGACGTGATATAGAGATGACTAAAGTTATATGTGATGAATGTGGAAAAGAATGCGAAGTTCCATTTAAACCAAGTTCTGACAAGCCAGTTTACTGCAGTGACTGTTTTGAAAAGCATGATCCTAAGAATAACACAAAAGCTAACAAAGATCTTGAGATAATCAATGCAAAGCTTAACAAGATTATGAAAGCTTTGAAGATCAAGTAATTCTAC
>CAZFSZ010000110.1:0-1414 GCA_964521755.1 uncultured Methanosarcinales archaeon | reverse complement strand
GCGAGGACGACCTGCTGCTGGACCGCTTCTTCCTCGTCACCTCGCTCCGCCCCGACGAGATGAGCCGGCGGGAGGTGCTCGACCATTACCGCCAACGGGGCGCCGCCGAGGGCCACATGGGCGAACTCAAGGACGTCCTCGCCCCCGCGCTCTCGTCCACCAACCGGCCGAAGACCCACTGGCGGGGCCGGAAGCCACAGCGCGCCTCCGAGGCCGTCGACGCCTTTGCCTGCAACGAGGTGCGCCTGCTCATCTCGATCCTGGCCTACCAGCTGATGCACATCGCCCGCCGCGCCATGGCCCGCGCCACCGGGACCGGCTGGAGCCTGCGCCGGCTGCGCGAACGCGTGCTCCGCGCAGGCGCCAGGCTCGTCCTCTCCGGGCGCCGCATGACGCTCGCGCTCTCCAGCAGCGCCGCGCCCTTCTGGGCCGTGCTCTGGCCGAGGATCGCCCGGATGCACTGGGCCGGTCCCTGACCGCGACCGCCTGAACACCTCCAGCCCCGACACCCCGCCGAGCCCGGCGGCCTGGCCGACGTAAACCGATGCTGCCCGTAGACACGCCCCGCACCGCGTCGAAGGGCTCACGCACACCCTCGACGGGCATCGCGCCACTCCGGAGGGTCTGCACACCCCTCGACCGGCAATCACAGCCGGCCCACGACCGCCAAACCAGCAGCTCGGACGCATTCGGTGAATACTGCGGGTTGATCGAAATACGTGGCACCGCTGATTTACTGGCCTTCAATCTCAGAACCGGGGCTCCGGCCGAAGCGAAGAATGCACCAATGGGCGCGGCCGAAGGTCCGGTCTCTGCATCCAGTCCACTGCGCTCCTCGATGTCAGGACGCCGGCGGGGTCTCCTCGTGTCCGGAGCGGATCGGTCCGATCCTCGGCGGCAGAAGATCTCCGCGCCGGAATCCCGGCCTGTCGTGCAGCGCGTCGAGCGCCGCGATCTTGCGCGCGAAGGTGAGGGCGAGATCGGCGCGGCCATGGGGCGGGTTGTGGATCGTGGACCGGAGCGTTCGGTCGACGTCCTGCGCCCAATCTCGGGTGAGCTGCCACGGCTCGAGACCATGCGGGCCCGCATGGTGCAGGAGCCTTGGGACAGGCGTGGATTTGCGGGGTATCCCGGCCTGCGCGACGGCGCTCTGCAGCGCGCGCCAGCCGTCGGTCCAGGGCAGCGCCAGGTGGTCTTTCAACGAGGCAAGCAGCCTTTTCTCGGTGTCCGTCAGGTCGAGGTCCGGATGGTAGGCATCGAGGAGTGCCTGCAGTGATTCCGCGGCAGACAGGTCTCCGCCGATGGCCGCGCGGAGTGCACCGGTGGCGGACTGGACCTCTCGGCGGTTCGATGGCGCCGCGCCGAGCATGTCGAGTTCTGTGTCGAGGTCGTGGAGCAGACGCTCCGGCAGTGG
>CAZFSZ010000109.1:0-1416 GCA_964521755.1 uncultured Methanosarcinales archaeon | reverse complement strand
TAGTATCTCCGAAAGTAAATGAGTTCTAAAAAGTAGTTTCAAAAACCGAAAATTATTTATATTAGTAGAGCTCTACAGAGCTCTAATGAAAGAAGTAAAATTTAATGGGAAAAAATTTACTCTGTCTGACGATGAAATCCTAGACGTATTTCAAAAAAAAGTTACTCCTCATGGAACTGGCGCAAAGATTCCATGTTCAAGTAAATATATTGGAAAGACGGTATACGTAGTAATTAGAAAATGAATCGTGAACGTTTAGTATTCACTATTGGCATTCTTAGACATTTTATTAACAATA
This sequence comes from uncultured Methanosarcinales archaeon, assembly GCA_964521755.1. Lineage (GTDB taxonomy): Archaea > Nanobdellota > Nanobdellia > Woesearchaeales > WJKL01 > WJKL01. Next base: position 1,118 of record CAZFSZ010000109.1, on the reverse strand, counting down.
GTCTAGCTCTGAGTAAAGAAGAACATGAACTAACAGGTTTTGAACTTGTAGAACCTTTATTAGATGCTGTTGCGTACAACACTTATATTGAAACAATAGGGAACAAAGCCGACACTTTATATTTAAGAATAAAAGAAAGTCTTACTGAAATGACTTCTTATGCTTATTTGGATTACATACAAAGACTTTCTCAGAAGTTTAACTGGAAAGATAAAGGAGTAATTCTAGCTTTTGATTATACAGATGAGGATTTTTATGGAGATGCACAAGGTTTTGATATTCATGGTTGGACAGGTAAAAGTGGAGTTACAGGAAAGTTTAAGTTCCTGACTTGTAGTATTGTTAGCGACGAGATTCCTGAGAAAATTCCTTTAATTTCTATCCCTATAGCAATAGGGCATTATAAGAGCTATGCAATAACTCATTGTTTGAGTTTGATTAAAGACTATATCGGAAAAATTGAGCTTATACTCTTTGATAGGGGATTTTATGATAAAGATCTGATGTATGAATTATTAGAAAATAAATTTTCATATCTTATCTTTGTTCCCAAACACAAAGATAAAAAAGAAATCCTTTATCCGATGGATAGAGAAGAGAAGATTGCCATCTATAATAAATTTAAAGTCAATAAGGATAAAAGTAAATATCCGGGAGAGAATATCCTCATATTCTTAAAACAGATATATGATAAGAAAAGTGATAGCAAATATGATTGGGTATTTGCTACTAATGTGGAAGATATTGAGTTAGACAACATCATAAAAACTTATAAGAAAAGGTGGAGAATAGAAACAAGTTTTAGGGTACAAGACGATGCAACAATTAAATGTAAAAGCAAAGAAATGAAAATAAGATATTTTCTCTTTATGTTTCAACAGATGTTACAAACCCAATGGGTTTGTTTTTATAAGGATGAGGTAAGTTTTAAGAAATTTTTAATTGAGATGCATAAGACCTGTAAAACTTTGGTCGCAAATCCCAAGAGATCTTATGGAAAAAGCTTGAAAACATAAGTCCAGTAAGGCTTTTGTAGCTAACCATAATGATTTCTGAGGGAAACCTGATTTAGAATTAGTTGGTGTTATCTCATTTAGAAAATCTATTCGGAGATACTG
>CAZFSZ010000108.1:0-1458 GCA_964521755.1 uncultured Methanosarcinales archaeon | reverse complement strand
ATGAAATGAGCCTAGAATAATGTTCTAATTTAAGGGAAAAATTTTGTATAACATCAGGATCGTTGTTAGTTTCTCCGTTAGGACTAAAATTTAGTGCAACGATGCCGAAGGCAAAATTTTAGAGTTTGAGAGCCCGAGCTTTGTATAAATAATCTTCGAAGCAAACAATATTAGAGGTGCCCGCCGTTTTCTATTTTTTCCGGAGAAATATTTGCAGTTAGAAAACATTATATATCTTCATTACATTTCACTAATTATGATTAGTATAGTTAAAAGATGGGTTGAGGAAAATGATTATAGAATTATAAATTCGCATAGTAATAACCCTCAAGCAATTATATTAGGTGAGTCACATGAATCTGGTTTTCAAAGAGATCAACAAACATCATTAATTGAACAAATACAACCGGATTATGTTTTACATGAAAGTGCACTAGATAGAATGTATAATCCCTTTTCTCAAAGGGAACAATTTATAGATTTTGGGAGGGTTTACAGAAATGAAATACTAAATCCTAAAAATCTCATTCCAAAACATTTAATCGAGTTGGCTAATCAGTTTAGATGTATGATTATAGGTTGTGATTTATCTAATAAAGAATTAGGAGAAATAGTAAAAAAGTTGGCAGAAGAGTATCCCGAAGAGTATTATTATAATGAAACAAGTGATGAATTAGGAGATTTTCTTGATTATGGGGTTAAGAATAGTGAATTTGGTTGTCATGTTAATCATGGGGTTATTCCATTTAGGGAAAAACATATGGGAAATATTATATTGGAATATGTACCAAAGGCAACAAAACCTTTAATTACTATTCTCGGTGCAAATCATATTCAACAACAATCTAAAATATATGAAGTACTATTTGAAAAAGGAGTAAGTTATATGTGTGTTAATCAAAATAATTCTTCTTGATGAAGTCAAGACTATCTGTTGCGAAGCAACTGTGGGCACCTCTTTTTGCTCGGGCTCTCAAATTGAAACTAACATCGCGCGCTGTTATACCCTTTTTTCTGTAAGAAAAAACCGAGATTTTGCGAAGCAAAATCGGAGGAGTCGGCAAATGACTTGTAGGGGAAATCAATCGGTAAAATTTTGTCCCGTGGAACTCTAAATATTTGGTGTAAAGACATTTTTTTATTATTCTGATCATATTCTGGTTCAGATTGTAATTTTTCGAAAGTTGGCTTCATTAGTTCGAAAAATTGTTTTGCAGTAATGGGTCCTTCTCCCAAAACCCTTTCTAATCCTAGAATTTCTGCGAAATTCCTATCTGAAACATCTCCATTATCATAAGTAGTACAAGTATCTTCAGGGTTTTGGACATAATTATCTCCATGTCTGTTTCTTGGACACATTCTGCATGTTTCATCATAAGTATCAACAATCTGAACAAGAGTATCTGGATTTTCAACAACAGAATTAATGGCTTTTACACCATTCTCTTTCATTTTTTC
>CAZFSZ010000107.1:0-1475 GCA_964521755.1 uncultured Methanosarcinales archaeon | reverse complement strand
CTTCATGGGCGCGTTCGAGATCTGCTTCTACGGCTGGAAGGAAGGCGCGGGCCACCACTACTACGGCCCGAACAACGCGACCGACCTCTGGCATGTCAAGAAGGTCAACCCGCAGGCGATGGTCCACCTGACCGAGAAACCGGTCGAGTTGGCCGTCCGCTCGATCCAGTACTCGTCCAAGCCTGGAGAGAGCGTGCTCGACCTGTTCGGTGGCAGCGGCTCGACGCTGATCGGATGCGAGCAGACCGACCGCTGTGCGTTCCTGATGGAACTGGACCAGGCGTACTGCGACGTGATCGTCGAGCGGTGGGAGAAGTTCACGGGACGGAAGGCGGAGCGGATCGCGGCCGTGACTGAGACAACCCCGACCGAGGCCGGGGTTGCCTGCGAGGCGCAGGTATGACGTGGCGCTCAGGACTTGCTGGCCAGGGCGAACTTGCCCCGCTCGGTCTTGACGAAGCGGCTGGCCTCGCCCTTGGTCTTGATCTCGCGCAGGATGGATGCGTAGAGGGTGTTCGACGGTGTCTTGCCCTCGCCTGGCGTCCACAGGCCACGTGCGACGGCGAGGTCGACGATGTCCTTGCAGCGCATCGGGTCACCGGTGCCCAGGCTCAGCAGGTGCGCCGCCGCGTCCAGCAGGCTCATCGGCTTGCCGTCGCCGGCCTCACGTTTGGTCCCCGTCGCGCCACGTTCGCCTGTGTCGCGCTGCGGCGCGTCGGTGGCGTCCTTGGTCGCCTCCTTGGCCTTCGCCGCCACGTGGGCCACGTCGTCGAGGCACTTTCGAAGGCGCTGGGGGCTCTTGATCCGGATGGTCTTGCCGGTCTTCACGGACCTGCCTTCCCAGCCGCCGCTGTCGTGTTCGCGGGTGATCTTCACCGGCACCAGGTTGCCCGCGACCTTCACCAGGTACGTCGCGTTGATCTGTACGTCTGCCTTCTTCATGGGTCATTCTCCTTTGCGAGCTTGGCTCGCGGCTTCGAAGCCGGCCTGGTAGGCCCGCTCCATCACGGTTTCGATTTCCCACACCGCCAAGGTGTGGAAGTCCTCTTCGTCGGTGTGACGCGATTCGAGCGTCGTGATCTCCAGTTCCTCCCGGGCGATTCGCTCGAGCGTCTGGTCCATGGTTTCGCGTGGCATTGGCGTTCTCCTTCGGTTGCCGGGCTACATGTGCAGCTCGTCGAGGCTGCGCTTGATCTCGGCCTGCTCGACGCCGGAGAAGAACGCCAGCGTCTCGATCAGGTTCTCGCGGACGTGCTCCAAGGAACCGACCGAGGCCCAGGTGACTTCGTCGTCGTCCTCGTACTTCTCAAGCTCGCACTCGATCCAGTCGGCGATGCTGGCGATGTCGGCCTGGGCTCGCTTGAAGGCGTTCATCATGCGTTGCGTGTTCGGTGTCGTTGCCACGGTGGTATCTCCTTGCGTTCAGCAGTTGCTCAGTTTGAGCAGTTCCAGGTAGTAGTCGTTGATCTCGGAGT
>CAZFSZ010000106.1:0-1513 GCA_964521755.1 uncultured Methanosarcinales archaeon | reverse complement strand
GAGAATATATATCAGCACTTTAGAAAATTAGGGGGGGGTTTATCAAAGCATTCAAACTTCGTTTTTTCGAAAGCTTTTTAAACCAATTGTTTATTATTAAACCACTAATAAAGGGTAATTACAATGGGAAGAATAAAGACAAAATTGATCAAGAGAATTTCACTGAAGCTTTTTAAACAGCATAAAGATGAGTTTAAACCGGATTTTGAAGAAAACAAACAATTAGTTGAAAGCTTTGCAGACGTTCCAAGCAAAAAGATAAGAAACGTAATCGCAGGCTATGTGACTAGATTAGTAAAACAAAAGCACGAGTAAATACGGGGTGAAACAAATGCCAGAAGAAAAGAAACTTAAGAAAAACAAGAAATCAGACAACGACAACTCAATCTTTGTGGGAGGAAAACCTTTTATGAACTATGTTACAGGTGTTGTGATGCAGTTCACCACAAAGAACGCAGACGAAGTGATCATCAAAGCAAGAGGGAAGTTTATTTCAAGAGCAGTTGATGTAGCAGAGGTTGCTGCAAAAAGATTTCTTGAAAACACAGTGGAAGTAACAAATATAGACATTGACTCAGAAGAATTTGAAAACAAAGAAGGGAAGCAGATTAGGGTTTCCACAATAGAGATTACATTAATCAAAAAATAATCAGGAGGAGATCATTATGATCGAAGCATTGGCGATATTGGCTATAATATGGATTGCTATATCAGCGGTCTACATGTTTAAAAACAAGTACAGCAGAACGAGCGAAAACAGCTATATCTGGATGGGCCCTGGAAAAAACCCCTTCAAGAAATAATTTCTTTATTTTTTATTTAATTTCTGATATCCAATAATCAGATTATCAAGTGTTTTAGGGATATTTTTGTTCCATTTTCCTTTATAACCCCTGAAATTATGTTTCTTTGACAACTTAGCATAGCTTCTTAAAAGATTATCATAAAGCCAGTACTGGCTCTTAAGTTTTTCAGGTATATTTCCATGGCCTCTGAAGAAATTCAAAGTATATGTTCTGTCCACAGGCACAAAAAGGTCAGGAAGCATAAAATGCATTGTCTTTGAAAAAGTCACTATTTTTGTCTTCTGCTTGCAGATGTTCTCAAGACTGTACATAAGCTTTTCAATATCTTCAAAAATTGAATTTCTTCTTAGATTATCCAGCTCTTCCTTTTCAAGTTTTTTTATAAGCTTACTGCTGCCCTTTACCATATCCTTAAAATAGTCAAATTCAGCAAGCCTTGCACGCCTCTGATCCATGTTCCATGCCTTCAAAGTTACATATACAAGTTCAATATATTTATCACTAAACCTGTCTCCTTCAAATTCGCTCATCTGGTTGTAAAGATACCAGCTTGGATCATATTGTTTGTATTCCTCTGAAAACTTCTCAAAACATCTTTTGACCAGCTTTTTGTCATTGAATATCTCAATTCTTTCTAAAAAATCTTCTTTCTGCCCCATGTTAGAGGTTAAATTTGATTTATTTTTAAATATTAGCTTAAATTAAGA
>CAZFSZ010000105.1:0-1556 GCA_964521755.1 uncultured Methanosarcinales archaeon | reverse complement strand
TCACCGGCTACGTCGAGGCCCCGCGCACCGGCGTCTACCGCTTTCACCCGAGCCCTCTGAACAGCGGTCGAGTGTCTATTGGCGATCGCACCGTGTGGAACCCCGCGCCATTGCACCAGGAGCGGCAGAATGACGAGTTGGTGGTCCTCGCGGCGGGGAAGCATCACATCCGCGTGGCGTATTTCTTCGGGGAAGGGGTGAACGGGGGTGAGTTCGGGCTCGCATGGGAAGGGCCCGGCATCGAAAAGCAGTCGATTCCCGCGTCGGCACTGTCACACTGAAGGAGAAATTCATGACCGCCAGAATCATGCGAACAAGCGGGTGGAGGCAACGCGCTACCGCGCGCCTCACCCTTAACCGTTATCGGACATCCCCCCGCAACTGGAGGCCCTACAGAATGAGACATGTGTGGTTTATAGATATTCGGTTTTTGATGTCGGTCATTTTTATTTGGCTATCCGCTTCCTCTGCTGTCTGCCGTGCAGAGGGCGGCAACAATCCGGAATCCGAGCGTAATCCGTGGCTATGGCCGTTTAGCATCGACAGTATTTGGAATACCCCTATTGGCAGCAATGCCGAATACGAGGATGCGGGGTTGCGTCCGACTCGCGGCGTGGGAGCCGACCCGCGCCACTTCCTGGAACTGAGTCGAGAGGATCCGGAACGCAAGGTTATCGGTTTTGATCGTTTCGCCCCAAAGAATGGTCGCTGCTCCGGCACCACCGACATGAATGGGCTCACTGTCCATCTGCCAGATGGTTGGACAGTGCCGGACATCGGCCCCGATAACCCTTATGGACTCAAGCCGAACTCGGCGTTTACGTTTCGCCTTTACGGCAATGACCGTGTTTGGAACGGACCGGCGATCGCGCGGTGTGATCCACGCGGAGCTTTGTATATGTATTCGTTCGTTCGTTTTCCAGACAAACGGATTTACGAAGACCTGCACGGTGATGGAAACACAGACACGGGCGGCCAGGGGGCGTCGCGAATGTCCGGTATGGGCGGAACGATCCGAGTCGGTGAACTGACCGGTGAACGTCCGCTGCGTCATGCAATCAAGCTGAATGTATGGGGGCATCACTTATATTACGGTGACGATCGGCCTGGTTACAAATGGCCGGCAACCGCGGCGGATCATTATGCGAACCAGCCGGATCACAAGAACCGCTACGTCGGTAAGAACCCCAACCTCGTCATGGGAACGCTGTTGGCAGTAGAGCCCGGGGTGACGGCGAAGAAATTAGGACTGCGGAGTGAACCCGCCCGCTTGCTCCTGAAAACCCTGCAAGGCTATGGTGCTTACATCACAGAGGATAGTGGCTGGGATGTGTGGGATATCATTGTCGAATCAGACGTCATGCCCGAATTCGAGAAGAAGTATGGATTCGGTCTGGAAAGCGAGAAATGGGAGGCGGAAGTACTAAAGATCGCCCCACATCTTAAGATCGTGGTGAACAACGGTCCGGACTCGGTTGGCGGCGGGGGAAGACCGCTGCGGCCTCTGGCTCCACCGTTGCGGAGCGAGAAATAACTAAAGGTCCCGGCATCGAGAA
>CAZFSZ010000104.1:0-1577 GCA_964521755.1 uncultured Methanosarcinales archaeon | reverse complement strand
TATCGCCGAAAATACGTTCCATGACGGTGTCCGGGTCAAGATTTTTGATTTTCGGTTTTATTTCATGATACAGGTATTGATTTCCTCTATTGTCGGTATGTTTCACAGGTATCATAAACCCGATATGGCAGAGATGGCACTCTTCTTTAATCGGGCATATGGGATCGGTGGCATTTTTATTAAGCAGAAGACGTACTTCTCTCGGTGATATTTCGTATTCATAAAGACATTTCGTACACCTGAGCAAGACGTTTTTTTTATTGAAGAAGCGGAAAATATCCATGAGCGATTTCCTTATGAAAGCATCGGATAGGAGCAGCGGCCGGTTTGATGATTTTACTGAGCTCCATCAGGCATCCGCATTTCGGGCATTTTATAGGGTCGCGGTCAAAGGTGTCTCGAATCATGCTTCTCCATGTGATGTAGAATCGTAAAGCAGCAGCTTTTATCATGTTGAGTTCTTTTCGCACTATGGGCAGTAACGTTCCTCTGAGTCGGTTGGAAAGAAACCCGTAATATCGAATACAGCGGAAGTTTTTATCCGGAATGTGGACGATAAGTCTTTGGAGGAAATCAAGCACAGGCAGAGTCATGGATTGCATTGTATCGGTATAGTGATCAAGAAACTCGAAAGTGACGTTTTTTCCGTCATACTTTTTTATCCGGGTTTCGCCGATGGGAGGCCGTTTGAGATATCGTCCCAGATACTGAACATTGACTTTCATGTTTCGGGATTGTTCATTTAGGTGTACGACCCATGTTTTTTTGTATAGGTGAGTCATCCATGAACAAAAAGCAGAATACGTTTTAATATGTTTGAGTTCCGGGGGCATTTTCAGATTCCCGTTTTTGAACTCGTTTTGCAGAAGACGTACGATTTCGTATCGCCACATTTTTTTGAGAGTATCGTGGTGAATGTAAGCGCCCTTTGTCCATGTATTGTCTTTAAGTGAGAGGCCACCGATAGTAGTGGCCAGATGCAGGTGTACATTATGTTTGAGATCTCTTCCGAAAGTATGGATAGCGAGATATATTCCGGGTCTGAAGTTGTTTTGTTTGGCCAGTTTCAGGATAATTTTAGCAGCGAGAGCCGGTATGACGTTTAGCAGTTTTCGATTGACGCGGAAGAATATCCAGAGTTTATCGGGCATGGTGAATGTAATGTGTTGCCATGTCGTATGAGGCAGTAGATGGTAGTTGGTTTTCATCCAGATATCAGTGGCTTTTTTTCCACATGAAGAACAGAAGCGGGATTTGCATGTATGAGGAGCTTTGATGGATTTTTTACAGCGAGGACACGTAAAGATATGGTAGCCGAGAAATGTCGTTCGGCAGACCAGCATTTTCAGTACGTTGGTGATAATGCTCATTCGGATGAGGGAGCGTTTTTTCAGGAACAGCTTCCACCAGTTTCCGTTGTCAATGAATATGTCTCTGAGTTTAATTCCGGTGACCAGTTCCATTCATGGATTCCAGATTTGAGTACAAGAGTTGTTGCGTAAAACGGACGTAATGGTATGATATTCGTTGGTAATCAAAAATCAAAGCAAAATTGCCGCCAGAGGCGGCCTAATTTA
>CAZFSZ010000103.1:0-1577 GCA_964521755.1 uncultured Methanosarcinales archaeon | reverse complement strand
TGTGCTTGTCAACCATGGATCGGACCACTGTCAAAGCGCAGAATTCACCTAAGAACGCTCATTGAAAAGTCGATAGATGGCACTCTTGCAAGACGTAGAAAGCCTAAATGTCGCCCAGCAAGCTTGATGTCTGCCAAGCCTTTGCTGATTGAATGATCCACCGACAAATTATCTATGCGGTGACAGCAGTAGGGCGGTGACATTCTTTGAAATCTATGCCGCGTCTGATAGTCGATAGCCAGTGACTCTGGTTTCTTTGAACCGATGTCGCTCGATATGGTGCGGCACAGTCTTGGAATCACGATCAGGCTTTGCTGGCTTTCTGTTGTAGTAAAAATCATCAGGCCGAAGGCCATCAAGTGTCATGTGTGGGCGCCAAGCGTTATGCCAGTACTCGAATTCTCTACACAGCTTGGCCAGATGATCACAGCCTTTGATGATAGCTGCATGTGTCAGCCATTCGTACTTGAAAGTCTTGATGACTCTCTCTGTGACAGCGATTGATCCGTGCATTCCCACGGCGCCCAAACGGGGCTTGATTTTCCATTGCTTCAGGAGTTCGGCAAAGACGTCCCCGGTGAAGACACGGGCCTGATCGGAGATGATGTGTTTAGGCGTTCCGTGTTGTTCCATGGCACTTTCCAGAGCATTGTTAATCCATCCGGCATTGCGTCCTTCCAAAGGGGCTACGCAGACGACCTTGCGTGAGAAGTGGTCGATTGCAATACAGATGTGAATAGGCCAGAGTCCCCAGCATCTGACCTCTGTCATGTCAATTGACCAGACATGGTTGGGATACCAGGCAGGGATTTCTCTGGGTTCATCATGTTTGTGATGGTTCTTCTCGATGACAGAAGCATGGCCTCTATCCGGTGCAGGCCTCTGGAGGATATTGCGCACTGTAGAGGCTGAGATGAAGATATTCAGCAGAGCCAGTTGGTTGGAGATTCTGAACCTCCCCCAATCAATATTGGCCTTCGTCATTTCCCAAATCAGGGCGGCAATGTCGTTGGGTGTCTTGTTGGCGGGAATACGAGCCTGCTCATCATCATCCTGGATTTTGTGTAGCCACCGATACAGCGTTGATCGGGAGACACCCAGATGTTCAGTCACCTTTCGTCTGGGTATCTGGAAAGTCTCCATGTGCCAGAGTATGAAGAGTCGTTCTCGTAGTGTGTATCTGGGCTTGGTCCGTTGTTTCTTGATGCGTTTCTGGAGGATTGTGACCTGTGTATCGAGCTGATGGACTTTGTCCTTGAGAAAGAGGATTTCCTTGTCTTTCTCATCAATGCCCATGGCGGCCAGGCGCTTGAGGCTTCGTTTACGAACTCTGCCAGAGTATCTGGCAGCGACAATGCCTGCTTTGAAGATTATGGAAACAGCATAGGTGATGGCTTCGATGTTGCGATTCATACAGCCTGAAACCTCCTCCAAGGCATCTGGATACTCGGTTTTGGGAGGCAATTGTACCGTGAAATGACCAAAAGTACCAGTTGGAGGATGCAGGCTGTAAATGCTTATTTTCTGGGAGTATATGGAGAGTGTCACATGGTCCCATCTTCCCTTGACAAGCACAT
>CAZFSZ010000102.1:0-1578 GCA_964521755.1 uncultured Methanosarcinales archaeon | reverse complement strand
GGGCGTGGCTACTTTCAGTGATGCTGTAATCCACGCAAGATTATTTGGTTATGCGATTTTATCCTAATAAAAAAGCCTCCAAATGACGAAAAAAAAGTAAAAACGTCATTTTGGAGGCCAATAAATTGAGTATTAATGATATCGGCATTGTCTTGAAGGAACTTGAAGGGTTTATTTTTAACGAGAGCATAGACATGGAACTTCACGAGGTTGAACGAAGAATTCTTGATTTTGTTCTGACAATCGGAAGACTTACCCTTGAGGCCCATATTCACAATCGTGGAACCGGCAACAGGGGACAAAAGATACGCCTCTCGAATGGGCAAATACTTCCATACTCTGAGGATAAAGAACGAAAATATCTTTCGATATTTGGTAAGGTGGCTATTCGCCGGGCGTATTACTGGAAAAAGGGATGTGGTGGATGCCATCCACTGGACAAAGATATGAATCTTCCAGCGGATTTGTCGTCGTACCTTTTGCAGGAATGGGGCTATGGTGGCTGTACGAAAGAGGCGTATGATCAAGCCAACGAACTGCTGGAACAGATATTTAAACTTCACCGTCCAAAACGCTCTGTGCAGCAGGGTGTACTTAAGGTCTCCAAAGAAGTCGATTCTTATCATGGCCAAACGCTCCATCAAGGCGAGTCTGCGGAAGGAGATGTACTGGCAGTTGAAATAGATGGCAAGGGCATCCCAATGATGTCGAAGGAAAAGGCAGATGCCAAAGGCAATACCGCAGGGCACCGACTCGGGCGCGGGGAAAAACGGCTGAAGAAGAAAATGGCCGAGATCGCCACGATCCAAACGATAGATTCCAGAAAACTGAAAGCGGATCGTAAAGCAGGCGTAAAAGACACACAGGCATTGAATAAAATGGTCTACGGCGATCTTACCAATCAAGATGAATTTCTGGAGATGCTTCCTGAGATCGCAGATAGAAGGGCTGAAATGGCCGGCATTAAGAAAAGGGTTTTTCTCGGTGACGGCCAACCGTGTATATGGGGTATACAGAAGAAGTATTTTTTTTCCTACATCCCCATATTGGATTGGTATCACATGACGGAATACCTTTGGAAGGCAGCTCATTCTTTGTATGGAGAAAAAAGCAACAAGGCGCAGAAATGGGTAGAAAAGAAAGAGCGTCAACTTCTTGATGGAAGAGTGGAGACCGTCATACGCAGCGTCCAGAGATATGCGAAAAAAGTCCGGGGAAAAAATAAACAGGAAGAGATTCGAAAGTGTGCGAAGTATTTTTCCAAGAATAAGGATCGGATGAAATATGATCGTTATATCAGAATGGGGCTGCCGATTGGAACAGGTTCGGTCGAAGGCACGTGTAAACATCTTGTCATTTCCCGTATGGAAGGGTGCGGCATGCGCTGGGGCGAAGAAGGTGCTCAAGCTATTCTGAAGTTGCGTTCGGTATATATCAGTCATTTGTGGTCTGATTTCTGGGATTATTATCGGGTAAGACAATCTGAACGTCTATACCCGAAAATAATTGCACTCAACGATTCGAAAAAATTGACTTTAAAACAAGCGGGCTAATGACTCACTGAAAGTAGCCACGCCC
>CAZFSZ010000101.1:0-1622 GCA_964521755.1 uncultured Methanosarcinales archaeon | reverse complement strand
GAGCGTTTTCGCCGTGAGATTATCGAGCGTACCGGCGATAGGAAGCAGGCAGAAAACCTCACAGACCAAGACCTTCTTCGTGAGGTTATGAACACCGTTGGAAAAGAAGATCGGCTCGGTGAGTCAATCCGTTGTGTGGTTTCGGTTTCCATGCTCACAGAAGGGTGGGATGCCAATACCGTTACCCACGTCTTGGGTGTCCGTGCATTCGGAACTCAACTACTGTGCGAGCAGGTCATCGGCCGTTCCCTGCGCCGCCAGTCGTATGAGTTGAACGAAGAGAATCTGTTCAATGTCGAATATGCCGATGTCTTGGGTATTCCCTTCGACTTCACGGCCAAACCAGTTGTTGCTCCGCCTCAACCCCCGCGTGAAACGATACAGGTAAAGGCTGTCCGCCCGGACAGAGACCACCTGGAAATTCGCTTTCCACGTGTGCAAGGCTACCGTGTGGAGCTTCCGGAGGAGCGGCTCGATGCCGAATTCACCGACGATTCAGTATTTGTGTTAACTCCGGACCATGTCGGTCCGACCGAAACACGTAATCAAGGTATCATTGGAGAAAGCGTCGATCTGAATCTCGTCCACACTGGGGACCTTCGACGATCTACGATTCTGTTTCATTTGACCAAACATCTGCTCTACACCAAGTGGCGAGACCCCGGAGAAGAACCGAAGCTCCACCTATTCGGTCAGCTCAAACGCATCACCAAGCAATGGCTCGATACATGCTTGATCTGTAAAGGCGGCACCTATCCTGCTCAACTGATGTATCAGGAACTGGCCGACATGGCCTGTGAACGCATCACTACCAGCATTACACGCAAGCTCATAGGCGAGAACCCGATCAAGGCCTTGCTCGATCCGTACAATCCCACGGGCTCGACCATCCACGTCAATTTCAATACGTCCAAGAAGGATCGGTGGGAAACCGATGCCCGGCGATGCCACATCAATTGGGTCATTCTCGACAGCGACTGGGAAGCCGAATTCTGTCGAGTGGCTGAGACCCATCCGAAGGTCAAGGCATATGTCAAGAATCACAACTTGGGGCTGGAGGTGCCTTACCGATACGGCTCAGAGAACCGCACATATATACCAGACTTCATCGTCCTGGTCGACGACGGCCACGGCGATGATAATCCACTTCATTTGATTGTTGAGATCAAAGGATATCGCAGGGAAGACGCCAAAGAGAAGAAGGCCACGATGGAAACCTACTGGGTTCCCGGTGTGAACCATCTCAAGGGCTATGGTCGCTGGGCCTTTGCCGAGTTCACGGAAGTTTATGAGATCCAGGAAGACTTCGAGAAGTTGGTTGGGGAACATTTCAACAAGATGATTGCGAACATAGTATCGGCAAGCAGCTAGACGGAGAATATACGATGAAATCAGATATGATCCGCGCCCTCACGGCCAATTTTGAGGCGCATGCCCAACAGACCGATTCCGGTGTCGAGTTCTGGCTTGCCCGAGATTTACAATACCTGCTTGGCTATACTCAGTGGAAGAACTTCCTGAACGTCATCACCAAAGCCAAAACCGCATGCGAGGTATCCGGCCACGACGTTCTGGACCATTTTGCCGATGTCGGAAAAATGGTCGCTCTTGGCTCCGGCAGC
>CAZFSZ010000100.1:0-1683 GCA_964521755.1 uncultured Methanosarcinales archaeon | reverse complement strand
ATTAGACTCTATGTTTAAAACATATTCTCTTTTTGCGTAGATAATAAAATTATGTCAAGCAGCCTTTTTCATAACATCATGCATCCCATAGGTTTTCAAGTCAATGACTGCATTCATAAGCTTCATACCCGTGTTTGTAATTTTATACCGTCTAGAGCGGGGGATTTTAACAATAAGACCATGTCCCCTAAGAAGCCGGAGTTTTCTGTTGAGCCTGGACGAAAATCGTTTTCGGTCGATGGCTTTTTTCGGGGGCCATATTTTCAGACGGGTGAACAAGTCCTTGGCCATGAAACCCTGAATGAAATGCTCACCATGGACGATAGCCTCAAAAAGTTCCCGGTCTCTTTTTCCGACAGGATTGAGTCCTCGGATTCTTTGTTTGGCCAATTTTCCCGGTTCACACAAACGCTCCAACTGGGCATACGCTTCGGCCGGGTTGTCGACCTGAGCCAATGCTTGCAGATAAGCCTGGTTTGCCCGCAGGCAAATGTGCTGGTAGCGCTTCATACTGCTGACACGTTTGGGCATGGGGCGCCAATCAATAGCGCGTTTGCCTCGCCCCAGACGGCTGATGCGGAATTCCTGGGGACGGTTAATGACCGTCTCGACACGCAGTACAATCCCATGTTTGTTGTACATTTTAATCCAGTTCCGCCGCATGGTATGTTTGATCCGGGTGACGGTCGGCCGGTATTTGGCATCCGTCTGAATCAAACCATTGAACGAACCGTGAAGCTTCCGACCCATGAAACGCATGACGTCTTCGGCTTGCGTGCAGACAGCGGCATGCTTCTGCCAATTCAAGTACAGTTCATCCAATATGTCATGACTTTTGAACATCACGTCAGTAGCGTATTCAGCCTGGTCGATGACCCAATAATATTCCATGCCGGAGAGAATGGTTTTGAGCAGCGGATTAACCCGTCGCGCAAAAACATGCAGTTTCTTTTCCCATTTCAAGGCCGGGAACCGGTCAGCAATGGCTTGCACCTTTTTGAGGTGTTTGATGCCGGTAAAAGCATTTTCCATTTGCTGAAACGGAATGCCCTTGGCCTTCATTTGTCGAGAAAGCCAGTCGTGTCCATTCATATACACCTGGATGGAAAAAGGCATCCAGGTACTCAACCGGATATGCATAAAACCGAAATGCCGGTCAAGGTAGTAAAAGTAAAGCGTCAGGCACCGAGGTTTGTTTTTCTTCAGACGTGGACGGCCTACACCGTAACGAAGCGCAAAAGTGTGATTTTCCTCGTTTCTGGCCAAAACACAAATCAATCCTTCTGTGATACCGTCCCGTTCAGCTATCTGACGAACGTATTCCTCCTTGCGGATGAATCCGTTCAAATATTCATACGGGCGTCCGGCTTTCTTGGCAAGTTTCTGCGCATGAACTTTAAGCGATTCGGTTTGCATTTTCGTAAAATCCTTGAATTCTTTCAGCAGCATCCCTTCCCGTGCAAAGAACTTTTCGGCCGAGCCTGGATAGCTTATGGGCAAATATCCCTTAAAGATTATCCGGTCAAACACCGATATTGTACCTGTAATAGAAGCCTTGTGCTTTTTAATAAAATCTTCCACGGCGTTTACCTCCTGTTTGAGTTGGTGTTAATCTCAATATCGGATGGTAATCGCCGTTTTTTTATATTTCCATTAACTTTGGTTCCGGCTTCGCCGGTTTAG
>CAZFSZ010000099.1:0-1732 GCA_964521755.1 uncultured Methanosarcinales archaeon | reverse complement strand
ATAAACAACCTAAAATTAAAGAGTATTTGAGTTTTTTAAAGTTGTTTATTATTTGATAATTTGACTATCCAAAATAAAAATAGGTTCTTATATTAATTTTAAAGTGATAACAGATAGAAAGATTTATAAATTCTATTACATCGTATTTAGTCGTATTAAATGGAGAAAGTCAATGAAACAAAAATTGAGTATAACAATTGATAGAAAGACAATTAAATTAATAGAGGCGTCTATAAAAGACGGCTTATTTAGAAACAAATCCCATGCAGTTGAATTTAGTTTAAATAAAATATTAAAGGATGATGAACAAAATGTCTAAGGAAAAATTACAAGATAAGGTAAAGGGGATTTATGATAAGCTTGAAAGAGAATTTTATTTATGTAGGGATGATTTTGAAGCTAATGGAGAACAGTTTAATTCTGCTTTGTTAATGGGAACTCTTACAGAACTTAATCGAGGAAATATGCTTTTATTTGGAGAGTATGGTGGTGGAAAAACAACTTCTGCAGAGTATCTTAATGCTATCTTTAATGGGTTGCCATTGGATTTGGTTAAAAGAGTTGCTATTAGAGGTAATCCTCAATTAACAGAAGAGAAAATGGTTGGTAGACCTCATTATGGTAAAATGCATCAAGGTCAGGAAGATGTTGTATGGCAACACTTTGTGTTAGTTGGACCTAAGATATTTGATGAGTTTAATAGAATCCCTGAATCAAATCAAGCAGTAGTTCTTAATGGTGTTGATAGAGGAGAGTGGAATTATCTTAATGATTTTGTAGCGACTGGAAGACAACCGTTTTTTGCAACTTGTAATTATGCTGATAAAGGAAATAATGGTTTAATCCCTCCTATTTTAGATAGATTTGATGTTTCTGTTGAATCTAAATTTCCTGGTGTGGCGAATGCTCTAGACATTGCTCAGGACTATCATAATGATAAAGATAGGATTTTAGAAAATCCTGAATTAACGAGAAGCGCATTAGATATTCTTAGTTCTGGAAAACCTTATAAAGAAACCCAAATAGAACTTGAAAAATTAGTTCAAGAACATGAAAAACAATTAACTTCTGAAGGGTTCCCTACTTTAAATAGGGCAGATAAAGAAAAAATTGAACAGGAAATTAGAGATGTACCTTTTGATAAAGATTCTGAACAGTATTTTACTTTTTTAGTTTCTGAAATGAATACAAGCCATAAATATGGGCAGAAAAGAAGTATCGATGATCCTGAAGGAGATAGACAACAAGGACTTTATTTGAATGCTTTATTTAGGGGTGCTGGAAGTAGAAGGAAGGAAAAATCTTTAGTTAGATATGCCAAATCTTTGGCATGGTTGCAAGAGCAAGGAGAAGTTAATCTTGATCATGTTACCCGAGTCGCACCTTATGTTTTATGGCATAGGGTTAAATGGACTCCTGAAACAGAACAATTGTTTAGAGACCATGATAGAATAGACCCTTCTGGTTTATATATAACTAAAACACTTTTAAATGATGGAACTGAAGAGATTCCTGGAGTCAAGAAAAGATTTACAGAAAGTCAAGAGAATTATCAGAGAGTTATTGATTTAGCAACCCATGGAAAATTAAAAGAAGCTATTCAAGAAGCAGAAGATTTCTATGCAAGGGGAAGGGGACACCCAATATTCCAAGAAACTATAAAAGATTTGGAAGGGTGCTAAAATGCCAAACCCAAACCCAAGACTAATTGCAAAATTTAAAGAATGGGCAA
>CAZFSZ010000098.1:0-1744 GCA_964521755.1 uncultured Methanosarcinales archaeon | reverse complement strand
AAGATGGAAAAATACAGGCTTTTGCCTTTAATTGAGGATGATTGCAAAATGCAGATGGCGATAGATGAAGCCATAACTCTTGCATGTTCAGAAGAAAAATCACTTCCTACTTTAAGATTTTATGTTTTTTCTCCTCCTGCAGTAAGTTTGGGCTATGGACAAAGAACAAGTAATTTTAATTTTGAAAAAGAAGGAAAAAAGTTTGATTATGTTAGAAGAATGACCGGCGGAACAGCTGTCTTGCATAAAAACGATCTGGTTTATTCATTAATACTGCCTGAAGAATCTCTGCCTCATAAAATAGTTGATGCTTATAACTATTTATCAGATGGTCTTGTTACAGGATTTAAAAAATTAGGCTTGAATGCTGAAAAAAAAAATTCAGAATCCAAAGAAAGAAAGGATAGTTGTTATTTAAATTCAAATCCTTATGATGTTGTTGTGAATGGTAAGAAAATTTCAGGAAATGCTCAGGCAAGATTAAAGGGCATTGTATTACAGCATGGAACAATAATCATTGAAGATAATTTGAATGAACTCATTGATTGTATGTCTCTTGGTGAAGAAAAAAAATTAGAATTGATAAATAGGGCAAAGACTAAAGTTACTTGTGTTAAAAATGAATTAAGAAAAGATATAAGCATTTCAGAGCTTGAGAAAGTAATGGTATCAGGGTTTGCAGAATTATTTAAGCAAAAGGGAATCACTTTTGAAAAAGGAGATCTAACAAACTATGAAAAAAAACTCATAGAAAAACTTTACAAGAAAAAATATTCAACTGAAGAATGGAATCATCTAAGATGAAAAAAATGATTGTGGTTGGAATTGCTGCATTCTTATTTATACTTGCAGGAATGGTCTTTTTTTCAGGAACTATCAAAAGCAATAAAAATTCTGATCCAATCAAATTAGGCTATTGCCCCACAATGTCTGCTCTGGCTAAGGAGATTGCATCAAAAAACAGCCACATTTCATTGCAGCCATTTGACTATACAGCAGAGGCTCTTCAATCCTTAAATAATAGATATGTTGACATGGTGCTTGTTGGAAGGCTTGCAGAAAAAGATGAATTGAATAATGCTTTTGAAAAACAGCTGGGAGAAGGATTGACATTAGTTGGAAGAGAGAAAAAAATAGTGCATATTTCTCAATTGCAAAACAGCAAGATTCACACAGCAGTAGATGAAAAACTTGCCAACGAGTACTTTCCTAACAAAGAGAACATTATATTTCATGAATCAACAGGATCAGCAATCAAAGAAGGGATAGATGATATTGCATTGATTGACTGGAAAGATTATACAGATAATCTTGGGCTTGTTATTCCAATAGATAATACAGGAAACAAAATTGAAAAGTTCAGAATACCTGTACTTTATTCATATAATAATGCTAATATTAAAAATCTGGAGGTTTGAAAATGGATGAAAAATTTGCTAAATGGAAAGGAGTTGACAGAGACAAAATAGACTGGCATCCGAAGATAGATAAGAAAAAATGTACTGGCTGCGGCATGTGCGTTACTTCATGCGGGAGAAATGTCTTTGATTTTGACAAGGAGAAAAACAAATCAGTTGTTGCAAGGCCTTTGCAGTGCATGGTTGGATGCAGCTCATGTGAATCCTGGTGCATATTTGATGCAATAAGCTTTCCTGATAAGAAAAAAGTTAAAGAATTCATCAAGGAAAATAATATATTGCATAAAGCAAAAGAAGATCTTGAAGAATTTAAACAAAAGTAAAAG
>CAZFSZ010000097.1:0-1783 GCA_964521755.1 uncultured Methanosarcinales archaeon | reverse complement strand
CTAAGATGGTTGAGGTTAACGGAAAACTTATTACAAATCTGGGTAATCCAGTTTATCCTGCGATAATATATGTCTTAAAAAAAGGTAGAGAGACTAGCTTATATTCTGTAAACTCAAAGAAAGATGGCTCCTTTTCTGTTAAGCTTGATGAGGGATCTGAGTATTATTTACATTTTATAGGAGACCTTATCAAAGGGCGGGGAGGCATAAAGAAAGAAATTCCAAAGGATATTTTAAAGAAAAATAAATGGGTTGTAGTAGTTCCCGAGGCTAAGCTTAATATTGTGGCTGATGTATTTTACATGAACGCTAATGGTAAAGAAATCCCATTTGAGGATTATGTCAGAAAGGTTGATCAAGAAATTATTAAATATCAATTAATCATTTCTAAACATTTCACTAATGATAAGAAAGAAACCGGATACAAACGTAATCTCAATTTTCCATTTATGAAAGATAATAAAGTATATATTTATGATTTGGAACACACATTTTATTCGTTGAAAGGAGTAGAGATATTAAAAGCGGTTTCAGAGCATGGAAAGCGAAGGCGAATAAGGAAAATGTATCCAGTCGTAAAAGCGCCTATCAACTTTTGGATAAAAAAAGATACTCCATTAAAGAGAATGAAAATTGTAGTTGGTTTGGAGAAATTAGTCTTAATGACTGCTCAAATAATAGATAGGGAGACGAAAGAGAATATAAACAATGGAGTTCTCCTAGCTAGGCACCTAAGTCAATCATCAAAAAACTATTCATTTAAATCAAATGAGGATGGCATTATAAATGGAAAAATGTGTGCTGGTAAATATGCCGTACAGATTATAGCTAGTGGATATAAAAAAGCTGCTCAAGTTACAGAAATCAAATCTAATACAAGGCTTAAATATGAATTGGAAAAAAAGACCTCAATTCTGGGAAGAGTTACTTCAGAAAAAGGGCCAATAAAAAGAGCTTCAATTATTCTTGTTTCAGGAAATATGAATGAATTATCCGCACATACAGACGAGAATGGAAATTTCAAATTAATCGGTTTAGATGAAGATAAAACGTATATTCTTACTGTTCAGAAAAAAGGTTTTGCTCCGTTATTTAAAACATGGTCTTATAATAAAAAGTCGGAGTTGAGGATTCTCTTAAAGGTGGATAAAAGAAATTTAATTCACGGTATTCTTCAATTCGAAGGAAAGAAGATATTGAAATCAGGAATACTAGTTTTTAGCCCTAAAAAAATAAGAAATAGAGTGATTGGGGTACGGTGTTTATTGCAAAAAGAAGGCACATTTTCTGCAAAGTTGTCGGAAGGTGATTATAGTGTAACTTTAATAGACATATCATCGAGGGAAAATAAAAAATTCTATATATTGGCCGACGCCCAAGTAAATGATAAAGATAACATAATAAAGCTACACTGTAAAGCCCCAAAGCCTTATTCATTAGAAGATCTTCTGGGGGAGTAAATGTCAAGCGGTGAGGCGGTCGGTAATTGGGGACGTAATTGGGTCGAGTAGACCGGAGGCACCACCCCTCCAGTCCCTCACAGAACCGTACGTGAACCTCTCGATTCATACGGCTCTTACTGTCCGGTCGTTTGTATATTCCAGTTCCAGTGTGCGAACAAATCCGGTTCTCGCTTCTTCACGGCCTCCAGCCAATGCAGGGTTGCTACCAGCTTCCGATGTTGTTTCTTGTATTTGCGCATAGCCCAGCGGGCTATGGCAAACTCAACTTGACTGCATAGGAATTTGCTTTTTACTGTCTTTATATCAGATGTTTATGGATT
>CAZFSZ010000096.1:0-1802 GCA_964521755.1 uncultured Methanosarcinales archaeon | reverse complement strand
GGGCCTGCGACATGAAAGGGGGTTTTTCGCTTGCCTTTTTATTTTGGCCGTGATATTGTAGCGCAATAGCTACAATAGGAGGATGCCATGGACCATGTTCAAGAGATTGAGAAGAGGCGCAAGGAGATTCTGAGGGAAATGGGCGGGATTCGTTCCATGAGAAGAGGGAGCGTAAGCGAACAATTTTTGAAGGTCCCGCACAAGGGCAAAAAGGAGCCGGTGCTTCGGGGACCTTACTATGTCTTTTCGCGCCATGAGAAGGGGAAGGCTACGCGAAGCCAAAGGCTGACCTCGTCGAAAGAAGTCGAGGAAGCCCGCCGGGACGTCGAGGCCCACAAGCGCTTCCGTGAGCTTTGCCGGGAGTACGAGGAGTTGACGGAGGAGCTTGGGGAGTTGGAGCGGGGTTCGGGCGAGAGTTCGCCGGAAAAAAAACCGCGGAAGCCTCCCTCGAGGCGGACGCCGAAGTAAAGCGGTTTTTGGAGCGGGCGAGTTCGGAGCGCGGGGTTGACCTGGAGAGTTGGGAGTTCGGTCTCCGCCAGGCGGTGCTTTGCGCGGGCGCTCGGTTGTTGGAGAAGATGGTTGACGGCGTGGGTTCGGGCCGGCGCGATGCTCCGCTGTTGTGCGCCTGCGGGTCGAAGATGGACAGCGTTGGCCGTCGGGGCAAGCCGGTCCAAACGATTCTTGGGAATATCCGTTTCAAGCGCTCGGTGTTCGTCTGTCCCGATTGCGGACAAAGACGCGTCCCCGGCGACGAGGCGCTTGGCGTTGTCGGCACCGTGTTCTCTCCCGGTCTCGACCGTTTGATGGCCCGCGCCGGGCAACGCGACACCTTCAAAGAAGGCCGGACCGACTTGAAGGAGTTCGCCGAGATCGAGGTGACGGCCAAGCAGGTGGAGCGGGTGTCGGAGGCCGCGGGCGAGGCGGTGGAGGCGTGGCATCGAAAGGAGCGCGAGCTTGCCATGGCCGGTGAAGCGCTCGGCGATGGCAATATCGAGGTCCCCTTGTTGTACGTGTCCTACGACGGGACCGGCGTGCCCATGGTCCCGTGGGAGACCGCGGGCAGGAAGGGCAAACGGGAAGACGGCTCGAGCAAGACCAGGGAGGTGAAACTGGGCTGCGTTTTCACCCAGAGCGCGACCGATGAAGACGGCTTTGCGGTGCGGGACGATGACAGCACCAGCTTTGTCGGCGCCATCGAGAGTTCGGCCGAGTTCGGCGACCGGATTTACGCCGAGGCCAAACGGCGCGGGTTGGACCATGCCGAGAAGGTGGTGGTGATCGCGGACGGGGCCCGCTACAACTGGGAGATCGCGGCGCTCCACTTTCACGGCTGCACCGAGATCGTGGATTTGTATCATGCCCGCGAGCATCTCCATGAACTCTGCGCTCTGCTTAAGCCCAAGGGGACAAGAGAGTTCGCCAAGCTGGAGATGCAACTGCGCACGTGGCTGGACGAGGGCAAGGTGGAGAAGATCATTGCCAGGGCCGAAAAGCTCCTGCCGGAAGACGAGGACCGAAGAAATGAGGCGAAAAAGCAGATCGGTTACTTTCGGAATAACGCCGCAAGGATGCGCTACGGCCAGTTCCGCGAGCAGGGCCTGTTCGTGGGCTCGGGGGTGGTGGAAGCGGGCTGTAAGACTGTGGTGGGCAAGCGCCTCAAGCAATCGGGCATGGAATGGACAGTCCGCGGCGCCAACGCCATCATCGCCCTCAGATGCCTCCACCTCTCCGGCAGAACGGAGGAGTTCTGGGAGCAAAAAGCGGCCTCCGCCTAAAAAAACCCCCTTTCATGTCGCAGGCCC
>CAZFSZ010000095.1:0-1872 GCA_964521755.1 uncultured Methanosarcinales archaeon | reverse complement strand
AGTAGTTCCATTTGGGTAAAATATTATGCTTCAGCAGATTGATTTTCGCCATTTTATCATTGGGCACCTTTTCGCCCTTGTAGTATTTTTTTCTGTTGAAGACCGCCGTGACGTTGAGACCAGTGCAGGTTCTTGTTGTGCGGATGTAGTTGAGGATTGTTTGAAAAGACACCAGTGGTTTTCCACCCCAGTTTTTACTGATCTCAGAAAACAAGCGATGTTCAATTGGATTCCATTTTGACGCCCCTGGTGGATAATGGCAAACATCAATTTTGACATTGAAGCGATTGGCGAATTCTTGTAGACGCATTTTCCACACACGTGAGCGAGCACTGTTGCTGCCACCGGAGTCCGCCAGGATAAGAATCTGTTTTGCATCGGCATATTGATTGATACCCTTGCACGACCACCATGTTTCTATTGCATCGACAGCGAAACGTGGCGTATCGCATGATACACCCAAGGAAACGAACCCTTGGTTTTGGAGCGTATCATAGATTCCGTATGGAGTTGCTTTTCCGATGGCGTCTGATGGAAAGTCATGATCTTTGACATGAATAGGTTCTCTTCGCCAGGAGGACCCGTTGTTTTTGAAATTGCCGACGAGTTCTCTCTTTTTTGTGTCCACGCTGATTGCCGGGTTTCCGGATGCTTCGTATTCAGCTCTTTTCTTTGCGATATTTTTGAATTGTTGATTGCGAATCTCCGGTGTCGGAGGATTCGCATTTCCAGATTCAACAGTTTTCAGGTTTATTCTCAGGGAGTAGCCCATCTCTTTCAACAAACGACCAACGGTGTTCGCCGACACAACGATTCCGAGAGACTTCAACTCAAAAGCAATCTTGTCGAGACTTTTTCGAGTCCATTTGAGGGATTTCATCGGATCGCCTGCGGTTTCATACCGCAAAATGGTTTCAATGTGTTTCACGATTCCCGGCGTTTTTTTTCGATTCGTTTTCTGCCGCCGCCCGTTTGACGAATGCGTTCGCGCTCCATCTGGCCGCTGAGGATTTCTTGACGTCCCTTTGCCACTGTGTGGTTGTCTAACCCAAGAATGCCGGCAATCTTGCTATCGCCACCATGGCCATACTTATGGGATTCGAGACCTGCATATAACCGTCGTTGCTTCTCGTCAAGGAGGCTGTAGAACAAGATGATTGCTGCCTCGACTTCATCTGTCATACGCCCCATCACAGGCACTCCGTCAGAAGAAAGTTCGACGGGGCGGTTCTGGCGAAGGAGACGTTGCTGGATTTGTCTTGATTTATTTGAAGACATGTAAATGTAATGGCCGTCAATTTTCTCCCGCGTTATGCGCTGTGTTTTATATAATTTCAGCAATGCATGTTTTGCATCCGCATGGAGGATATGCTCCAGTTCTGACGCACCGTATCCCTGGTCCGATTTATTGACAAACGCAAGAGATGTCTCAATCAAATTCCCGTATTTGGAAAAACAGACGGTATTAAAAGACCACAATCCAATCTCGTTGAATTCGGGGATGTTCCAGAGAGTATAATACTTTCCCCGACGCGAGTAGCTGCTCAGGTAACCGATCGATCTTAGTTTGCGGAAAACAGTCATGGTACTTGTTGTGTTAAGCGTTTTTTTTATCTCAGCAAGCGTTGCTATTTTATTGGCGTTGAAAAACGCTATCAGCTGTGTCGAGGTTACCTTGTCGATGCCCATGGTATAGTTACCCTTATCAAGTGTTGTTTTAGAGGTAATTATACCACACGACGTCTCATTGTCAACAGGTTTCCTTGCAGATTTTACCGGATAATAAATGAAGAATATCCATTCTTCAGGCCTAAAACCATGACGATATAGTTCTACCGCATATTGTTATATTATAAATTAGTGGTTCCTAAG
>CAZFSZ010000094.1:0-1889 GCA_964521755.1 uncultured Methanosarcinales archaeon | reverse complement strand
GAATGCTTTGATAAACCCCCCCCTAATTTTCTAAAGTGCTGATATATATTCTCCAGAACAATAATCTATAAATATTAGTGTAGCCCTTAATTTTACTAAAATGTCTCACATAGAAATATATACAATCAAAGGGCGGAAATATAAGTATGAAGTTACCAATTATAGAGTTGGCAAGAAGGTTAAACATAAGAAACGTTATCTTGGACCTGTTGAGCCAATCTATACAACAAAAAAGAAGAGGTGAAGTCAATGGTTTTTAGAAGAAAAGATGAACATCAAGCTCAGCTTCTGAGTTCTAATAAGATTTATGAGGGTCTTATTGAGGATGATGACGTATTTGAGAAGATTTTGGAAGTATTTGACTTTAGTTTTATTTATGATGAAGTTGAGCATTTGTATTGTGCTGATAATGGCAGACCAGCAGAAGATCCTGTTACACTCTACAAAGCTACTCTTGTACAACGATTGAAGGGGATAAGTGATCCTGAGATGGAATATGTAGCTAGATACGATATCCGTATCAAACACTTTCTTAGAATTCCAATTCAGGATTATGGTTTTGATTACTCCACATTAAGTTTGTTTAGAAAACGTCTTGGTCCTGAACTTTTTGAGAGAATCTTCCAAAAGATTCTTGCTCAAATAGTAAGGTTGGGGATTATTAAAAATCCCAAAAAGCAATTTCTAGATAGTATGCCCGTACTTGCTCATGCAGCCTTGCCAAGTGTTACCTGCTTAATTTACCAAGGCATAAAAAGTGTTGTGAAAAGCCTAGATGAAGAACTTAAAAAGCAAGTTTACAAGAAAACAGAATTAACAGATGACAAGTTGTTTCATTGCTCAAAAGCCCATCCATTATTCAAAATGGAAAAAGCAGAAAGAGAATCTGCTTTTGAAAAGGCTGTTAACAGAGCAAGGGAAATTATTTGCTTTCTTGAGCTACAGAATTATAAAAGTAAAGAGCTTGATTTGCTTAAGCAAATCTTGAATGAAAATGTTGGTGAAGGAAATAAATTAATCCAAACTGAAAAAGCAATCAAGACATTAGTTGACCAAGAAGCTAAGCTTGGACATAAGACAAAAAAGGATCTGATTTTTGGTTACAAGAATCACGCCACAGTAACCGAGGAAGGCATAGTTACTGCAGTTGAGATTACATCAGCAGCAGAGAAAGATGACAAGCAAGTAGATACTATAATCTCCAAACAAGAAGAAGTTAATTTGAAACCTGATGAAATGGATGCAGATTCAGCGTATGGTTATATTGAAACATTTAAGGCTGCCAAGGGAAGAAGAATTAAATTAAACGCTCCTTTTAGAGGTTTAGATAAAAAAGAGTTATCAATGTATGAATTAGAATATGATAAGCAGAGCAATACAATTACTTGCTTAAATAATATTAGTATTAAAGGGACAGGAAAAGATGGGCTGAAATTTGAATTCCCAATAAGAACCTGTAGAAAGCACTGTCCTTATAGAGACAAATGTCCATTGCCTCCTTCAAAAGTGATTAAACTGCATCCTGACCATAAGATTGCTCGGGAAGCAATAAAAAGGCAGAGACAACGAACAGAAGAAAAGAAGTTGGCAAAAGAGAAAGGAATTAAAACAAAGTCAAGATTGATTATTGAAAATGTGTTTGCTTATTTAGAAAAGTTGGGAGGCAAGAAAACACCTTATGTGAGTTTGGGAAGAGCAGCTACCCATGTTCTCTTAGTGGTAACTATGTCAAATATCATGAAAACGGTAAGATTATTGGGTTAAAGATTAGGAAGGAAGGAAGAAAATAAGAAAAAGAAAAATGGATATTGGCTAACTTATTGAGATAATAAGATTTTATTGGATTTATACTAAATGAGGGATTTTATTAAGAGTTTATCAAAGCGTTC
>CAZFSZ010000093.1:0-2139 GCA_964521755.1 uncultured Methanosarcinales archaeon | reverse complement strand
ACCGCCGTCAACGGAGGGATCGCATGCGTGACCGCTACGATGTTCTCGCCGTCGGAACCCACCCGGATGACGTGGAGGTCTTCATGGGCGAGACCATGGCTGCCGGGCGGAGAGCGCCTCTCGCATACCGACGCCCACGAGATCGACCGGTTTTTCTTCGGCCACTGTCGGATGGAGAGCCTGTGGCCCCGATTCGATTTCGCCGTGGACGTCACCCCCACATACGACAGGAAGCTGGCGGCCCTCGCCGCGTACGAAGCCGTATTCAGCGGCGACCAGGCGGAGCTGCTGGATCGCTACGGCGCCGAGGACCGCTACGTCGGCAGCCTCCTCGGCGTCCGCTACGCCGAGCCGTTCAAGGCCCGCAGCCCCCTGCTCGTGGAGGATCCCACGGTCTTCCCGCCCGTGCCTTTCGGCTGAGCCCCGGCTCGGTCGCCTCCGGCCGGGACGCCTCCGGTCAGGTTCCCGGGTCCCCGGTCCCCGCCGCTCGCTGGAGGAACCGCACGATCCGGCTCGCCTCCGCATCGGTGATCTCCTCCGTGTTCATGCGCCGCATGTTCTCGCGCATGCGTTCCACCACACCCGGCCACGCGTCCGCCGGATACTGCGCGGGGTCGGGCAGAGCATGGCATCGGGCGCATTCCCGGGCGAAGAGCGCTGCCGCGGGGTCGTCGCCGGGTAGGGCTGAGGCCTCGGTGGTCCGGAGGGCGTGCTGCCGGAGGTAGCGGAGCATGGTGGCGGTCTCCTCCTGCGACGGCGTCCCTATCCTACCCATGGGGCCCATGGGCATGCGGGCCATCCGCTCCATCCGCACGAGCATCCGCCGGACCGTGGGTGGCCACTCCTCGGCCGAGAGCCGCCGGGGGGTGGGGATACCGTGGCATTGCGAGCAGTATTGAGCGAGGATGCCCGCCCCTGGAGAGTCCGGGTCCGGCAGTTCATCCGCCGCAACTCCATCGGGCACGTTCCGCATCATCTCCATCATGCCCGTCCGGTCCATCCTGTCCATCATGCCCATCCGGCCCATCATGCCACGCATGCCGCTGGATGGGGGATCGGCGGACCGGGCGCCTGATGGTGAATCGGCCGAACCGGCGCTCTCCGGTGATCCTCCGCACGCGACGAGAATGGCAGCCGTCGTCAGAATGAGCGAGAACAATGTCAGTCGTTGCATCAGGCTCTCTCCCTGGTCGGTACCGCCCCTTCGCGGCGTTCAGATTCAAGGGATTGATTGCGCGTCGCGCTCCACTCTGCACGGAGCTCCCATTCTCGCCAAACACTGTACAACGCGGGCACCGCCACCAATGTGAGGATCGTGGCAGAGACCATGCCGCCCACCATGGGGGCGGCGATCCGCTTCATCACGGTGGCCCCGGTTCCGCCGCCCCACAGGATGGGCAGGAGCCCGGCCGTAACGGCGGTGGCGGTCATGAGGACGGGGCGGACCCGCTCACCGGCCCCCTCCCGGACCGCCGCCAACGACTCGCTCCGGTCCCGGAGCCGGCCGTCGCGCCGGTGCCGCTCGTAGGCCTGGTCAAGATAGACCAGAAGGACCACAGCGATCTCGGCGGCCACCCCCGCCAGCGCGATGAGTCCCACCCACACGGCCACGCTCAGGTTGTAGCCGAGGGCCCACAGCAGCCAGACGCTGCCCACGAGCGCGAACGGGAGGCTGACCATGACGATAACGCTCTCGGCCACGCTGCGGAAATTAATGTAGAGGAGCAGGAAGATCACGGTCAGGGTGATGGGAGCCACCACGCGCAGGGTACGGTTGGCCCGCTGCATGGCCTCGTACTGCCCCGACCACTCGAGCCGGTAGCTGCGGTTGTCAACCACCTACCACGGGAAAGAGGCGGACGGGGTTCGGGAGGGGCGGTGGACAGTGAGTTCGGCGGGGGCCCTGGGAGTCTCATGCGACCTCGTGGAGGTGGTGGAGGGGGAGGATCCTTGCGGCGAGGAAGCGAACGGCCCCGAGTCGCTCAGGGTAGGGCACCTGGAACGTGAGCTTCCCCCGACTATGCGGAGCTTTGCATAGACGGGGTAGGCCCAGGGTGGTTCCCGACAAGCGGCGTCGCTAACCCGGGGGGCGACCGCAGTAACCACGGCGTCGATCGAAGAAACCACGGCGGCAACAGC
>CAZFSZ010000092.1:0-2187 GCA_964521755.1 uncultured Methanosarcinales archaeon | reverse complement strand
ATAATCTTATCTTAAATGTTCCTGCTGGATTTGTATTGACAACATACTGGTAATTTGTACCTCCAACACTACCTGATACAATATTATCAGATTCAGAAGAATAATCTGTTGTTCCAAAATAGCTTGTAACCGCTCCGGTTATCTTTCCTCTCGTACTAAAATTATAATTATCATAAAAAACAGGTGTTGTATAATTATGCATAAAAGTTTTACAGTCCCAGTCATCACCATCAACATCTCCATCATTATCATTATCTTTTCCATCATAACAAAATTCTTCTGTATCAGCAATAGCTACTTTTTGGAATGCTAAGTTTCTTTCTGCACTTTTATTTTCTGTTTCGATGAAAGTCACATTCGGGACTGCTGTATTGTTGAAAAATTTAAATGGAACTGATTCTGCAAATACTGCTTTTTGAAAATCAAAAGCAGTCCAATCAGTATTTTTGTGGACATATATCCTTCTGTTTACTTTTTCTAGTCCTTTTGTCGCTCCATAATAGGTTTTTATTGTGCAATTATGCAGATACCATGGAATGTCGTGAATAGATGCTGTTCCTGTGTCTCTTATTATATTATCATTTTTAGACAAAGTATAATTAAGGCTGTAATTCTGGTTTGAAATTGCTATACCAGTATCATTTACTCTAAATGTTGTTCCATTAGAATACTCCAGCACACATTCAAATACATCAGTATCAATAGTAGTTACATTATGGAACAATATATGCATCGTATGCTGTATATTTACTTCTATATTTGAATCCTTGTTACTTCCTTCACAATATACATCTCCTGAGCCGTCAGAAGGATCATAATAATCTTCTTCAATACATGCTTGTCCTGTTGTAGCCCCGCCATTGCAGCATAAAGGCTCATAAATTCCAAAAGGAGATGTAACACTTATATTTATCTTTAGTTCAGGATCACATACATCATCTATCCTATTTCCATTTATATCAATTCCTAAATTTTTCTCTCCAGGACAGGTATCACATACAGAATCCCAGTATGTTGAGCTTACACCTTCTGTATAGCCATCCCTATCAAAATCTGCATAAGAACAATTCCATCCTGCTCCAGAACTTCCAAGACTATTGCATACATAAAAGATATGTTCCTTAGTCTGAAGAGTATATCCCTGTGAATCTGTTGCATTTATCGCAACACTATAAACTCCATCATTATTGTATATTGAAATTGGAAGACTTCCAGTTATCTTACATTCAACAGTACTTCCACTTTCACTCAAAGTTGCTTGTACTGCTTCAGTATGAACAACTGCTCCTGTTCCATTCCTATACACAGCTGTACATGCGCTTGTTGAATAATTTTTTTCAAGATCTGTCTTAAACTCAGCAGTTATTCCAAATTCTAATGCATCATATCCAGAACTGGCATTATGCCACACCATTCCAATATCACTTATCTGCTGTGTTATCTTTGGAGCTACTGCTAATGTTAAAGAATCTCCTATTGTAGGTCCGTAAAGTCCTGTATTATCATAAGGTGTTATATTTACAATATAATTTCCGCTTCTTTCTACTGCAGTAGAATATCTACATTCATTTGAATATGTTGAATCACTGAATCCAGAAGGTCCTGCTACTTCTATATAGCATCTTCCTGGCTTTCCACTGTTTGCTTGTCCCCCTGATGTTCCTGTAAAATTTCCTCCGATAACATAAAGATTATCTCCTCTTGTCAGTTTTCCTCCATCTGGCTCTAATTTAATTACATCCATTGAAGGGTCTACGTTGTTTATTACTTGAAGATTTGTTATCTGTCCTTGTACAAGTTTAGATCCTATAGATCCTGTGCTTGATATATTTACAGGGTCCAGCAAGGTATTTTTGCTTGGGATTCTTATTTCAAAATCAAAATCTGAAACTGAACCTTTGGTAAATTTAAGCTGTCCAAGGCCACCGCTTGATGTATTTGTCATAGTAAATCCATCTTGTTTTACAAAAACAGCATTGGATACATTAAATGCGCTTAGTGGTATCTCACTTCCTGCAACCAAAGCTCCAAGATATATTGTTGGAGCTGCTGAAGATCCGCTCCAATTGTAGCTTACAAAAAGATCTCCTCCTTTTCTGATTATATTTGAAGAAACACCATTTATAGTGGCGTCTCCAGTCAAACTAAAAGATGAATTTACAGGAGCATGAGTTATTCCCTGCCCAT
>CAZFSZ010000091.1:0-2193 GCA_964521755.1 uncultured Methanosarcinales archaeon | reverse complement strand
ATATATCAGCACTTTAGAAAATTAGGGGGGGGTTTATCAAAGCATTCCAACGCCCAGAAAACCGAAAAGTTTATATATAAAAGGTGTTTTAATATTAAAATGTATTGTAGGTGATATAAAATGGAAGTTGCGTTAACTAAAATATCTAAAAATGGACAAGTTGTTATCCCCTCTGAAGTAAGAAAAGATGCAGGATTAAAACCCTCAACACAATTTATGGTATTTAATGAAGATGGTAACATTTTGTTAAAACAAATAAAAAAAGAATCTCTTAGGAAAGACATGGTGTTAATAGATAAAATTAGAAGAAGTGAAGATGAAATAAAAAGTGGTAATTTCATTAAAGCAGACACTAACATGAGTGATGAAGAGATTGATGATTTGTTGATGGGATAAAATGCAGATAATATTCTCAGATGAATTCAAGAAAGAATTCAGGAAGATTAAAGATAAATCTACTAGGTTGAAAATTATCAAACAATTTAAAAAATTAGAGCAAATTCCAGAATCAGGAAAACCTTTGAAATATAATCTAAAGGGGCATAGATCAATTAGAGTAGCGCCTTTTAGAATAATCTATCATATTGAAAATAAGTCTATAATAATCAATTGTTTTGATCATCGTAAAGATATTTATGATAGAGATTAATAAGTTTTCTGGGGCTTTTCTAAATTAAAATATCTTTGGCAGCCGCAGGGAAAGGAGTGGCGAGCGGAATGGAACCGCTAAACGCCTGTTAAATCCTCCCGACTACGAAAGTGGGAGGGATTGCGAAGCAAAGTAATTTTGAGAGGCGTTCTATCAAGCACGAAGTGATACATAAAGAACAAGAATTAAGGGGACAATTTTAACACATCAAAGGCGAAACCTCTTTTAGTTACAGAATAAAGGGAGTTCTATTAATCTTTGCCAAATAAAGTGTGTTCAGAAAGCATTTGAAATACATTCTTTTAATTTTAGTAAAAATTTTTTATCTTCTTTTTTCCATCTATTAACAACCATATTCCCATAATCTTCATCGACAAAGACTCTTCCATCAAAATTTCTATGTTTACAGTATCTTGGAACAAGTTGAAAATGAATATGTTTTGTCATATTTCCAAGTTGCATGACATTGAACCAATCTGGATTAAATGTTTTTTTTAATGCGGATTTTAATTCCTTAATAACTTGTTTTAATTCAATTAGTTCTTCATCGGTTAATTCTTCAAACCTTTCAGCGTGCCTCTTAAGAATTGCATGACTCCATCCTATTAAAAACTGGCTCTCTGCCAAAACAAGCGACCAATATTTATATTCTTTCAGGACAAGTTCATTTTCCTTGATTTCACAAAAAATACATTTGCCAGTCATTTTATATTAGCTATACTCTATGATATATTTAAATGTTTAGTCTTATAAGCTCGTTGTTCCTAGGCCATTTGCAATCAGTAATTATTTTATCTAAGGGATCACCTTCTATCAAACTTAAAAAATTGACTATTACTCCTGCATGGGTTATTGCTACGATTTTATCTTTTTTATTATAACTTCTTGAAATTTCTTGGTAGAAATCCTGAATCCGTTTTCTAAATTCATATAAGTTTTCCCCAGTTTTTGGTTTGCTAAATGCTGAGCTGTCTTCATATTCTGATAAAAAGACATCAAAAGGAGTCCCATTAAAACATCCATAATTTCTTTCCCTTAATCGCATATCTTCTTGATAATACGCGGTTGGATGGCTTCTTTTTATGTATCCAGAGGATTGAACAGCCCGCAATAAATCACTGGTATATATCCCACTTATTGCTTCTTGTCTTAATTTATCTGCAATCTCGATAGATTGAGAACGTCCATTTTTGTTTAAACAATGGTTTAAATGCCCTAATAATACCTTATTTACATTCTCTTCAGTTTCACCATGTCTAATAAGGATTAGTTCCATCTTTAGATACCTAAGTACTCTTTCCAAAGGATTATTGATTCTTTATCAACTTCAGCATTTTTTGGTTTGCTCTTACATGCTCTACAAACCTCATTGTTTAAATTGCCTGAAATCATATCTCTCCTTAATTGGTTATATCCATCTGAAAACCAGAGTCCAAGGAAAGGATATTCATTTAGATTGCCTACAATCCCTGAGCGTCTATGCACCTCATTCTCAGGATAAATCTCACAGCAAATTTTGAGGTTACCTTCATAGTCAATAGCGC
>CAZFSZ010000090.1:0-2366 GCA_964521755.1 uncultured Methanosarcinales archaeon | reverse complement strand
AATTACCAGTATGTTGTCAATACAAATCCAGCAGGAACATTTAAGATAAGATTATATGAAAGCCCAGGATCAAATGGATATGGATATACTGTAAAGAATGTGCCAAATGTAAGTACAATAAACATAATTGGAAATAACATAAATCCTGCCAAACTATCAAAATCATGTTCAGGCGGATTTTGTAATGTTAACTATGACTGTTCTGGATGTGGCTCTTCAATAATAGATTCAGTAATAGAGATGAATTTTTCAGACACAAGCATGGATGGAACATATGAACTGACATTAGAGGTTGTGCATGGAACTTCTGTTGATTCTGAAAAATTCAATCTTTTCCTTGATCCTTCAAAAGGACTTACAAACAACAATGAAAATGAAACTTCTGCTGGAGTTACTGCAGGAAATATGTGTAATGATTCTGTAAACAATGATTTAGATATCTCTACTACTTATACATATATAGCTAATTTAGGACCTTATAACAGGATTGGTTATTCAAGAGATTGTGCAGATGCTGATTGTAATGAAAGCACAGGACCTGAGATAAGAGGAACAACAGGAACATGCTATTACAGGGTTGAAAATGCAAATTATCCTCTTTCTTGCAGAGACGGATATGACAATGATTTCAATGATAATTATACAACTGATGTTTATGCTTTAACTAACCCTTCATACAATTATACTGACTGCCATGATGCTGACTGTTTCAGACAAGGTGGATTGGGAACAGATGTGACTGGAAATACACCTTGTCCTGCTTATGAAAACAACTCTCCAAGTTGGTGCGGTGATGGAAAGAACAATGATTATGATTATATACAGCAGGGAAGCGGACAAGGAACAACAAGTTCAAGTAATTCATTCCCAACAGATACTTATTACAGAGTAGAAGCAAATTCCCAAAAATATTATCATTCAGGAAGATATGCTTTGTTTGACTGTATGGATCCAGATTGTGATGGTTATGATGGAAATAATTCTGCAGGAGGAATTCAAAAATGTGAATATGGAAATGAATTAAACTGCAGTGATGGATTCAATAATGACGCTTTACAATTAAAAGACTGCGAGAAAGGAAGCGCTGTTGCAAACAGAAAGACTGCACCATCATTTAATCTTCATGCTGAATATGACTGTGCAGGATACTGCAGAGCAAATTTTGATTCAAATGAAACAGGACAGGATTGCATTGACAGGATTGATAATGACTGGGATTTCTGGATTCCAAATGGATCTTATCTTGGAACTGAAAATACTACAAGCGGTGCTGGAATTGACTGCAGATGGACCGCATATAATCCTGATGAAGACTGCGATACAACTATGATGGATGTAAGCGGAACAAATTATGATCAAGGAGGACATCCAAATATTGTACAATGTCAACTAGGAACAGAATTAAATTGTACAGATAATTTTGACAATGATATTGATAGAGATTCCAGCAATCCACAATCAGGATGGCAGGGAAATAATGATGGATATAGAACATATAATGAACATACAGACTGTGCTGATTATGACTGCGCTTTAGTTATTGCTGGAGACGGGGATTATAATGATACTGTTCTTGGAAATACTTATGCATGTCCAACTAATGAATATACTGGAGTTAATGGAACACATGCAAATCCAAATGCTGCTTGGTGTCATGACGGTATAGATAATGATTTAGATGGTGTTGCAGACTGTAATGATCCAGATTGTTTAGGAGTTACAGATCCAGATAATCCTTTTAAAGAATGTATGGTTGCTGAATATGGTGGTCCTGGGTCTGCAAATTATTGCGGAGATAGAATAGATAATGACAAAAGGGCTGCTGATAATGCTTTTGGAATATTGACAGACTTTAATTCACCTGGAGATTCTTATATTGATAATGGAGGATCTGAATATCCTGACTGCAGAGATGCAGATTGTGCTCAGAAGTTTGACAATTGTGCTCCTTGCAGTGATGTTGAATTTGTGCTTTGGGATTCATGTTTAGATGGAAAAGACAATGATCATGATGGAAGTACAGATCTTTCAGACGGAGATTGTGCAGGAAAATTAAGAGATAGAGAGGGAAATCTTCAGGGAAGTGCAATAACAGAACTTTGCATGAATTTTTATGATGATGATTATGATGGAGATATAGACTGCAGAGATACTGCTTGTACAGGACAAGTTTACAGTCCAGATGGAAGAGTTTGCGGAGCAAATGGGGCTGAAGCTGGAAATTGCGCTGATGATTA
Organism: uncultured Methanosarcinales archaeon; assembly: GCA_964521755.1. Lineage (GTDB taxonomy): Archaea > Nanobdellota > Nanobdellia > Woesearchaeales > WJKL01 > WJKL01. The sequence continues at coordinate 129 of CAZFSZ010000090.1, read as the reverse complement.
TGATAATGATAATTCAGGAGGAATGGATTGTTATGATTATGCCTGCAATGCTACATGTGGAATTAAGAATTATAATGGGCAGGGAATAACTCATGCTCCTGTAAATTCATCTTTTAGTTTGACTGGAGA
>CAZFSZ010000089.1:0-2522 GCA_964521755.1 uncultured Methanosarcinales archaeon | reverse complement strand
TATATACTTTTTAGAGATTATTTCTCTATCATCTCTTCCTGTTCTTTCTTTGCTTTATGCGCACCTTTTGTCTTAACTCTTCTTATCAGGTTTATTATTGACTGCAGGCTTGCGTTCATCCCTTCCTTGTCTCTCAAAACATTATAATTATCTTTTATCTTTGCCTGATATCTCTTAAAAAGATGCTCCAGATATTTTAGCCTGTCAGGATGCCTTCTGATAGAGGCCTCAAGATCCCTTAGTTTCTTTCTCATTCTTTTCTCATTGAATCCCTTCCCCCTTCCCAGCTTTTTTTTCTGCTTTCTTATCTCTCTTTTCTTCTCTCTTATCTCTTCTTTTAGCTCTTTTTTCTCTTTCTCAGGCTCTTTTTCACTTTTTCTGAAAGGAGCAGAGATTATCTTAAATGGCAGTTTGATTACTCCAAAAACCAGTTTGAATATTCCTTTTATTATTCCCATTTTTTCACCACAAACATACAGTGGTCCTTCTGAAAAGGACTTAACATTTTACTGTCAATCACCTTTAAATTTTTTTCTAATTTTTCCCTTACCTGTCTGAATATCTTGGACGGTTTCTCGGTAACATTGACGCTTCTTGCTTTCACTGCTAATAACCCCATACCTCCTTTCTTCAAAAACATATCAACATTTTTCAGAAATATCTCTGCCTGGTTCCTCTGAGCAATATCCATATAAACAATATCAGCTTCATCTGCCATTTTCTCCTTATACTCTTCAGGCTTGTTTGCATCGTAAAGCATCGGAGCGATATTTTTCCTGCCCTCACATAAAAAAACAAGATCTCTCATCATCCTCGGTGCAAACTCAACAGCAAAAACAAAACCTTCCTTTCCAACAATATCAGAAACATGTGAAACAGTCGTCCCTGAACTTGCTCCAAGATACAAAACAACACTTCCTTTCTCAATGCCAATCTTATCAATACCCTTTAATATAGCCGCTGCAAGCTTGCTTCTTCTTGCATCCCATTCTCTGTATTCAAGATTGTTCTCTTTTATCAGATTTTCGTCATAGACTGTCTTTCCAGGGATTAAATTCTTTGTAAAAAGCTTCTTTCTTCTCTTTCCTTTTTCATAAATTCGGTGAAATCTTGATTGTTTCATTTTCTAGCTACAAAAATATAATCAGTAAAATATTTGTAAGTTTTGGTTCCCTTAATGTCTTTTTCTTTTGATATCTCAAGATTATTTCTCAATAACAGATTTTCAATCTCTTTTTTATTCCTGTACCTGCAGAAAAATTCATGAAATCCTTGTTTAAATGCTTTTTTCAATTTGATAAATTGAACCTTGATCCTGTCAAAAAAGATTCCTTCAAAAACACAGTCAACAATAAAAAGCCTTCCTCCTTTTTTCAATACCCTATAAGCTTCTTTAATTGCAGAATCAGCATTAAAGATATGGTGTAAAGCGAACTTGATTATAACCGCGTCATACTTATTAGAAGACAAAGGCACATCAGAAACATCTGATTTGATAATCTTGAGATTCTTGATACTTCCAAATTTTTCATTAAGGATTTTAACCATCTCTTCAGAAGCATCAACAGCGGCAAACTCCTTAACTTTATTCTTGAAAAAAGGGATTATATTCCCAGAGCCAGCAGCAAAATCAACAATCTTCATTCTCTTATTTGGCTTTAACTCTGGAACTAAATACTTCTCTACTGAAACTATCCAATCTTTCCTGATTGCTCTTTCTGCAAAACTTCTTGCATTCTTTCCTCTTATCGCTCCTTTTGCTTTCATTTAAACACTCCCTCAACTTCCTTTCTCAACTTATCTCCGATAAAATCTCCTTTGAAATAATCCACTTTTGCAGCAAGAAGTATCTTGTCAGCAAGTTTCCTTGCAGCCTTTCCTTTCTTACTTTTATCAACCCTTGCAACAAGAGGGTGTTTGATTATAACGCCATACTTGGGAGCTTTTGCTTTTGTTCTCATGTGCCTGAACAGCGCCTTCTCAGCTCCAAGCAGCTGAACTGTAGAGGCTGGAAACAAAACAAGCCTCTTGAGATCTCCTGCGATTGCAATCAATCTTGCCCCTATTAGCTCTCCTGCAACTGCAGATATATTAGGACAATTATCCCTCATAACTTTCTCCAGGTATTTCTCCTGTTTCTTCTTAAGCTCAAAAAGACCCTTGATTTCCTCAGCCAGGTCCATTATAGGCTTCATATCCTCTTTGCTTAATTCAGCACCCATTGAATCGTTTTTCTTCTTGTCTTTTCCGGAAACAACCGCCAAAACAAACTCTTCATGGTCATAAACTCCTCTTGAAAACTCTGGATTGTAGAATTCATACCATTCCCGCAGTCTTTTAGCCAAGGTATTGATAACTCTGTTTATCTCACCAATATTGTTTATAGATTGCACGATAAAATCATCAAATTTCACAGATTCTCTTAACTTCTGCTTTGTCTCTTCTATATTCAGGTTGTAATATTTCTCAAAATCCATATTTAAGCAAAAATAATTTGATTATTTAAAGGTTTGCAGTTTTAA
>CAZFSZ010000088.1:0-2700 GCA_964521755.1 uncultured Methanosarcinales archaeon | reverse complement strand
TTATTTTAGTAAATTTTATATAGTTAAGACTAAATTTAATAGATAATATCAAAAAAGGCAAAAGGTGATACAATGAAATTATTATCTTCTAAAAAAGCACAGTTGGGAATAATAGAGATGAAGTTTGCACTTATCGGGCTTGTCATCGGTATAATCTTGACATTAGCGATCATATTTTTGGCAAACAAGACAGGAATCATTCCTTTTAAACTGGCATTCTTGTGCCCTTAAGAAAATATTTATTTTATTTTTTCCTTGTTGTATTTTAAGCTACAACTTATATTAAAATAGAATCTTTCTTTATCTATATTTGATGCTGACTAAAGAAAAGGTAAAAGGAACTAAGTTTGAGATCTGGCTGGAAGATATGATAAAAAAGCAGGATTTTTCAAATGTTCTGAGAAATGTAGAATTTCACAAAAAAAGATATGTTTTCAGGCAGGTTGATATAAGCTATAATATAATTAATGAAGGAAAGATTTATCATGCAATTGTTGAAGCTAAGTTTTCATCTCGATATCCAATTTCTTATGTGCTCAGAGACGGGGAGCAGAAAAAAAAATCAGCAGATTATTCCAAAGATTGACAATCTAGTTGATGAAGTATATGAAAGAAGAGGGTTTACAGATGCTGATATAGCTTTTTTAGTTACAAACAAAAGATTTGAGGACAAAGTAAAGCAGGAAGCTGAAAAATATAAGATTACTGTATTGGAAAAGCAGAATCTGGAAAAAATATTTAAAAAACAAGGCGGAAAAGATTCAATAGACAATTCTATTTATTCGATTAATTTAAAAGATTACAACCTAAACAAGAATATAATCTATTTCTGATTGTTGTATTCCCAACTACAACTCATGTTAATATATTCTTTTTACCATACTATATGCATGGGAGATGAAAAACTCAGAGATTATGGAAAGCTTGCATTGGTTGGGGCTGGTTCGGCAGCTTTGTTTTATGTCTGCAGTTATTTTGCAATGAAAGAAACCCAAAACCAGAATCCAGTTAAAGAAACACTTTCACAAGAAATATTTCAGACAAGGCCTGTTGAGGAGATTAAAAAAGACCTTGATGGTATTTTAGATGGATATGGGGAGCTTTATCAGATGTGGAACAATCCACAGGAAAAACCAAAATGAAGATATTAAGAAATTTGATCTTAATTGGAGGGATATATGTAATAGCAAAAGCAGGGGGTTGTTTTCAAGGAGCATATACAACCTATAAAGAAGAAGGTCCTGGCCCTATGCTGGAGAAAACAGTGCAAACAACAGGATATCTGCTTCAAAAAACAGGAAAGAAACTGCAGGATTATGAATACAGTGCAAAAGAAAGAAGCGAACTGGAAAAAGAGGTTGAAAAATTACAGCTGCAACTAAATGAACTAAACAAAGAACTGGGAAAAAACCCGGTGGAGAATGAAGAAAATGGAGCTGGAAGGTATTTTAGATGAAACAAAAAGATTCCTCAAAGATAAGACAATTGATTATCAGGGAAAAGCACAATCTGCGACTGCTAACTTCATTAAAGGAGGGATCGGATACATCGCATACGACTCATTTGACTCAACAACGCTCAAATTAGCATTTGGGGCTTATGCTATTGTTAAAGCATTGCAATTTGGAAAAGATGTCAGGGATTATTTTGGAGGCAAAAAATGAAATTAATCTATAAATTAGGAGCAATAGGTGCTTTATGCACAGCTTTTTTTGCAGGAGGTGTTAGATACAAAAATGAAGCAGAACATGTTGCTGGCGTGACAAAAGATTATACTGTTAGTGTTGCAAAAGATACTGGAAAATATGTTTCTAACATTACAGAAGTTGTTAAAAAAGAATCGAGAAGATATGCAAATGACGTAGCAGCAGACACTTCAAAAGCAGCTGAAAATCTTAACAAAAATAATGAACTGGAAAAGATTGTAAATGATTACAACACTGTAAAAGAAAAAACAAGACAAGGATTTGAGAAAACAAAAGAATATACTGTTGATGCTAAAGAATTTTGGGAAAAAACCGCTGAGAATGCTGCAGAATCAACAAAAAAAGGGTTCCAAAAATTTACTGACTGGTCTGTCAATTTCGAGAAAAAGACAAGAGGCTATGCTGTTGAACTTGAAGAGAAGGTTGCAAAAAAAACTAGAGAATACGCTTATAAATCAATAGAAACTGTAGGAGATGCCTGCGTTTTAATTGACTATGTTTTGATCAAGACAGCAGAAAAAGCAGAAGATTATGCTCCAGAAACTGTTGACAAAGCAATCAGATGGTTTGCCAGAATAAGATCAGGAAAAAATGATAAAGGATTGGACCAAGAGGCAGAAATTTTCAAAAAGAAAACAGAGCAAAAATGGGATGATCTAAAGGAAAAGTATTCAGGAAAGGATAAAAAATGAAAACAGGAATAGGCAAGCTTGGAGCAGTATGGGGTTTCCTAAAAGGCCATATTGGAAAAATTGGAATAGGGGTTTCAATTATAGGTGCAGCCTATTTTGGATCAGCAAACCATCATTTGTTTGACAGAGTTGAAAACCTGATTTTCCACTGGCATAATCCATATGAAACATATTCTCATTCAGGCAGTTTAAAGGTGGTGGATGATGAGAATGACCATGGAAAGCTGGAAAAAAAGCTGGAAAATTCAGAAAATGGAAATCATCTTTATACAATTGCTCCGGATACATTGCCATCCAAAAAT
>CAZFSZ010000087.1:0-2706 GCA_964521755.1 uncultured Methanosarcinales archaeon | reverse complement strand
TGAAAACCGCTTGGAAGTTTCAGTCTTGTCTGTTCTCAGCAGATGCGATCCGGAGCATGTGAGCGACTACCGTGGTGGACTCCTGAGGCAGGGAGCAGACTATAGAAGGGCATTGAAATGAAGGACGATACAAGGAAGCATTCTCTATCGGCAGAGAAGACAATCGAGGCCGTGCTCAAAGAATTTCTGGAGGAACAGAGAAAACGCCTGAAGCCTGCCACAATGCGCAAGTATGAAGACGTAATTCATTTATTTCGATCGTCTATGGATGGCTACGCATACCAGTCTCTGGACGAGCAGGAAAGCGCGTTGTTCGACCGCTTGTACAATGCAAACGGCGATGAGCACCGCGAATTCTGTCAGGTTTTTGGGCCGGAGAAGATTCCTGAGAACGTCGGTGAGTTCCTCGACTATTTCATGGTTCGTAAGGTCGCGTGCGGCAAAGGCCTGATGCAGGCAGCTGGCACCGTAATCAAGAAGCTAGGCAAATGGCTAAAAGAGAAGGGATACGTCGATTCAGAAGATGCCGGCCAGATGACCGATCGGGGCGCTACTGCAGCAAAAGAACTACCAGCGACGGAAGACTTGGCCTATATGCTTGCGGAATATGCCGACTATACGGCGGTTAGTTGCGCGGAAGTGCTTGAAGACCATTTTACTGTGGTAGCGACAGAGCCGGGCAAGTTGCATCTGTCGCAATTTCTGCAAAACGACAGGATCACCATTTCTGTACCGGGGGAGATAAGCGATGCGTGTCGCACAGGCTGGTCCATTTCCGGAGCATTAGGAAAGTCTGGCAGTGGTTGGCACATTCTCGATGTTTGGAACGTATACCCTTAGGAAAGCGGGTTCGAAGAGAGCGTTGTCGATAACAAATCCATTGCGGGCATCGAAGCAGAGCTTGGGAGACGGTTCTATCCGGTTAACGACGGCCTCTTTTCCGTGCATTTCGCTTTCTCTTTCTGATTTTCCGTCTTCTTACTTTTCGTTTGCCTGGCGATCCTTGTGCCGGCCTCTTCCCTGAAAAAGCAGAGATTCGCAAAGAGGGCTGCTGGTTTGAGAAGCAAGCCCACCACGACATGTAATCATGCACATTCTTTGGTGATCTTCGACGAATTCGGGCTCTCACCCGTTCGACAGTGCGCTCCCTGCCCTCTGCCAAGGTTCTTTGGAAGCTCTCGGGGCCAATAATCCCCGGGGAGATCAGTTTGTCCTGATATGCCTGCTGGATGATCTCCATCATTTCTTCGGGGTACAAATCACACACAGCACTGGCCAGAAAGCTCCAGAATGGAGAATTGCAGTCTGCCTCATTACCGGTGAAAAGAGAACGGAATAATCCTAAAACGCTCTCTCGCGGTTCCACGCCCTTGGCAACTGCGAAAACCATAGCTCGCATAGCGGAACTGCGACAGTAGTCGTCCGCCTCTTCGTTCAGAATCAATGACTTAATGCATTCGGTCGCGCCGCCGCACGTTCTAAGTAGAATGATAGGCAGGTTTTCGGTGACTATGTCGCCAAAAAGCTGGTGCGGAAGGTCGGTCGGCAAGCTGAATAACTCAACAATTGTTCGATGGGCTCTCTGCTCCTTGAAGTGCCCCAGAAGAACAAGGGCATAGATGTGAGCATAATAATCTTGCTCATTGGCATACTTGTGTGGCTCCGAGAGAACTTGTTCGAGCACTCGCAGCAGATGCGGGGTTATCTGTTCTCGAAGCTTGACTGCAGCCCCAACTTCGCTGCGCTTGTAAACTCCGTCGAATGTCTCAAACGCTTCAAGAATATTCTCAACTCTTGAATCAGTCATGCCCCACTCCCACCGGATTGGCCGTGGACAGAACAGATAGACGGCAGTCGTCTCCCCTCTCTTCCACTGTGAAATCAAGAATCATTCGTTTATGCTGGGCAAAGTATCGCTCCTTTCTGGTTACTAGTTCCCGAATGATTTGTCTGCCGTCTTTTCTGGTGCTTCGGGGTAATGTCGAAAGCAGTTCCTCAAGCTTGGACGCTCGCTCTTTTTCAGGAAACAACGTCACATTCCAGGCAATGGCCGCCGTCATTAACAGATTCTTGTACGCTTCATCTGTCTCAGCGTATTTCTCGTACGGCTCGACGAACTCTTCCAGCAGATCGGACATCTTTACACCATCACTTGTCGGGCCGGTAACGACTTTGTCTAAAGAGAATCTCCCTTGCGCTTTCTCCTTGAAAGCCTTCAGACGAAAGCGTCGTCGTCGATTGAAGCCTTGCTTGAGCCTTAGCTTTCTTCTGTTTCGTGACATATTCTCTCCAACGATTCCTAGGTCCTTCTGGTTTTCTTAACCCATGGCGGCTACTAGTTCCGAAGGACGACTTAGCTCAACCGATGGCCAACGAGATGGTCGTGACTTCGAGGTATCTCGTTCCGAACTGGTCTGTCCCGGAAGACCAATGCGCGCCTTTGGAATCTTGAGCGTCTTGATCGATCTTTCTAATCCTATGATCATGCAATGTACAGGCACCCTGCGGGCATGTCAACTTATCGCATTCACCTAAAACCAAATCTTTATAAACCCACCCGAATTACCACTATCCAATCCTCACATATGAGTGAACACACATCTGGTGGGCAGTCCCACGGGACGCCCACCGGGTATTCCACATGAAAGCAGCCGCCACGCGGTCTCATCATGAAGCGAAACCACGACGAGAAACACGGATTGGCAA
>CAZFSZ010000086.1:0-2778 GCA_964521755.1 uncultured Methanosarcinales archaeon | reverse complement strand
ATGTTCTTGTTAGAAAATAAATTCTTTTTAGTTAGAGTTTCCGCGCAACGCCTATTTAAACAAAAAATATTTATATTCTAATCAATTTTTGAATATAAAATGATAAAGAAACTAATCTTATCTATATTTGTAATATTATTGATGGCTGTGCCTGTATGGGGGTATGATTTAGGAGATTATCCAACTATGTTTGCAAGAGGGAATACAAGGATTGTTATTGGAAAAGGAGCAGCTACAGAAGATGTTTTAGGAGCAGTGGATATTGCAGTTAGTCTTCAGCAGAGAATGGGAGACAAAAGACTAGAAAGAGCTGTTTTAGATACAGAAGTAGATAATTTGGAAGAGATGAATACTATTGTTGTTGGAGGGCCGTGTATTAATTCTGTGGCTGCAAAACTTATGGGATATCCTGAAAATTGCTTAGAAGGATTTGAGATTGGAAAAGGTATAATAAATCTTTACAAGTTTAAAAAAGGAAATTATGCTTTGTTGGCTGCTGGAACTTTAGCTTTAGATACAAGAAGAGTTACAAGTGTATTGGCAAATTACCAGGATTATGCTTTAGACGGCAATAAGATGGTTGTTACTGGATTAAGCATAAGCGACCTAGAAATAAACCCTAAATAATCATACTGCGATAGCTGAGAAGATATTATGTTTTTCTCTTACTATTTTGAGTTTTACTCTTGAATTTAAAGATAAATCACAATTATGGACAGAAATAACTCTGTTTTTTGCTACAGCAAGTTTTTCATTCTTTAGCCTTCCTAAAGAAACTATCTTTGCTTTGATTATATCTCTTTTTCTGAAAGGTTTTGGTAATGGTTTTGTTTTTCTTATATTAAAATCTTTTTTAAATTCAAACAATAATTTAGTTTCTTTTTCTTTTTCAAGTTTTTTCATTTTTTTAGTAAATTTTTTCCAAGACATCTGTTTGACTGGATTTTTTCCAAATTTATAGTTCAGAAAGTTTTGAATTCCGATTCCACAGTTGAGTTTCTTTGAAAAATCTATCAGTTTTGATATTTCTTTATCGTTTATTCCTGGAATCCAGACAGGTGTTAAGATAAGTTCAACATCCTGTTTAGATATATATTCTGCAATATCTAAAATGTGTTTTAAGTTATATGCAGGAGAAAATTCATGTTCTTTTTTAGGACAAACACCTGCTATTTTTTCTGCTAAGTCTTTATCCAAAGCATTGATTGAAAAACAAAATCTTGTAAGCCCTGCATTAACCAGTTGATCTACTTTTTGTTTGGTTAAAAAAGTGCCGTTTGTATCTATAGCAATGTCTGAAACTTCTGGAAAAGAAGCCAGGTCTTTTATAATCTCTGGAAGTGGCTCATACAACAAAGGCTCTCCCTGGGTTCCGATGTGAGCTTCTAGGTTGTTTATCTGTTTGTGCTCTATTAATTTTCTGAATTCTTTAATCAGATAATCTTTTTCAACAACAAAATCAACAGGCCTTTTATTTTGGTTTACAGAGCAGTAGATGCAGTCAAGATTGCAGCCAGTTATGCATCTTACTTCGATTATAGATGTGTTTCTATCTATAAGTCCAAAAGCATTATTTCCCAGCAAAGGAATACCTGAGTTTTGATGGATATATATTGTTTTTTTATGAGTAAGTTTGTTTTCAAGGTTTTTGAATGCCTCTGAAAGCAAAAAATTGAATCTTTTTTCTGCTTTTTTTTGAGTAGTATTTTCAAAAGTGATTGAATTTTTGTTTATTTTGAAGTTTCCGATAGACGATAACTCTTTTTTTGGGATCTCTGCAGAGAATACCCTAAGAAAATCTATTCCAATACTGTTTTTTTTATCTTTAAAAGACAAATCTTTAAAAGTTAAGGTCGTCATAGGATAAGAATCTGGATACAGTTTAAAAAACTAATGAAAATATGGCTGTGGTGCAATCCTATCTTACTTCACTTACTATAACCCAATACTATGTATAGGAACATAGTAAGCTACGTCTGGTCATGTCATTATTGATTTTATCAATAATGCCAATAATGACACAGACAGCTAGGATTGCACCACAGCCGAAAATATAAAAATTTAAATAAAGAAAGAAAATAATTGTGAATGGGGAAAGATGGCTGAAAAAGAAGTTAATATCACATATGAAACACTGTATGAGATACTTAGAAGAGAGAAAACAAGAGATGAGCTTCAAAAGATCAATGAAGGGTTTTTTTCAGATGTAGCAAAATATCTGAAAGAAAAAGGGGAATTTCTTGAGCAGTCAAGACAAAAGCAGGATTTATTTGCAGAAGAAGAAAAAAAGAAAGTTGACAAGCAGATAGAAAATATAAGGAAGATATTAAAAGAGTTGTATGAAAAAAGAGAGAAGAAGATAATTGATGCTGCTATAGATGTTTCCAGAACACCTTCTATCAATATTGATACTTCAATAATGCTTAAAGAGGAAAGACTGCTTTATGAGAGTATATTGAATGTTTTGGATGGTTTCAGAAACGGGGTGCTGCTGAACATACAGCAGGCAAAGCTTCCTGAAATAAAAGCAAATATTGGGATAAAGAAAGAATCTGAAGAAAAAGAAAATCCGGAAGAGAAAAAAGATGAAGAAAAAGAAAGCAAAGAAGACAAAAATAAATCAGTCAAGATAACTCATTCTGTTCCCAGATTTGTAGGACCTGATCTGCAGGAATACGGGCCGTTTGAAGAAGGGGAAGATGCAGAGATTCCTTTTGAAGTTGCAGATGTTTTGATCAATAAAGGAAGAGCTGAATAGCATTTTCTAATCATAAGAAT
>CAZFSZ010000085.1:0-2930 GCA_964521755.1 uncultured Methanosarcinales archaeon | reverse complement strand
TTATTGGATTTATACTAAATGAGGGATTTTATTAAGAGTTTATCAAAGCGTTCCAATAGCTCCTTCCTTGTCATAATACTCTGCTGTTATGCTTCCAGAAAATCCATTATCCTGAAACATCTCCACGCCATTTAAACTTATATCTTGTTCTTGCTTAAACTTCTCCATTGTAGGGATTGTTTCATGACTGTCATTTGGAGAATCAGATATATAGTTCCCTACAATAATCTCCCCTTTGTCTTCAACAAGAAGCTGGCAATTATAAGCTTGCTCATATTGCAGGCCTTTTTTCATCTTCATCATCTTAGAATCCATATCAGTTAAGTTAACCTTGTCAACTTTCTCTTCCTTAATCTTGGCTTTAGCTTTCTCTATTTGTCTTTTTGCTTTCTTAGTATCTTTCATAATCTCTTTGATTTTTTCTCTTAATTTTCTTCTGCTTGTCAGATGATCAGGAATCTTTGGCTCCCCATTTGAATCGCCATGTTTCTTATCCTCCTCTTCATCAACTTTGTCCATCTCTTTAAGATGCTTATCGACAAAGTCAGAGAGAAAATCAATCTCTTCTTTAGTAAAGCTCTTGCTTTTGGAAGCATTAGCTTTAACCTTTATTCCGTCAAGGTAAAGCTTGTTGAAGTTGACCATGTTAAGATTCTTAGCTATCTTGATAGTTTGCAGGAAGGTTTGTTTTATCAATTGTCTGTTTTCTTTCCTAAACAATGCAATTGTATGGAAATCAGGATTTAAGTTTTCAGCTAAATACCTGAAAACTATGTTTTCATATGTTAGCTTATCTAACTTTCTTGTTGAGGTAACTCTTTCGCAGATTCCATTTATGATTATTTTTAATGGAATTCTTGGATGGTAACTAGGATTTCCATGTCCTTCAACTTCTTTGTCAAAGTTGCTAAAGTCTAGCTGACCAATAACATCCTCTATTAAATAACAGATGTGATCTTTAGGGATGATATCCTTAAGATTAGTCGGGAGAAGTAGTGTTTGTTTTGCGCTTGATTTGATGTAAACCATGTAGAATCACCTCTTTTTATACTATTTTATAGACGAGAAACTATATAAATCTTTCTATCTCTCGACGAGAGATAATATTATAGAGTTAGTAATTGTGAGACAGCCTGTTCATAAAAGAATTTATAAATATACTTATTTCCATTGAACTTTCCAAAACACTTAAATAAATGCAAATATACATTTAAATTATATGGAATTTAAAAACCACATAATCCTTATAATATTAGTTTTGGTGCTCATCCCCTCAGTTTCTGCCTCAGTTTCGATCACAGATGCTCTTCATGACTTTGAAGAGACTGCTACACAATATGATAATGGCGAGATTTCTGTTGCACAGATGATTGTTCTTCTTGAATATCATCATGATGAAAAACAAAGAACGATGCAAGAAAATGCTTTTTCAGGTTGGAGTAAAGCCGAGCTTGAAAACGCTTTAGAGGAGTACAAAGAGCCTTATGGATACATTATGAGAACTCATGATATGCACATATTCATAGGCATATATTCTGATGATAACAAACACTATGATTGGGGATATAGTGTCGGTGCAAGAAAACACACAGAATCTTATTATGAAAACCAACTGATGGATGACATAATGTCATTTAAAGAATCCCTTAGAGAAGCGTATTTCTCAAATAATCCTGATTTTAAGGAGTTAGGGGTTGAATTCATAGATGTATTAGAACCAATCTATGGGTTAGATTATGACGAATGCGTAGAATTAATGGACAGTGAAATGGATGAAATAACAACAGAAAACTTACCCAGTTATGTTCAAAAAGGAGGTAATTATAGAATTACTCCTCCAAAAGATGGAAGGTAATTCAAAACAACAATATATGAAGACAGCAAAAGTGAATGCATGGAAAAATGCTGGTTTGATGATGATTGTGAAAAGATTTGTGAAAATTATCCTAACACCATTTCTTTGTCTGGTTTTTGTTCAGAAAAAGTCTCTTATTTGTCTGTAACTCGAGAAGGTTTTAGAAAAGACTTTTTTAATTTTGTGCAAAAAGTTTCATCAGCCAGACAATCAACACCACATACTAAAAAATGTGAACCCTACAGTTATGAAGCAATGCTTTATTTTAGAGAAAAACTTCAGGAATCATTAAACAAAGAATTTTTTGACTGGTATGTCGATGATTTCTTAGGGGATGATATGGAAAAATATCTCAATCCTACTTCAGGTTTTGAAAGATTGATGGGATTCTTTCATCAGACTTCTCAACAAGTATCAAACAGTCTTAACTGCAAGGGTCAAAACAAATGGCCTGATGAGTTTGAGAAAGTAAATATCGATTATAAGAATGGCAATATAGAATTCCATGTATGGGAAGAATTAAAATCTGTGAGTCATAAAGATGTTGATATGTGGAGCACTCTCTATAAATACAAGGTAATAGGAAATAAAAATATGATGAGAAAGCTCATCGAGTACCAGCTTTCAGATAAGAGCACTATCGCACCACCTGCAAATGAGATAGAGAATGTCAAACAGGATGAAAAAGCGATGATAGTGCTTGAAAAACTCACAAGCGGTTTTGGTGATTCCCTTGATTTCGAAATAACTCTAAAAGACGGTAATGAGAATGTCTTTACAAGATATGTCACGATAAACGGTAATATAATATTTAAGGTAAGCGATAACCAGACTAATGCAAAAGAATTAGATTTTGCAGCAACATTGACACTTGATAATCTTTATGATTTTGCCAACAGTATGACTGCTATAGATTCTGAAAAAGTATACGGACCCTCATGGGTAGAAACAAAAGAGCCCATGATGATAAGAAAGAGAATAGGGCTGATATTTAAGCTTTGGAATTCAGTTGATGTAGAACCATGGACAACTAAACTAAAGCTTAGCACAAAGATAGGAAAAATATTGGACTACA
>CAZFSZ010000084.1:0-3068 GCA_964521755.1 uncultured Methanosarcinales archaeon | reverse complement strand
CCAAATTTTTCTCTTATATTTGAATCAGAAAAACTTCCCTTAATCGCGATGTTAGGCGACATATTACTCGGTGGGCTCGAAAACCATTACGAATATTTTTCTTTCAGAAAAATTAGGGGGTCGGCTCGAAGTCGCTTATGCGACAGATAGTCTCGCAAACTGCGGTTTGCTCGATTATAAAAACAGAAAAATACTTCTCTTATCGAACCAACGAAAACACTCACGAAATTTCCGAGAAATTTCGTCTAACAAACGATAAGAGGTTTTACTTCGTTACACCCAAATATTTTTCTTGTTTTTTAAATTTGAGATGGGGTGTCCTTCGGACAATTTGTCGCTTACGCAGATATTTTATATACAGCAGAATAACCATCACCTTTGAAGCATTCAAAAATCTTTTCAGAATTTTTTTCTAAATCTTCTTTTATTCTTTCAGATTCTCCATCAGGTTTTATAATGTAATCCCCAAAAAGAGCATAAACTTGTTTGTCAGAATAATCACTTTTTACCCAACTTTGTAAAGTGCTGTAATTCCAAGGATTAGGATAAAAGTGAGTTTCTAATTTTGTGTAATAATAAACAACCGTAGATTCATCAGTAATTATAACCGAATTTCCCCCAACTTCTTTAAGGAAATTTGTGCTTTCTAAAAAACATTTATTAGTTCCGGTATAAGAATTATTGTAACTTGTATAAAATTGAGATGAAAGAGAGAACAAGGTTATAATGATAATTAACACTAAAATTATCTTTTTATATTTCTTAATTTTGTCTATAAAGTATCCCGAAATTAAGGCAATTGTTGGAACAATTGCTAAAATAAATCTGTCTTCTTTATGGGGCATATAAATTGCCATTCCTAAAAAGAAAGCAAACCAAATTAACAAAAGATAAATTTCTTTTTTGAAAAAATCTTTTTTGTATAAAATATAAATTAAAGCAATTACAAAAACAAAGCCAATTATTGAAAACATTTGAGGCCAATATTGGAAAAAGAAAGCCCAAGATTGAAATCCGCCCCAATAACTAGATGCTTTTGCTCCGTGGATAAAAGCACCAAGGGGATTATTATATTCAAAAATTCCATAAATAAACCAAGGAATTAAAGTTATAAAAAAAGCTAAGATGGAATACCAGAGATATTTATCTTTTAGAAATCTAAGAGATTTATCTCTTGCTAAAAAATAAATCAAAAAGATAGGCATAATCCATAAAGCAGTATATCTTGATAAAAGTGCCAAAGCCAAAAATACTCCAAATAAAATTTTATATTTTTTATTGTTTTCTTCGTAACCTTTCCAAAAACTTAAAAAAGTTAATAATACAAAAAAAGTAAATAAAACTCCTGTTAAAATTTTTGCACTATAAATCACATGCAACGGGATTAAAGAAAATAAAATTGCTGAATAAATCCCAACTTTTTTATTAAATAATTTTTCCCCTAAAAGATAAACTAAACAAACAGATAAAGCTCCGACTATTGCAACAAAAAATTGAACTAAAAAATTTAGATGAAAAAAATAAAGAGGCATTAAAAGATAAGGTAATAATGGGGCTCTAAAACCCATTTTAGGCCATCCATAAAAATCATCTCCACCAGAAGGAATAAAATCACTCCACCCATTATGGGCTACTGAATAATCTAAAGGATTATGGGCTAAATTATAACCCAGATTTGCATAAACCGTTTCATCCCATATTTTTACAGGTGTAGAAAAAACAAAAGCAATTCTAATTAAAAGTGCAATTATAAAAATTATGATAATCCATTTATGTTTTTTTATTATTTGCTGAAAGTCCATATTTTGTTACCAAAGAAATTTATTATTAATGCAATTCCAATTGCTAAAATTTGAGAGATTATATAATAAATTCCAAAAACTTCTGTAAAAATATAAAGGAAAAGGAGATTTACTAAAAGGGCTGAAACACTCACTAAACCAAATTGTAAATATTTTTTTCCAATTCCTAATTTTATATTTTCCTTAAATGTCCAAATTTTATTTAAAATAAAATTGCTACTCATAGCAATGATAAAAGAAAAAATCGCAGAAATAAGATAATAAACCCCTGCCTTTTCAGTAAGTAAATATAAAATTATTATATTTACTAAAGTGCCAATCCCCCCAACAACCCCAAATTTGACAAATTCTTTTATAATATTTTTTTTATGTGGTAAATATCCTACTAAATTTTGGAGATAATAAAAAATTTCTTTTGTTCCTGCTTTACTTTTCCCCTCAACGCGATTAATAAAAGTTATTGGAATTTCTTTAATATTTTGATATTTTCCTTTAATGATTACTTCTAACAAAATCTTAAAACCTTTTGGATTTAAATCAACATCTTTTATGACTTCTTTTTTAATCATAAAAAAACCAGTCATAGGGTCTTTTACTTTTGTATAAACTCTTGACAAAAGTGTCGCAGTTTTAGACATTAATTTTCTTTTAAAATTCCAACCCTCAATTTTTCCGCCTTTAATATATCTACTTCCAATTGTAAAATCTGCTTCGCCTTTTTCTATTGCTCCAAAAAGTTCTTTTATCTTTTCTGGTGGATGGCTCAAATCAGCATCCATAACTCCCAAAACTTCGCCATCTGCAATTTTCCATCCTTCTAAGACAGCAGAGGAAAGTCCAAGTTTTCCATTTCTATGTATAACTTTAAGATTTTTTTGTTTCTTTTTCAAATCTTCTAAAATTTTTCCTGTTCCGTCTGGAGAATTGTCATCAACTATAATTATTTCTCCATTAATCTTATTTTCCTTAAATTCTTCTTGAATTTTTTTAATAAGTTTTTGAATGTTCTCTTTTTCGTTATATGTTGGAATAACTAAACTTAATTTCATTATAATAAAAAATATGAATCAAACATTTATAACTTTAACTAAAAGACTTCTTTTTGAAAAAGAAGGCAAAAGCCCCATCTCAAAAATCTTCTTTTTTAGAAAAAAAGAAGCAAAAAATTCTCGCCGACCCCCTAAAACCCCAAAGATACTTTCGAGCCCACCTGCGTGGATACGCAAAATATTTCATATTTTGGGGACGGGTTGCACCCTTTCGCTT
>CAZFSZ010000083.1:0-3189 GCA_964521755.1 uncultured Methanosarcinales archaeon | reverse complement strand
TAATATATTGCATAAAGCAAAAGAAGATCTTGAAGAATTTAAACAAAAGTAAAAGAAAGATTTATAAATAAACTCATATCAACAGATATTGATATGAAAAAAAATATTAAATTGTTCAAGGCTTTAGGCCAGGAAACAAAATATCTGATTATTGAAACCCTGCTATCAGGAGAAAAATGCGCCTGCGAACTTCCAGAAATTATAGGAAGAACACAATCCAATACATCAATGCATCTTACAAAGCTGCTTGAATGGGATATACTCAAGTCAAGAAAAGAAGGAAAATGCATTTGGTATTCAATTAAAGACAAAAGGATATATGAAATTCTTAATATCATAAAAAAGAGGCGAAACAAATGAGAAAAGAAGGATTATTATTATGTGTGTGCCAGGGAACATGCCCATCATTTGAAAAAGAAAACATATATGAGATTGCGAACTATATCAGAAAAGACATAGGAATGGATTTTGTTGCTATACACTGCCAGCTTTGCGCAGATGACGGAGACAGATTTCTTCAAAGGCTGCTAAAAAATTCAGAAGATATAGGGATATTGTATGTTGCTGGCTGCGACCCTCAGATGCAGGTCAAGATGTTCAAAGATTCCTTTGAAAAAGCAGGGTATGACATTTCGAAGCTTGTAGGCATTGACATAAGAAATAAGACAACTGAAGAGTCAAAAAAGCTTATTGCTGATGCAATACAGAAAACAAGGGCTGCGTAAAATGTCAAAGGAGTGGTATCCAATCATAGATTATGAAAAATGCACCTCATGCTTGTCATGTGCAAACTTTTGCCCTCATGGTGTCTATGAAGTAAAAGAAGGCAAACCTGTTGTCAAGAACCCAGATAAATGCGTGGACTTGTGCAAAGGATGCTCTAAGATATGTGATGCAAAAGCCATACAATTTAATAGGGATGCAGATGATTTCACAAAAAGCAATTAAAATTGATATAGAAAACAATTTTATTAATAAATAAGGGCAGGATTTTCAAAAATTCAGATAAAGGTGAAAAAATGAAAGATAAAAAAGTTTGTTGTGAAGATGAAAATGTGCACTCAATTGAATGTGCACCAAAGAAAAAAAAGGAAGATAATGAAACAGATAAAAAAAATAAATGTGGATGCAGAGGTTGTTGCTAATGAAAATTAAAGTGATAGGAAGTGGTTGTCCAACATGTACAAAACTTCATGAGATGGTCTTGAAGCTGAAGGAAGAAAAAAAGATAGATGCAGAAGTTGAGTACAGCAAAGATGTAAGTGAGCTTATCGAACTTGGTGTAATGGGAAGTCCTGCATTAGTTATAGACGGAAAAGTTGCCAATGTGGGTATGCCTGATAATGAAGAAAAACTTCTTGAAATAATAAAGAGGTCATCAAAATGAAGATACGATACACAAGCGTAATGATGCTTGTGTTAGCAATAGCACTAACAGGATGTTCTAACAATTCACAAATCAATAGCAATGCAGTTGTTGATACAGAACATGAAATAAACATTGACAAACTTGAAATTTATCATTTTCATGGAACAAGTCAATGCTATTCCTGCATCACAATGGGAGATTATGCTGAAGCAACAGTCAACACTTACTTTAAAGATGAAATTGAAAAAGGAATTATAGTATTTGACCATATCAACGGGCAGCTTCCTGAAAATAGAGAATTAGTCATAAAATATGGAGCAACTGGTTCATCTCTTTGGATTGGAACATATGATGATGAAGACTTTTCTGCTGAACAGAACATTAATGTCTGGTATAAGATTCAGGATAAATCTGCTTATATGGATTATCTTAAAGGTGTTATTGAACAGAAATTAGCTGGAAACTAAAAAATAGGTTAACAACTATGAAAGAGCCAAAGATAATATTGTTTGTATGCACTGAAAATTCAGCAAGAAGCCAGATGGCAGAGGGATTTTTCAATTTCTGCAATAAAAATCCAAAATATAAGGCTGCAAGTGCAGGTACAAACCCTTCAAAAGAGATTAAGCTTCCTGCAGTTGAAGTTATGAAAGAAAAAGGAATTGATATATCTAAACAAAAGCCCAAAATGATGGATATGAAAACATCACAAAAAGCATACAAAATATTTACAATGGGATGCATTAAAGGATGTCCTATAACTTCTAAAGAAAAAACAAAAGAATGGAATTTGGATGATCCTGCAGGAAAATCAATTGATTTTTACAGGAAAGTAAGAGATGAGATAGAAGAAAAAATCAAACAGTTAATAATACAATTGAAATGAGGTTTTTATTAAGATGGGATTGATGACATTTATGGAAATGATGGGAACAAGTGAGATAGGAATAATAGCAGCATTTTTTATAGGATTGATGACTGCAATCAGCCCTTGTCCTTTAGCAACAAACATTACAGCAATAGCTTATGCAAGCAAAAAAATAGATAACAGCAAACACACAATCATGGTTGGCTTTCTTTATACTCTTGGAAGAATGTTTACCTATGTGCTCTTGGCATCAGCAATAGTCTGGTTTGGACTAAACACACAAAGCATCGCTTTAACACTTCAAAAATATGGAGATAAAATACTAGGGCCTTTATTATTAATTGTGGGAATAATCATGCTTGATGTTATTAAAATAAATTTTTTCAAATCAAGCGATAAACTAAACAAGCTTAAAGAGAAACTTGCAGGAAAAGGTTTCTTAGGAAGCTTTCTTTTAGGAGTAATATTTGCTCTTGCATTCTGTCCGTTCAGTGCAGTATTATTTTTTGGAATGTTGATACCTATTGCATTAAAAGCAGGAGATGGGTTGATCATACCTGGTGTATTTGCATTTGCAACAGGACTTCCAGTAATAATCTTTTCATTTATCTTGGTAAAGAGTGTTTCAAAACTTGGAAGTATTATGAATAAGATAGGAACTTTTGAGAAATGGATAAGAAAGATAGTTGCAGGGGTTTTCATAATAGCAGGGTTGTATTATATATGGATGATGGTGATTTAAAGATGGAAAAAAAAGACTGGAAAATATTAACATGGATAATAGGAATATTTGCTGTATTTTACTTTGTACCCTATAAAGCAGAGTGGTTCAATAACTCAGTAGTTTCAGGAGTAAATCTACTTAATGATTATGCAAAACAGCATGTCTTGACCTGCTTAGTTCCTGCTTTGTTCATAGCTGGAGCAATTGCAGTTTTTATCCAAAAAGAAA
>CAZFSZ010000082.1:0-3254 GCA_964521755.1 uncultured Methanosarcinales archaeon | reverse complement strand
ATATTGAACGGAACTCCCCCTTGATGTGTTTACTTTATGAGCCTTCGGCTTTGATGGAAAAAGAACTCCCCTGATACTTGTTCTTGATGTGTCGCATTCGCTCTTTCTAAGGAACGGAACTCCCCAGTGCTTCGCACATTTACACTCCCTTTGGTCGAATTTATTGGAAATGGAAATTTTACTCTGCGGACGCAGGTTTTCCGGACTCCGCTTCGCTCGTAATGGAAAACGTATTTAACAGGGCCCGATGTTATACCCAATTTTTCTTCAACAGATAACTTTATAAAATAACTCAAAACTCTTTTTAAGATGAACAAAAATTTCAGCAAGAATGAAACAACCCAAATAGGTAGTAGCCAGGATCATATTACTACGATAAAATATGGGGATGAGACTATAAAAGAAGTAAAAAGCAGAGAAGATAAACATAGAGAGATATATGCATTGGAAAATTTTTTTGGTCCTATTGAAGTTATAAAAAATTATAAAAGTTCTGAACTTTATCTTGTATCTCAAGTAAAGCTTGAAGAAGACAAAGAGATAAAAGAAAGAGTATTGAAAATACTTAGAAATCCTTCAGGAATGTTTGTAAAAGACTATAAAGATGCAAGTAAGAGATTTGAAAGAGAATCTGTATATGGAGAGCTTTTAAGCACAAACAACAATTCATTCATTTCAGTAACTGATTTTTCTATGGCTCCTGTTCCTTTTATCTTGATGGAATATGCTGCAGGAGGAAGCCTGAGAGATAGGATAGGTGCTCCAAAAGATAGCAGAACAAAAAACAGGTACAATTATTGTATGGGTGATGTTATAGGCTGGACACATTATGCAGCAAAAGCTCTTGATTTTGCACATAGCATAAGACTTATACACAGAGATATTAAGCCAGAAAATATTTTGCTTACAAAAAAAGGCCAGGTAAGAATTGGAGATGCTGAATTAACAAGACCTTTGGAAAGGTGGGGATATGGGCTTGAGAAAAAGTTTATTGGAACACCTGTCTATGCATCTCCTGAACAATTTGAAGGCATTCTTGAAAAGATAGACAACAAAACAGACATATATTCTTTAGGTCTTGTTATATGTGAACTTCTGACAAAGACAAATCCTTTGAATCCAAATGCTGTAAACTTAAATCATCTTGGAAAAGAGCAGGCACTTATGTATCTGAAAAGCAACGGACAGAACATACAAGATATAATAAAAGGAAAAGTAGATGGTGTATTGTCAATAAAAGAACAGGTTCCTGGATTAAGCAATAAGCTTGTAAAGATAATAGAAAAAAGTTTACAGCCAGAAAAAGAAAAGAGGTATGCTTCTTTTGATAATTTTGTATATGATCTGAAAAGAACTGACGAGTATATCAGGGCTGGACTTCAAGGATAATTTTAATAATCACTGTATAGCCAGGGCTTTTCTTTTTTTGCTTTTATGAAATCTTCAAAAAACCTTTTCATCTTCTTTGGATTATAGCTTGGATACTTTTCTATCTTAAATTCAAGGTCTTTTATCCTTGCAGAAAGAAATTGAGTCAGATATTTATCAACTAATGTGTCTAATCCTCTTTCATATGCTCTTTTTGCAACTTTTTTAACGCAGTTTCATATATGAATCCAGATATTATTATCTTTTTTGTATTTTATAAATCTGCAGTAAATTATGGAAAAATTAAAATACTTTCTTTATTTTTTTTATTTTATGAGGATAAGGAAATATGTTGATGTAAGGTTTGGAAAAACAGCTAAAGTAAAAATATTGGCAAAAGGAGAGAACAATATCAACTATCTTGTTAGTTTTAAAGGGAAGAAATATGTTTTGAGAAAGAGCATAAGAAGAAATAAAGAGAAGAAAATGCAGAGAGAATTTGAAACTCTTAAGAATCTCCCAAAAGACTTTGGTCCTGAGCCTGTTGAGTATGACAAAGAAAACAAGATTACAATTCTAAAATATATTAAAGGAAAGACCTCATGGAAATGGGATGACAAAAAGCTTAAGATGCATGCAAAAAAATTAGCAAAGCTGCATAATGAAAGACATAAAGGAAAAATATTTAGCATATATAAAGAATTATTGAGAGAACTGAAAAAAACAGAGCTGGATTCATTTGACAAAAAAATACTTCCTAATGTCAAGAAATATTTCAAAGAAAATGACTCACTATTTATAAATCTAAAAAAATTTTCAAGGATACACGGAGACATGTGGAATGACAATATTTTATTTACTAAAGATGGAATAAGATATCTTGATTGGGAATGGTCTAGAATACAAGACAATGCAATTGATCTAGCAAAATTATGTCTTAGTTTTAAAGGGTTGGATTGGGGATTAACCTTAACTAAAAGAGAGCAAGATTTGTTTGTAAATACTTATCTGAAAAATATAAAATTTAAAGATTCAAACTTAAGAGAAAGGATCAAGGTTTGGCAAACCTTTGTTTTGTTTAGTGATTTTCTTTATCTAAAAAGTATGCTAAGAAATTGGAGAGAAGCTCCAAGTAAGAAATCATTCTACCAAACATACTCTAAAAAAATGGAAAAAACTCTTTCAGAAATATTTGGAATAACTATAAGAAAGTTCAGAAAAGATGATGCAAAGAAAGCAAGCTATATGATTAGGAAAGCATTAGATAAAAGCCTGACTCAAGTTTATCCTAAATCTGTTATCAAATTTCTTTATAAGAAAAATACTCCTTCTGTTATTGCTAAAAAATCAGAAGAAGTTGATTATTTTGTTGCAATTAAGGAAAATTGTATAATTGGTATAAATGGATTAAAAGGAAATGAAGTAAAAAAATATTTTGTAAATCCAAGATATCATAACAAAGGTGTTGGAAGAAAATTAATGGAAAACTTAATTAAATTTGCAAAGAAAAGAAAGATTAAAAAATTGGTTGTACATTCTAGTTTGTATGCAGAAGGATTTTACAAGAAGATGGAATTTAAAAAGATAAGGAAAGTTAAAAGAGGGCCAAAAAAAGCACAATGGACCGATATTCTTATGGAGAAGGAAATATGAAAGAAAAAGAAAAACTAAAGAAATGGTACAAAGAAGAATTAGAAAGAAGAGATGATGAGATAGAAAAACTAAAGGAAAAAAACAATATATTGATGAAAGCTTCTTTAAACTCATCAAAAAAGATAGCTGACCTTACAGAAAAGCTTGAAAAAACCATAAAAAAATAGGGTATATACTTTATATAGTATCTCCGAAAGTAAATGAGTTCTAAAAAGTAGTTTCAAAAACCGAAA
>CAZFSZ010000081.1:0-3303 GCA_964521755.1 uncultured Methanosarcinales archaeon | reverse complement strand
TTGCTTGCAACCTTGTCAAATAGATAACAAAATCCCGAGTAATATCGAATATAACGTCGATTTTAGGCAAAGTTTGGCTCGAGCTGGAACAGAACGATAGTGGAGTGACCTCAAGACAAATTTGGGAGAGCGAACTGCAAGTGAGCGAACTGTCTAAAATTTGTTATACGAGTCTGGATTGTGCAATTCCCGATAGGGTTGTGCATCTTAATATATTAATTATCCAGACCGAGCCAGAGTGCAACGTCCCGAAGGGCTGGCGAAGAGTTTTTCCCCAATCAATGCGAATGAAATGAGCCTAGAATAATGTTCTAATTTAAGGGAAAAATTTTGTATAACACTTATTAAGCGAATATCGATAAGATAAAGCTTAATATGCTGGAATTCTTTGATTTCAGCATTGTTAAAAAGGTGTTATGGATCAAGGTTGTTTTGCCTTATCTTCTGGATTGTTCTTAAGGAATACTTCTTGTTTCTGCTGCTTTTGATTAAGATGTCATGTTTTTGTTTGTTTTTAATGTAAGAAGATGGAACGATGGTATTAACCAAATCATAATCTCTTACTTTTAGGTTTATTATCTGTTTTGGCTTTAGGTTTAATTCATATAGTAATCTTAAGATTATTCTGTGTTTTGGGTTTTTAAGGGTGTATTTTGTCTTTGTATTTTTTGCAGAAGTATGCTTAGGTTTTAATCCAATTATATTTGCAATCTGTTCTCTTCTTCTGAGCATGATGTCGCATGTTCTTTTGAAGGCAGCATGGCAAACTTTGTATTGGTATTGTCTGCCTTTATTGCTGTTCAGTGCAAATTTTATGCTTCTTTCCAAATTTAATAATGTTTTGAAGTCTTTTTCTACTAAATCAATTATTTTATTTTTGTTCATTTATATCACCTTGTTAATTTTAAGGTTGAAGCAGTGCTTTGGGAGATTATTTTTTTCTGTAAAACAGAACAAATTAACTTGTAAAAGCATCTCAAGAGCTGTTTAGCAAGGTGATTTGAACAACAAATACAATTTGACCAGTGGAAAAATAAGGAATTCTGGCATTAGAGGACTTTAGAAGCAGTTTAGATAAGCACTGGTCACTGGACATTTTTCCTCGCAGAACTTATAAATAAATTTATCTTAACTAGATCTATGAAACAACTAATTAATTTCAAGGAAAGCTTAAGATTAAGAGGGCTAAGCAAAAATACAATTGAAGCTTATGCAGATGCAAACAGGAAATTCCTGCAATTCATAAGAAAAGATCCTATTGAGATCAGATCAAGAGATATCAAGAGATATATCAGCAGGCTGCTGGACCTAAAGCAGAAGCCAAAATCAATCAATATGACTATTGCAGCTTTAAAGTCTTTTTATGATGATTACAGGGGAAGAAAATTATTTTCAAAGATAAGAAGATTAAAACTGGGAAAATCAATGCCCAATGTTCTTTCAAGAAATGAAATAAGAGTTATGATAGATTCTATTGCAAACAAAAAACATAAGCTTGCAGTAAAATTTCTATATTCTACTGGAATAAGGGTTGGAGAATTGGTCAAAGTAAAGATAAAAGATTTAGATCTAGAAAATTGTTTTTTAAGGGTAATACAGGGAAAAGGAAAAAAAGACAGACTGACAATTATATCAAAAAATTTATGTATAGAGATAAAAGAATCAATAAAACCAGGACAAAAATATCTTTTTGAAAGCAACAGAGGAGGGCATCTTACAATCAGATCTATACAGGAGATAATAAAAAAAGCAGCTAAAAAAGCTAAAATAAAAAGAAATGTTTATCCTCATGCATTGAGGGCAAGCTTTGCAACTCATCTTTATGAAGCTGGAAACCCGCTACAAAAAATACAGAAACTTATGGGGCATGCAGATTGGGAAACTACTTATGAATATGCAAAAACAGCAAAAGTCGGAATCACAGATATAAAAAATCCTCTTGATACTATCTAGAAATCGCTTAAACTGGCCTGCTTTTGCTTGACTTCAAACTCTTCTTGTTGCCGCTTATCTTCATCTGAAAAAACAGGAAAACCATATTCTCCATCATATCCTGGCTGAACATTTATCTTTCCTTCTCTGTTTCTAATTAACAACTCAGCAATCTTATCTGAGGTAACTTTTCTTAATTCTTCTTCTGAAGCATCTAACAATATATTAAAATCGCTTTTGAATCTGTCTAATAATTTGTTATATTCAGCCCAGACTGTCTTTGTTGCAATGCCTTTATCCATCACTTTTGAAATTATCTCTGATGTTGGAATCAGTTTTTTAAAATCCTTAGCTCCCTTTGGTTTAAAACCCTTCTTTCTATCAGCCAATTGTTCAACCCTGTATTCAACACCAATGGTCAAAGGCTTTCCGCACTTTGGACAGATTCCATTTAATTTCTTTGTCTGCTCTGGATTCAAACAAACATTGCAATTCCTATGTCCATCCCAATGATACTTTCCATAAGCAGGGTCAACCTCTATTGTCCCTTTTAATCCTTCTTTAGTACGAAGAGCTTTTATCAGATTGTCATAAGTTAACTTATCAAATTCAAACATTGTTGCTTCTCTTCCAATCCTCCAAGGCCAAAAACTATGTGAATCTGAACAAGATATTAAAGAAAATTTATCTAAAGAAGATAATCTCCAGTTCATAGGAGGATCTGAAGACAAACCAGTTTCCACTGCATGTATCTTATTTGTCTTGTCTTTGAAAGCATCTTCAACAGAAGTATAATGAGATTTTGCTCCTAACAACCCAAAATAAGGAGTCCATATATGCGCAGGAATAATTTCAATCTTATCTGAAATCTCCACCAAAGACTCAGCCAAATCTACACAGGGAATCTTAAATATCGGCCTGCCGTCATAATCAACTCTTCCTTTTGATTTAAAATATTCAGTAACTTGCTCAGCAACATCAATTGAAGGAGCCAAAATAACATTATGAACTCTTCTTCCTTTATCTCTATCTGTGTATATCAAAGAAACCTCTGTCTGCATCACAAAATTCATACCGTTTTTAGTCTTTAGAATTCCAGTTCCATCATCTGTTAAATTTTTCTTAATCTCTTTTATCCATTCCGGATGAGTGAAGTCAGAAGTTCCAAGAAGATCTACACCTTTTATTCTAGACCATTTTTCCAGGTTAGGAATATCTAATTTATTAGAAGTTGCCCTGGAATATTTTGAATGCAAATGTAAGTCTGCTATGTAATTCATCTAACCACCTTTTTATTGGTTTAAATGCTTTTATTTAAACTTTTTTATAAAATAGGCGTTGCGCGGAAACTAGCTGGCTTTAGCCAGCTTA
>CAZFSZ010000080.1:0-3304 GCA_964521755.1 uncultured Methanosarcinales archaeon | reverse complement strand
GGATACTTCTCCTGCATCTCTTCAAGGAAAGGCTTTTCATGAGCGCAGTGAGGACATCCATCTCCCCAGAAAAAATAAACAGTTACTTTATCAGAACTGTCTGCTATATCCGCAGCAGTGTTGCCTGTTGGGTTAGACTGTGCATTATTTGAACATCCTGCAATTGCAAGAATTACTAACATCATCATAACTATATACATTGTTTTTAATTTCATTTTATTTTTACCTCCATAATTTTTTTGTGTTTTATGAATGTACTTTATCATTTAAACCTAACATTCTATTTCTCTGTTCAACAAAATCTCTCGCTCTTTGTTTAGAGACTCCAAGACACCTTAAATGGCCTTTTGCATCACTATCATTTAATCTTGAAAGATAACATGTATAACTTTTTATTACTTCCATAGTTATATTTGCAGGGAGCATATCTCCCAAATGTCTATTAGGAATATATTGAACACACAAATCTTCTAAATCTTTTATTTGTTCAACATTCATTTTATCTTTTCTTCATAAAATTTTTCTGCTTCTTTTGAGCTCATCAACTCTTCTGCTTCTTTTGGATTATCCATCTTTACCTTCATAATCCAGCTCTTGTAAGGTTCTTTGTTTATCTTTGATGGCTCATCAAAAAGAGAATCATTCACCCCTATGATCTCTCCGCTGACTGGGCTTGATAAGTGACCTGACCATTTGACTGCTTCTAGAGAAACATAATTTTCCCCTGCTTTAAGCTTTTTCCCCTTTTCAGGAAGCTTGATAAATACAAATTCTTTGACTTTCTTTGCAGCTGGCTCAACTATCCCTATAGTTGCGGTGTCCCCTTCAACTTTAACCCATGAATAATCCTTATTGTACTTCAAATCATTTGGAATCTTCATTTTCAACCTCCTTTTTATTATCTTCAGCTTTTTCTTTTGTCATATCCTCATTTTTATCAGCTTCATCTGGTTTTTTGTTTTTCTTGATTTTCTTTGTAATGTAGATAATAATTCCTGCTGTTGTCAGGGCTATAGCGACTAGTCCTAAAGAAACCAAGGCGTTGTTCATCAAGGCCGGCTTAATTATCAGGACCAGGCCTAAACACAGCATCATCATTCCTGAAATCAGTTTCAGAACCTGTCCCTGCCATTCTGTAAGTTTTTTAGCTCCTAAAGTAATCACAAACATAGAGACAATGAACAACAATGGGATAACATAAACCAAGTTATAAAACCCAAGGTACATATAATATTGTGCTGTTGATAAATTGTGAAGAGTTAATACTCTTGTAAAGACCATCGGGAATCCTGCAGTGCACAATAGCTCATAACTATTTGCAGCAATGGCAAGGATAATCGTACCTATCATCATAGATGAGAGCGAAGATGCCTTAAGCAAATTTCTCATCCTTTGAAAAAGCTTTGGCTTTGCACTTTCAGGTATTACAAGAGATACTCCTTTTTCAAAAAAGAAGAAATCTTTAATATTGATTCCTGCCACAATCAAAGCGACAAAACCTGCAATAGTTGTTATGATCATCAATTGACCTATTAATAAAAACAGATTAAGCCATGCAGACATAAAAAGAAAATAGATCAATCCTGAGAAAAATACAAATGTTCCGCCTATCAGCAGCATTCTTTTTCTTGATTTTGCATAGATAAGCATGCTTAATAAGAAGAACAGTACAAAGAATGCGCAGGGGTTAAAACTATCCACTCCTGCAAGTATTATTGTCAAGACAGGCAGAGACATCTTTGATGCGTCCAATTCCCCCAGAACAGGCAATTTTATACTTTCTTTTGTTTCAGGTGTAATATCTTTTGGCTGCGGCGGATAAGGAGTTAATCCATGAATCTTTTCTGCAGGGCATATGCATCCTTTCTCTTTGCAGTCAATTATCTCCTGTTCAAGATTCTCTTTGATAGATGTTTCGCCAATCAAAAACCTATTGCCTATAAACAAGATAGGAAAACCACCATCTATTATACTGTAAGTTTCTTTAAATTTATCATAAAGCTCTTTTTCTTTTGGATCTGAAACATCATGTCTTGTTAAGTCAATATTATGCTTTTCAGTTAAAGAATCAAGAAAAGGGGATACAGAATCGCATTGCGGACAGTCTCCATGCACAAAAATATGAACACAAACTGCTTCTAATGGAGAAATGGTTTCTACTGATTCAGAAACCTCTGCAGTTTCAGAAGGTTTTTCCAGTTTTTGCAATGGATCAGCGCAGCCTTGCTCAATACATAAATTTACCTTCTCTTCAATCTCTTCACCTATAGAATCAGTATATCCTACCCAAACTTTATCATCAATAAAAGTTGTTGGAACTCCTCGTGCGGTTGTTCCGAATGCTTCTGCCATATCAGAAAAAAGCTTGGCATTTTCAGTATTATACCATGTTTCATAAGATTTAACTTCTACTTCAGGATATTCTTGTTCTAATTGCTCTAAAAAAGGCTTTTCATGAGCGCAATGAGGACAGCCCTCTCCCCAGAAGAAGTAAATAGTTACATTAGAAGAATCGCTCTGTGCTGATGCCAAAGACATAAGCATCATTGTAAATAAAGCTAAGATCAACAGCACGATTGCCTGCTTTTTAATTAAAGCCATTAGTTATACCTCATTATTAGGATATTCATATTGATTTTAATGTTTGAAATAGTTTATAAATATTTGTTTCAAAAAATGAAATAACCCTTAAAATTGGTTTCATTTTGTGAAAAAAACTATTACTCATACCTTAATGCATCAACTGGATTTAGTTTTGATGCCCTATAAGCTGGAATTGCTCCCGCAATCATTCCTATAATAACTGAAAATAATAAAGCTCCAATTACAAGTTCAAGAGTTATTGAAGTTGCCCCAAACATTCTGCTTGTCATCCCTCCACCATTAACACCCATAGAACCAATTAAGTTAGAACCAAAAACTCCGAATATAATCCCTCCAATTCCTCCAACAAGCCCAATCAATGCAGAATTTAGCAAAAAGATTAGAAGAATATCCTTATTTTTCGTTCCAATTGCTTTCATAATTCCTATTTCTTTTGTCTTTTCTAAAACAGAAGTAAACATAGTATTTGCTATTCCTACAGCGCCAACAATTAAAGAGATTACGGCAATAGCTGTAAGAAATAAAGTCATAGTACCTAATGTTTCACTAATTCTCTCTTGTTTATCTGCAGGATTTGTTACTGTAAAATCCTGGTCTTTCTCATTTAAACTACCTCTTGAAAACCTAAGCTTTTTTTCTATCTCTTCAATTGTTTCATCAACCAAATCTATATTTTCAATCTTTACATAAATAGAATCAA
>CAZFSZ010000079.1:0-3366 GCA_964521755.1 uncultured Methanosarcinales archaeon | reverse complement strand
TTTCCCTGAGCAATGGAACCATTGCTCTAAATTCTTTATTTGGAAGTTTTGGCATATTATCACTTATAATATATATGAATATATATTTATTTTTTATTGTAATACAACACCGAAATCTTTATATATATGAATATATATTATTAACATATTATGAGGAAAATTAACATGATAAAAGGAAAAATGCAATTAGTAGATGATATCGCTCAGATCTATGAGAAAACAATAACTAAGTTTGGAACGGGGGCTAAAATTGATGCCCCTAAAGAATTTATAGGAAAGAAAGTTTATGTTCTTGTTAGAAAATAAATTCTTTTTAGTTAGAGTTTCCGCGCAACGCCCAATATTTGAAATAATCTTTATAAAAATAACCGGGATTTGTAGTTATTTATAAATATACCGGGAATCCCGGTAAAATAGAAACATTTATAAATAAAAATGAATTCCCGGTACATAGATGAAAATACATTTACCAAATAGTGCATTTTTAGGAAACATAGATCCCTTTTTGAGATCTTTTGATAGTTCTAATTCTAATAAATTAGAGATAACTGCAAACAAAAAATGGATTTCTATTCATCCTGTTGTTTTGTCTATGGTTGCAGCACTAGGATTGACTTTAGAATCAACCAATATCCATTGTGAGAAATTAGAAGCAACTTCAAAACACTATCTAAAAAGAATGGGGTTATTCAAGCTATTGGGAATAAAATCGAGTATCAAAATAACAGAGCATGAACCCGCAGGAAGATTTATACCTTTAACTCAGATAACAAAATCCACAGACTTAACTAAATTCATAACAGATATGATTCCTTTACTTCATTTAAATACTGAACAGGTAGAACCTATCAAGTATATTGTAAGCGAATTAGTCAGGAATGTATTAGAACATTCTCAGTCAGAGCAGGGTGCAATATTATCTGCACAATATTACAAAAAGAGCAACACAATTAGAATAGGAATTGCAGATACAGGGGTTGGAATAAAAAGGACAATAAACATGTCCCACTATGCACAAACTCATTTAGAAGCTATAAGATTAGCATTAATCCCAGGTATTACTGGAACAACAAGAAAAGAAGGAGGAACTGAATTCAATGCAGGGGCTGGATTGTTTTTTATTAAATCAATTGCTAAGGTAAATAGGGACTTTTTTATGATATATAGTGGGAATGCCATGTATAAATTATTAAAAGTCAAAAAAGATAAACCAGTGAGATTATATGCAGACCCTTTCAAAGACAGACACTCAAAGGGAGAAGAGTTTCCTGTATGGAATGGTACTGCTGTTGGCATAGATATAACACTTGATACAACTGAAGAATTTTCTGATCTTCTGGATTTGATTAGAGAAACATATGTTAAATCTATTAGAGAAAGGAAAAAAGTAAAATATAAGGCGAGGTTTATATGATGGAAATTAAATTAATAGAAATTCTAAAAAATTCCTTTGCTGAAAATAAAGATCTAGCAAGAGATATAAGGCTAAATAAAATAATATCTGCATTAGATAATAAACAAGAAGTCATTTTAGATTTTGAGGGAATAGATTCTGCAACACAATCCTTTATTCATGCTTTAATCAGCGATTTAATTAGAAAATATGGAGTACATGTATTGGATAAACTTGCTTTTAAGAATTGTGATGAAACAATTAAAAAGATAATCAAGATTGTAGTAGACTATATGCAGGAAGGAATTTAATTCTCTTCTGCCTGAGTTAGCAAACTATAAATATGTACGCATTCTTAATATAGAATTAGAGCAGGGGGCGCTATCTCTTAGATTATTATTCAGCAGGGGTTGGCTTCTCTGGATCAGTATATTCATTTGATAGATTCCTCGAAAGAGCTAATATAACTATTAAAGATTGAATATTTTGTTATTCTCCTGCACAAATTTTAATCCTGAAATTTATCAACTTGTTGATAAGCTTGAAAATCTTTGATTTTTGTTGGGAATATTTTGCCTTTTCTTGCTACTAAATAAGGCATCGCCTGAATTTTCCTAAACTCCAACTATCTTGTTCTGCTGAGAACTCTATTTCTTGTTGGAGGTCTTTTTGAGCCATTTAGAATATCTTTCAATGAACTCCAGCCGGTC
Organism: uncultured Methanosarcinales archaeon; assembly: GCA_964521755.1. Taxonomy (GTDB): domain Archaea; phylum Nanobdellota; class Nanobdellia; order Woesearchaeales; family WJKL01; genus WJKL01. Next base: position 1,263 of record CAZFSZ010000079.1, on the reverse strand, counting down.
CTTAAAGTTGTCTTCCTTTAATTTTTCAAGTTCTTTAAGGTCTATTTTTGGCAGTTTCATTGTATATACCTTTTAAACAAGCCCTCTATTTTAAGTTTTTGGTTAAATTCTTTTAACACGCCCATATCTAGTTTATCTTTGAATATTTCAAAAAGATGCTTGGCATCTTCTATGTCTTTTTCATTGCCCTCTTTGCCTAAGAATAATTTGAATGATATCTTAAGCTCTATTTCTCAGTTCTAATCGTTCTGGTGTGACAATCAAGTGCAAGAGTGTGGTGTTTGTCAAATCAACAGCTGTTCAGATTATATTCCCTAATATCAATCCTGCAATCGTTGAATAAGCAACCACTAATAAAACATATACTGCTGTTTTCTTTGTCCCTAAAACTTTTCTGATAACTAACATATTAGGCAGACTTAAGCTAGGCCCTGCCAAAAGCAAAGCTAATGCTGGTCCTGAATGCATTCCTTTGGCAATCAATGCCTGCAAAATTGGAATCTCAGTTAATGTTGAAAAGTACATGAATGCTCCGAATATGGAAGCAACAATATTGCCTATGATTGTATTTTGTCCAACCAGATTATGTATTATTGTTTCTGGAAGCAAAGGCATAATAAAGCCTGCAATGAAAACTCCTATAAACAATAAAGGCAACAACATCTTTGAAAAATTCCATGTTTCATTCAACCATTTTTGAGCTATATGATCTTTAAATTTCCAGAGAACTAATCCTACAACACCTAATGTAAAAGCCCCCATCAAAGAATATTTTATTAATTTGCTTATCTGAAGTCCGTTAACAACTAACACACCTATCATCAAACCAAAAAAAGCAAACGTAACTTTATTTGATAATTGTGATTTTTCAGTTTCCTGAATCAAAAGTTTTTCTTTCTCAACTTTTTCTCTGAATATTATCTGCATAGTCAATCCAACTAATATTGAAATCAGAACTGCTGCTATAATTCTTGCAATTCCTATCTGGATTCCTAGCACACTCATTGTTAAAAAAATAGCTGCAATGTTAATTGCTGGACCTGCAAACAAGAAAGTTATTGCAGGACCTAATCCTGCCCCTCTTTTTCTTATTCCTGCAAATAAAGGAAGAATTGTGCATGAACAGACAGCAAGAATCGCTCCTGAAACAGAAGCAACACCATAAGAAACATGTTTCTTTGCCTCATGCCCAAGATATTTCATAACTTTTTCTTTTTGGATAAAAACTGCAATTGCTCCAGCTATGAACAAAGCAGGAACTAA
>CAZFSZ010000078.1:0-3424 GCA_964521755.1 uncultured Methanosarcinales archaeon | reverse complement strand
TTAGAAAACGGATTTGATTATTTCTTCTTTCTAAGTCTTTTCTCCTTTTTCATTCGTTTTCTCTGCCATTTCCATCTCATCTGGCCTTTCTTTTTCCAACGTCTTGAGCTTCTTTTCATCGTATAATGTTATTTTTCCTTATTTTATAAAACTTTGGTAAAAAATGCCCCCAGCGGGACTTCCAAATGCGAAGCATTTGACACTTCGCTCTTTTGAACCCACGTCCCTGCCTGTTTTTGACAACCTTTCAATCATCTCGAAAAGGCAGGATGATTGGCCGGGCTACACTATGGGGGCAATAAAGATGAGCCCGCCGAGATTTTCATGCCAGTTTATCCTGGTTATTTTGAACTCGGGACCTCCGGCTTTCATAAGCCGAATTGCTTAGAACGTGGCCATATAAGACCGGCGCTCTAACCAGACTGAGCTACGGGCTCAACACAATATTGTGTTGATATTTTCTTTATAAAATTATCTCTTTTTTCTAAATATGCGGCAGCTGGGACTTTCATTGCTGAAAATTATTGAAACTTTCAGCCAATTTGAACCCAGGTCACGACGTTGGCAACGTCGTATACTAACCACTATACTACTGCCGCAAGATATAGTGATCAAGATGAATGGGCCCACCCGGAATCGAACCGGGGATCCTCACCTTTCTAAAGATTGCATCTTTGTAAGGGTGATGTCATAGCCGCTAGACCATGGGCCCTTATCAGAATAAAAACAAATAAGGCATATTTAAATGTTATGCAAAACACAAACTATATATACAATTTCTCCTCTTTTCTAGATATGAAATCCCATGATGAACTTTATGATTTTTTGGCAAAAGGAGATGATGTAACATGGAAAACAATGATGTATGAGCTTGTACGTTCTGAAGAGATGAACCCATGGGATATAAATATTTCATTACTGGCGCAGAGATTTCTTGATACTGTCCATCAGATGAGAGGGATGGACCTGAGGGTTTCAGGAAAGATCATCCTTGCTGCAGCTATACTTCTTAAGATGAAGACAAAAAGGCTTGTTGGAGAAGATCTTTTGAATCTTGACAGGCTTATCAACCAGACAGAAGAAGATGAAGATGAGGGGCTGCTGGACGAGATTGAAGATGAATTTGAAAAAGAAAGAGATGTATTGAAAGATGCTGAACTTATTCCAAGAACACCCCAGGCAAGAAAACGAAAAGTCTCTATCTATGATCTTGTTGGTGCGCTGAACAAGGCAATGGAGGTAAAGAAAAGAAAAGTTATGAGGGATATGCCTGCAGAAGAGATAAAGGTTCCTGAAAAGAAGATTGATGTTTCGGAAATGATGAGAGGAGTTTACGGAAAGATAAAATCCTTTTTTGCAAGAAACAACAAGAACCTGACATTTTCAAAACTAATACCTTCTGAATCAAAAGAGGACAAGGTCTATACATTTATACCTTTGCTGCATCTTGAAAACCAAAGAAAGATTGACATGAAACAGCACAGGCATTTTGGAGAGATAAACATAGAGATTTTGATAAAGGAGACAAAAAAAGAAGTGAACAAAGAATTAGGGATTGAGGGGTAAAATAATTCTTCGCAAGGTTTATAAAGCCTTTATCTTTCTTTGTTTAATACCATGACATTTACAAAACAAGAAAAAAAGATTATCAAATTCCTTGTTAAAAGGGAACTACAAGATGTTGAGAAAAAAGAAGAAGATATCAAGACAGAAGGCCCTTCTATGCTAGCGGCAGAGGAGAAATACGAGATCGTATTGGAAAAAATATTGAAAAAACTGTGATACTATGCCAGGAGAAATGTCAAAAGAAAAACAGGAAGAACTGCAAAGAAAATATATGGAACTGCAGACAACAAGCCAGAAGATGCAGCAAATGCAAAAACAGATACAGGTAATTGGAGAGCAGATCCAGGAGTTGAACATAACAAAAGATTCTTTGGAAGATATTTCCAAGACAGAAGAGGGGACAGAGATAAAAGCGCCTCTGGCTTCAGGGATATTCATAAAAGCCAAACTTCTTGACAACAAAGATGTATCAGTCAATGTAGGTTCAGGAACAGTTGTGACAAAATCAATACCTGAAGCAAAAAAACTGGTTGACAGGCAGATAGAAGAAATAACCAGCTTCAGAAAAGATACAGAAGAAAAACTTAACAAGATAGCTTCTGATGCTCAAGGCCTGGAAAATGAACTTTCTGAGCTTGTTAAGTGATCAAGATGTTCAAATTCTTAAAAGAAAAATTAAAAAAAGCTATCTCAAAGACAGCTGACGATATAGAGGAAAAAGGAGAAGAAACTGCTCCAGAGGAATCTAAAGAAGAAAAAACTGAAAAGAAAAAAACAGCTGCTGAAGAAGTTAAAGATAAGGAAGAGTATCCTAAGAAAGAAGATAAAAAAGAATCTAAAGAAAAAAGAAAGAAAGAGATAACTAAAGATAAAAAAGAAAAAGTTGAAGAAAAAAAACCAGCTGAGGATGAAAAGGAAGAACCTGAAAAAGAGGCTAAAGAAGAATTAAATGAAGAAAAAGAAAAAAGATCTTTCTTTGGAAAGCTAAAGCAAAAAGTAACAACAAAAAAGATAGATGAAAAGCAGTTTGAAGATCTTTTTTGGAATCTTGAGATAGTACTTCTTGAAAATAACATTGCTGTGGATGTGATTGAGAAGATAAAAGATAACCTAAAATCTGAATTAGTAGATAAGCCAATATCAAGAGGAAAGATAGAAAAGACAATATCAGATACACTTAGAGAAACACTTGAGGATCTTTTTGATGTTGAGAAGATAGATATCCTTGAGAAAGCAAAAGATAAGTCCCCCCTTGTTATATGTTTTGTGGGAATAAACGGCTCTGGAAAGACAACAACCATTGCAAAGGTTGCAAAGATGCTTTTAGAGAATGACAAAAAAGTTGTGTTGGCGGCTGCAGACACATTCAGGGCAGCTGCGATAGACCAGCTTCAGGAGCATGCGGATAAACTAGGAGTAAAACTGATCAAGCATGAATATGGAAGCGATGCTGCAGCAGTTGCATTTGATGCAGTAAAGTATGCTCAGGCAAAGAAGATAGATGCGGTATTGATAGACACTGCAGGAAGGATGCATTCGAATGCCAATCTTATGGATGAGATGAAAAAAATAATAAGGGTTGCAGATCCTGACTTAAAGATATTTGTAGGCGAGTCTATCACAGGAAATGACTGCACAGAGCAGGCAAAGAAATTCAATGAAACAGTCGGATTAGACGGGATTATCCTTTCCAAAGCTGATATTGATGAGAAAGGAGGAGCTGCAATCTCTGTCTCTCACGTAACTGGGAAACCTATCTTATACTTGGGGACAGGACAGGAATACAAAGATCTGAAAGAATTTGACCCTAGAATCATAATTGATTCATTGGATATGGGATAATATAATTATTTTAGTA
>CAZFSZ010000077.1:0-3690 GCA_964521755.1 uncultured Methanosarcinales archaeon | reverse complement strand
CGTTTTTAGCAGTTAAATTGATATTAAAAAAATAATAAATAAAATTAAAACCAGGCAGGTTGATAAGATTCAAACAATGCAATATAATTGTCTAGAACATCTTTTATATTCTCAATAGGCTGCATCTTTTCTATATCTGTTGTCTGTTCTTCATTGCTTAATCTGCTTGCAATGTATTCTATGCCTTCTTCAATGTTTTCAGTATTATAAGCTTCATATAACTTTTTTACAACTCTGGGAAAATCTTCTCTTAAAACATTATAATCTGATATGCTACTTTCATTTGGACTTTTTTTCTTATGATTTAACATAGATGCAATATATATACTTTCTGCCCCTTCGTATTCATTATTCATTTTTTATCACCTTATTCTTCTCCTCTTAGAGCGTCCATTACTCCTTTATGTACTTCATCCATTTCTTCTTTTGTTAATGCTCTTTCTATTGTATCAATATATTTTTCACCTTCTTTTTTAATATGGAGGATAGGATTATAGTCTTTTGTTTTTATTTCCGCTGCACTAAATTCGTGTCTCTTGTTTAACAAAGGAACAGAAATTATTTCTTCACCTATTTCAAATCCAGCATCATAAGCATTTTTGAATGTTTTATTTTTTTTCATCCCTCTATCTCTTCCAAGAACATAGAATTCTTTATCTTCAATGTTTGCACCAAATAAATGTACATCCATAGTTGTAAAATATAATGTATATTCCTTTTTTATTTGTCTTTTTTCTTCCATTTTTATCACACTCAAATACTATAATATATAGTTATATTACTCCTTTATAAATCTTTCATTTTTATAGTCTCTTTAGAGTAGTTACAATGGCTTAGAATAGGGAATTTAAGGGCCTGAGAAAAGGCTGAATTCAATGATTAGGGCCTTTCTAGACATAAAATATACCCGGAACAGCATTTCCAACCATGTTTTCATTTATAAGTATCATGTTCATAAGCCTGTTGCATTGGGTCCAGTATTTGTATTTTTCTTTTTCCTCTGCATCAGGTCTGTCAAGGTCGTTTCTGATCATAATATTTGTCTGTTCTTTTTTGATTATCTTTTCAAGCTCCTCTGCAGTCAGTTCAGATGTTTCTTCTTCCTGTTCTTTGAATATAGATTCATATTCCTGTTTGTAGATGTTGTTCCTGAAATTAAAGAGCCTGTCATAATCCAGCTGTTCTTGATTATAGAAATTTTTTTCATGGTACTGCTGCAGTATTTTTTCTTCTGGTCTTTCTTTTGTCTCTGTTTTTTCTGGTTTATCCTTTGTTTTTGGATCTTTTTTTTCTTCTGGTCTTTCTTTGGAATTTTTCTTTCTTTTCTTTTCTTTGTTTATCTCTTTGATAATTTTATGTATGTCAGAAACAGATATATCTTCGGACTCTTTTTTTTCTTTTTTAATTCTAAGACACCTCGCGACAATAGTTTTCCGGCTTTAACGGCTCCGCGTGAGCACAGGATTTGCACCTAGTTTTCCTATAAATAATTATATCTTTATGGTTTAAATAATTATTGGAAATCTAATCCTTTTTAATCTTCTTTTTGTAGCAGGATTTACAATAGTGGTTTGCATGATATTTTTGATTGTAGATTTTGGAATCTGAGTCAATCTCAAACATCTTTCCGCATATTCTGCATCTTGCCAGCTTTTTGTATTTTTTTGGCATTTTTAATCAAATTAAATAGCTTACTCTAAATCATAAAATGCTCAACAAAGAACATCTATGGGCTATCTATAATATGATAATGAAGCCCCATTAATAAGTCTTATGGTGAAGAATCAGTAGCTTTTGCTGAAATAAGCTGTATATCTTGCTTTTTTTCCGCATTGAAGGCATTTTACTCCTTTTTTGAGTTTTTCATCAAAAGGCGAGCATCTTGAGTTTGCACCCCCTGTCTTGTCCTTAATCCAGTCTTCGCATTCTTCTTGTCCGCAGAAAGGCATCTTTACAAGCTTCTTTTCTCTTATGGATTTTACAACATCCCCCCATTTTTTTGCGGTTATTGTTTTGTCTTTTATTATCTTTCTTGCTTTCTCCAGCAGATTCTTTTGGATATCTTCCAAGATTTTTGGAACCTTCTTTTTCAGGTCTTCTGTCTTTACAAAATTCTTTTCTCCAGTGTCTCTTCTTACCAGAACAGCCTGGTCTTTGGCCAAATCTCTTGGGCCTATCTCTAATCTCAAGGGTATGCCTTTCATCTCCCATTCATTGTATTTCCAGCCGGGTGTGTATTCATCCCTGTCATCAAATATGGGATTGAATTTTTTAAGATTTTTTTTAAGTTGTTTTGCTTTTTCCAGTATCTCTTTTGTCTTTTCTTCTTTTATTATAGGGACGATAACAAGCTTGTTTTCAGCCACTTTTGGAGGCAAAACCAGCCCTTTATTGTCAGAATGGGTCATTATCATGCCGCCTATCAGACGTGTTGAAAGGCCCCATGAATTCTGCCACGGGATTTTTTCTTTTTCATCTTTTCCAAGGTATTTTATGCCGAAAGCTTTTGCAAATCCCTGTCCAAGCTCGTGAGAAGTTCCGCACTGTAAAGCTTTACCGTCAGGCATTAAAGCTTCAATAGCGTATGTTGCTTTTGCTCCTGCGAATTTTTCCTTTTCTGATTTTTTTCCAACAAGAACAGGCAAAGCCAGAAGCTCTTCTGAAAGTTTTGCATAAAGATTAATGTAATTTATAGTTTCGTTTTTGCATTCTTTTTTTGTCTCATATACGCAGTGGCCTTCCTGCCAAAGAAATTCTCTGGACCTTAAGAACAGTTTTGTAGCTTCAGTCTCCCACCTTACAACATTGCACCACTGGTTTATCTTTAATGGAAGGTCTCTGTAGGACTGTATCCATCTTGAATAAGAATCATACATTATAGTTTCTGATGTAGGCCTTATAGCTAATCTTTCTCCTTCTCCTGTTACTTCTTTGTCAAGCCAGGCAACTTCAGGGGAGAATCCCTCTGCATGCTCTGCTTCCTTGTGAAAGAAGGGTTCTGGAATGAATAAAGGGAAATAAGCATTTCTTGCGCCGGTTGCCTTTACAATATTTTCATTGAAATATTTTTTGATATTTTCCCAAATAGCATAGCCGTTTGGCCTTATGACCATTGTGCCTTTTACAGTTCCAAAGTCCACCACTTCTGATTTTAAGCAGACCTGTTCATACCATTCAGGCATGTTTTCTTCTTTTTTTGCTGTTATTCCTATGTTCTTTTCTTTTTTCGGCATAGTATATTTTTTTCTTTGATACTATTTAAATGTTATTGAAATTATCTGATATAAGAAATCATCTCTTTGAACAAAGAGACAGCCCCGATATAATCAGATGCAGAGTCAGAATAGCCTTCTACAGAGACCCTGAATGTATTTTCCAAAGGATGATGATCAAGAATTAATACGTCTTTGTGGTTGAAAACAGTCCACTCGTATTTTTCTGTTCTTTTGCAGCCCATAAAGACAGGTTCATGTTTTTCTTTATTATAGCCCACTTTTTTTTTGTATTCTATAGTGTGGGCTTCGGGGAAAGTTTCTTTTTTTCCAAGAGAATTTTCCTCTGCTATGCTTTCAAGAATATCTGTGAGATCTTTCAGAAGCCATCTATGAGGTTTTTTAGAGTCTTCCATAAGATAGAGGTATGTGCATAGCTTAAATTAATGCCCTTAAAGAATAAAATGGGTTCATCCCA
>CAZFSZ010000076.1:0-3761 GCA_964521755.1 uncultured Methanosarcinales archaeon | reverse complement strand
CAACGCCATCATTTCCAAAACTTTTATATATCTATGACTCATTTTTTATTATTATCATTTTAAAAGAGGTGAATTAAATGGCATTAGGATTAGCTGAGTTAACTTTAGCAGTTATTATTGGAACACTTGCAGCTATTGTTTATTCTTTAAGGGTTCTTGTTTTACTTGAAAGAAGAATAGCAAAACTAGATGAAAATATTGCAAAATTAACCAGGAAGGTTCTTAAAGAAGAAGTGAAGATAGAGAAGATGAGTAAGAAGTCTAGAAAGAAGAAAAAATAATTTTTTAATTTATTATGGCAGATTTCCAGTCTATTGTTAGAGATATAAAGGATATTAAGATACAAGGAGCCCAGAGTGTTGCAAAAGCTGCTGCTAAGGGAATAATTCTTGCAGCTAGTGATATTAAGAAGCTTCCTCAAAAAAGAATATTAAGAGAACTTATAAAATCTAGAAATATATTGATAAAATCAAGACCAACAGAACCGGCAATGAGAAATGTTCTTAGTTTTTTATTTTACAGGCTGGACAAACAAGAGGATATAATATCAGAGATAAACAAAAGATTCCAGTATATTAAAAGACATTTTGAAGAAAGTGAAGAGACAATATCAGAGATAGGAGCAAAAAAAATACTAAAAGAAAGCATTGTTTTTACACACTGCCATAGTTCTACTGTGGTGAACATCTTGAAGGAAGCAAAGAAAAAAGCAAAAAGAAAATTTGAGGTTTACAATACTGAGACAAGGCCATTGTTTCAGGGAAGATTAACAGCAAAGGCTTTGTCCAGGATAGATGTTCCTGTGGTTCATTTTGTTGACAGCGGAGGAAGATTGGCGCTAAAAGAATCAGATATTATGTTTATCGGAGCAGACGCGATATCTTCAGAAGGAAAAGTAATAAATAAGATAGGAAGCGAGATGTTTGCTGAGATTGCAGACAAGTATGATGTTCCATTATATGTGTGCAGTGATTCATGGAAATTTGACCCTAAATCTGTTTTTGGGTATGAAGAGGAGATAGAAAGAAGAAGCAGTGAAGAGGTATGGGCTACTGCTCCAGAAGGGGTAAAGGTAAGCAACCTTGCTTTTGAAAAAGTAAGTTCTGATCTTATAACTGGAATAATATCTGAGTTAGGGGTTTATAAGCCTGAAATATTTGTTGAAGAAGTTAAAAGAGCTTACCCCTGGATGTTTTAAAGTAATATAAAATCAAGAATCAAGTAATGGTTATTTTGCATTTTTCAGTTCTTCTTTAATTTCTTTAATCTCTGTTTTAATCTTCTGGATTTCTTTAGAATTATCTTCCTGATTAGCTAATTCACCACATTCAGGACATTTGAACTCAAAATCCATGGCCTGGTCAAAATCAAGCCTTATGCATTTTGATTTGCAGGTGTAGAATTTGTTTGATTTTTCCCTTTCAAGCCTGTCTTGGAGTTTTTCAAGCCTTTTTTTCTTAAGATTTAGAAGAAGATGTTTGATCTTTTTTCTGTCAAAGGTCCAATAGTAGATATACCAGCCCTTTTTCTTATCTTTTTTTCTAACAAAAGAAACAAGATTTGCATGATAAAGTCTGTAAAGCATATTTCTGGTAGTGTTAACTTCTTCTTCAATAGTTTCAGCCAACTTGAACTCAGAAACATTTTTTTTGTTTTTTAGGGCTTTAATTAAAGGAAGTACATCTTCTCCTGCTACCTCAGTTACAACATTTTCAATTATTTTATTTGTTAATCGCATATTAACCTTTAAAAGTGTATATACTTATCAGTGAATAAGGTTTAAAAAACTTTGTATTTTTTATGAAAGATATAAGGTTCCAAAGCGGTTTAAATAGGGTTTTTGTCCTTTTATATTCATCATAAAAGATAAATAATTGCTTCTTATTTTTAGAGATGAATAATATAAGTTATCTAATTTTTTTAAGCTTTCTAAGAATTTTATGTTTTATTTTGATGGTTATTTGCCCTTTATAAGTTCAGAGAAGGCTAAACCCCTTCTTTCTGCAATATCTAAAGATATTGAATAATTTGAGCCTGTTTCTTTTAAGTCTTCAAGGCTAAGGAAAAACCAGCCTTTTCTGTTAAATTTTATCGCAATCCAAGGTTCAGCACCGGATTTTTCTGAGAAATCTTTTAATTCATATATCTCTTTTGCTTTAAAGTGGCGATAACTATCTTTTGAAATCTTTGCCTCGATAGCCAGCCTTCTTTCTATGTTTGAAGCCAATACATCTGGAGAAGGATATTTTTGAGAACCAGAGCCAGCAACCCTTACAGCTGTCCAGTTGTTTTTCCAGAAAAGATGGATAAGTTCTCGTTCAGCATTGATTCCTTTTGATTTGTATGACATAATTTTAATAAAAAAGAAATTGTTTATATAGTTTTGGGAAGTTTGAATCAATGTTTAAATAATTACAGCTTAATTCTCATGAAATCTTTTGCAGCAATAACATTATCAAATACATTTCTTGCATCTTCTTCTAGTTCATGGGTATCTTTGTATCTTGTTGAGAAATGCGTCAATATTAATTTTTTGGCATTTGCCTGGTTTGCGATCATACCAGCCTGTTTTGATGTCATATGCCTGTATTCTTCAGCTTTATCATCTAATTTGCTTGAGTATGTAGATTCACAGACCAATATATCAGCGTCCTGGGCAAGTTCTAATGAATTTTTTGAGGGGACTGAATCAGCAAGATAACAGATTACCTTACCTTTGACTATATATGTTGTATCTTTTGGATATATTTTTTTGTTTTTGTAGGTGATGGTTTTTCCATCCTGTAACTTTCCAAGCAAAGGCCCTTCTGGAATTCCCAATTTTTTTACTGCTTTAAGATCAATTTTTCTTTTATCTTTTTCAACAAACCTATAGCCATTTGTAGATACTGCATGGGAAATCTTTTCTGCCTGCAATGAATATTTATCATTTGAATAAAATTTACCTTCTACTTCATGATATTCAACCTTGATTCTTTCTTCAAATACAGTTGATTTTATCATACACTCAAAATACTTTTTTGTGTTTTTTGGACCGTAGATTTTCAGGATTTTGTCATATTCTGACATCCCTAATGTTTGGATTAGTCCTGAAAGTCCAAGAACATGGTCTCCGTGCCAATGTGATATTAAAATTTTTGATATCTTTGAAGGTTTTATGCCTGCTATGGTCAGCTGTCTTTGGGTGCATTCGCCGCAGTCAAACAAAATTCCTTTAGATCCGTAGCTAAGGAAAAAAGAAGAATGATTTCTTTCTTTTGTCGGTTTTGCACATGATGTTCCTAAAAATGTGATTTTCATCCTGTTTAAGATAGTATGAATATATATAAAGGTTAGTATTCATCAGCTTTTTATAGTTATTTAACTTTATCTTACAAATATGACATTGTTGGAAGGTTTTATGGGGACTATACCAAAGTGCAGAAAGCACAATATTGATCTTGAGACTATTGCTGTAAGGATAACAATCAAAGGAGACAAGAATAAAATTAGGTATGGAACTGTTATTGATTATTGCAGGGAATGCTATCCTGATAAGGATACAAAAACATTTGATGAATATATAAGACAAGTGGCTGTCGGTTATATGGGATTTTGGAATATAGGAGCTGATCCTGAAGATCTTGATATAAAGATATATGATAAATTCTGTGGAATTTAGCAATTTTTAGAAATTGAATTTGAGCAGAACCCAAAAGACCTCTTAATAGTATGTGCATAGCTAATCTTTCTTGATTTGTTAATTATATTCTGAAGAATAG
>CAZFSZ010000075.1:0-3806 GCA_964521755.1 uncultured Methanosarcinales archaeon | reverse complement strand
TAATTTTCGGTTTTTGAAACTACTTTTTAGAACTCATTTACTTTCGGAGATACTACTCTATATTGTTTTTTCATAAAAACCTTCTAAATCATTTATGATCCTTCCAAATCTTTTTTCTACAGTTTGGGGATTTCTATATTTATCAACAAGTTTTTCTCTTAATGAATTAAGTCCTTTAGAATCATCATAATACTTTGCTCTAATCTGCTCTGCAAAATTCTTAGGAGTAGCTCCAATCATTTTCCCATGGATTGCAAATTTTATTAATCTATATATGTCCTCTTTTTCATCATTATTTTTAGAGTATGCTCCAATATTGAATGCTTCTTTTTTAACATGAGGGCTAATAACATTATTAAAAAAACTTTTTATTGATTCTAAATATACTGCTTGTTTTGCTGAGAAAATCTCATAATCAGAGGAAGCTGTTTTAACTAAAAAAGCTCTTTGATGGTCTGTGAATAATTCACTTCCCTCTTGTTCAAGCAAATCTGTTGCCATTTTCGCAATTTCTTGATTGTTGCAATATTTTCCATTAATATAATTCTCCCATTCTCCGTGATCTCTATAATATGTTGCTTGTTTAAGGATTTTTTTTACAATACCTCTCTTGTTTGGATATATTAAACTTCTTGCATCATCTCCATCTAAGATTCTTCCAGATTTATAGTCCTTTAAGTTTTTTAGAAATTTTAAGTCTGTTTTAGGAGCAAGGTTTTGCTTAGATAATATTGAGTAAATATTGTCCAGACTACAGATTTCATCTAATGTCTTTTCTGAGCATTTCTTTTCATAGAGGTTAAGTATTCTTAGTTTCATTATTTTTCTTCCAAATTATTAGTTATATCTTCTAATGCTCCTTTTACTAAATTATATCCTTCTTTTTTAGCTTGTTCTAAAACTCTAAGACTATCGCTATAAATGTAAACTCTTTCTTTACTTAATTTGTCCGCTAAATTAAAACAAAGGCCCTTAAGACCATCACAAAAATAAACATCTGCATCAGCCATAGGGTTTTCAATATCATAGGATAATTTATTGATGTCAAATCCTGCTTCAGAGAGGTGTTTGTTTACTCTTCTTTTTGCACCTTCCATATCTCTCTTCGCACCATAATCAAAAAGGACTATATCATCTAATATAACGTGAACGTCATTAGGGGTGTTTGTTAGTTTAGAGTATCTTTCAATAAGATCCCTTTCATTATCTTCTATAACGCATATTTTTACCATTTTTTTACCTCCAATCATTACTTACTAGTTAGAACCGCTTACTTTATTAAGATTTGTTGTAGAAAACCTACTACAAAATAGAAAGGTTTATAAATGTCATTATTTATATTTTTATTATGCCATTTGTAGAAGAAGTATTAAAGGAATTGAACTTAACAGACAAGGAAATAAAAGTTTATTTGGCTTTGCTTGAGCTTGGACAATCTCCTGTAAACCCAATAGCAAAAAAATCCAGATTAAATAGAGTTACATGCTATGATGTTCTTAAATATCTAAAAGAAAAAGGATTAGCTGCATATGTGATAAAATCAGGAGTTAAATATTTTGAAGCGGCAGACCCTCAAAAGCTTTTGGGAGATTTAGAAGTAAAAGAGCAGAAAGTCAGGGCAATACTTCCTGAACTTGAAGCACTAAAGAAGATAACAAGAAAAAAGCCAAAGATAGAGATGTATGAAGGCCTTTCCGGATTAAAGACAGTCATGGAGGATATATTAAAAGACAAGAAAGAAACATGGTTTATAGCTGATCCTAATTTTATGGATGCTCTGCCTTTTTATTTCCCTCATTTCATAACAAAGAAAAGAAAATTAAATATATTTTCTAAAGTTATAACATTAGACTGCAAAAGAATGCAAAATTACAAGAAAAAATCTCCAAGAAAATTTATTGATTTGAAATTCATTAATGAACGTTTGCCAACTACAAAAATAATCTATGGAAACAAGACAGCTATTTTAACATTTGAAAAGGAAAATTCCATAGGTGTTATAGTAGAAAACAAGCAGATAGCAGATACAGAGAGAAAATTGTTTAATTTGATGTGGAAGACAGCTAAAGAATAAATAATCTTTAATTTTTCTAATCAATAATAAAATCATCAGGTTTATAAAATACTTATATTAAGAAATCTTTGTATGAAATTATTCGCAACATCATTCCCTATAGATAAGAGTTCAGATATGGATGATCTTTTAAGAGTAAGCAAACAATGGATATTCTATAGTCCCCATTACAAGGATTTTTTTACAGATGAAAAAACAGATCAAATAAAAAACATATATGATAATGGAGAAATATTGAATATAGGGGACAATTCTTTTAATATTTACAGGGCAGAAAAAGAATCATCAAATTATTTGGGGATATCATTTACAGCTCCTAATAAAGGCCACAGCTGGGAAACAAATATAGTGGGGGTTAAGACTGGGAGGGATTTTATTGTTTCAATTGTTTTAAACTATGAAACACTAAGGATGGGAGCAAAAGAGCCAAGAGTAAACAAGCCTTATGTTGTTGAAAAGATCATAAAGGATATAGGCGGAGATATAGACGGCAGTCTCGAGGTTAAAGACAGGCCCCACAGCATAGAAGAGGAAGAAGGATCAGAACATTTTGTAGCAGATATATTAAAAGGACATAGCGGGAATACGCTTCCAATAACTTATCTAAGCAGAAACAACGAAAATCTCTGTCTTATAGACCCTTATCATCTTTCTAAGGATCTTGCAGGAATATCTCATGTTATGGTAGAGCCTTCAAGAGAGTATTCATTCAGGCTAAAAGACAGTATGAACAGTGAAAATGTTTTTGATGGAGCGGTTGGGATATACTGGCCAGATGACGGGGGAAGACAATTTTGGCTTCCAAAAGATTTGATAGAAGAAAGAGATGCAATATCAAATATCAGAAATGCTCTTCTTGAAAAAACAAGGCTAAAAAGGATACCTCTTGACCTTACTTTAGAGAATATCAAAAGTATAAATAATCAAAAAAAGATACAAGCGCTGGCAGATAAAAGAAAAGGGGATGATGAGGCGCTTGAAAAGCTTATCACAGAAACTGAAACAGAAAAAGAACTTTACAAAGAAGAGCTTGAAATAAAAGAAAAGCAGCTTATGGATGCAGAAAGCAGGATCCTGTTTTTGGAGTCAGAAACAAAAAGAATGAGAGGGGGAACTTCAGGAAACTTTTTGAACAGCCCAGTAATTGAAGAATTATATTCAGATGAAATGAAATATTTTCTGGTTACTGCAGCAAAAAGATCACTGAATAATATACCTAGAGAGATGAGAAACAATTCCAGAAAAGCAAAAATGCTTGAAGATATAATTAGCAACAACCCAATAAAAAAAGAGAAAAAAACAAGAAACAGGCTCCTTAAAGAGATAAAAGAGATATTAAAGGAGGGGACGCTTGACAGCAAAGGAAGATCAAGATTGAAACAGGTGGGGTTTGAGATATCTTCAGACGGTAAACATTACAAGATCTCTTTTGGAAATGCATTCACATCAATATCAAAAACACCTACAGACCACAGAACAGGAGAAAACGCATATTCTCAGTTTAAGAAGATTTTTTTCTGATATACATAAAATATAATATTATTAACATCTTACTTGTTCAAGAGTTCTAAATTGCAAGCAATTTCTAAACTTATGTTAACAAAAGCTAACAAACTTCCTAAATTCCTTGAATTTAGAAATCAAAGTTGACATTCATAAACATGTTTTCTAAAAAACTGAACGCTTTGATAAACTCTTAATAAAATCCCTCATTTAGTATAAATCCAATAAA
>CAZFSZ010000074.1:0-3847 GCA_964521755.1 uncultured Methanosarcinales archaeon | reverse complement strand
CGTGGACATCACCGTAAGCGTGGATGCAGCCAGCTCCGATGACATCTACGACAACGTTCCGGATAACATCGTAAGCGTCACCTGCACCAATGACGACAGCGCGGGCTTTAGCGTAGCTGAATCCGAAGGCAGTACGACTACCAGTGAAACAGGCACCACTGACACTCTTACCGTGATTCTGGACGCAGAGCCGGATTCGGACGTTGTGATTACCGTTTCCAGCAATGACCAAGGCGAATGCACGGTAAGCCCCGCCAGCCTGACCTTTACTCCCGGCAACTGGAACAGTACCCAAACCGTAACCGTAACCGGAGTAGATGACAACATCATCGACGGCACGCAGACTGCAACCCTTACACTGAGCGTGGATGCAGACAATTCCGACGACCACTTCGATGGACTGGCTGACCAGACCGTAAGCGCAGACAACACCGATGACGACGTGGCCGGCTTTACCGTGACTGAAACCGCAGGCAGTACCGCCACCTCAGAAACCGGCACCACTGACACCTTTACCGTAGTCCTGGATGCCGAGCCGGACACCGACGTAGTCATCACCGTCTCCAGCGGGGACAGCACCGAAGGCAGCATCAATCCGGCCAGCCTGACCTTCACCCCGGGCAACTGGAACAACGCCCAGACCGTAACCGTCACCGGGCTCGACGATCAGATGGTGGACGGAGATATCAATTACAGCATCCTGCTCAGCGTGGATGATGCCAACTCGGACGATAACTTTGACCCGCTGACCGATCAGACCGTAAGCGCCACCAACACGGACAACGACACCGCCGGCTTTACCGTGACCGAAACCGGGGGAATCACCGAAACCTCTGAAACCGGGACCACCGACACGTTCACCGTAGTCCTGGACAAAGGTCCGCTCACAGACGTAGTTATCACCGTCCAGAGCAGTGACACCACCGAATGCACGGTCAGCCCGTCCAGCCTGACCTTTACCACTGCCAACTGGAATACCCCGCAGACCGTCACCGTAACCGGCGTGGACGATGACATCATAGACGGCACCCGGAACGTCACCATCACCCTGAGAATAGATGACGCCAGTTCCAATGACAGCTTTGACCCGCTGGCTGATCAGACCGTAACCGCGACCAACACAGACAACGACACCGCCGGCTTCAGCGTAACAGAAACCGGCGCCAGCACCGAAACCTCTGAAACCGGTACCACAGACACCTTTACCGTAGTCCTGGACAAAGGTCCGCTCACAGACGTAGTTATCACCGTAACCAGTGGAGACACCGGAGAATGCACCGTCAGTCCGGCGAGCCTGACCTTTACCACTGCCAACTGGAACACCCCGCAGACCGTCACCGTAACCGGCGTGGACGATGACATCATAGACGGCACCCAAAACGTCACCATCACCCTGAGCATAGATGACGCCAGTTCCAATGACAGCTTTGATGCCCTGGCTGACCAGACAGTAACCGCGACCAACACAGACAACGACACCGCAGGCATGATCCTGAGCACAGCCGAACTCACCATTGCAGAAAACGCAGGCACCGGCACCTTTACCGCAGCCCTGAGCGCCCGGCCCTCAAGCAATGTCGTGATCACCGTAACCAGCACGGATACCGATGAATGCACCGCAAGTCCTGCCTTACTGACCTTTACCCCGGCCAACTGGGATACCCCGCAGACCGTCACCGTAACCGGTGTGGATGATACCCGCACAGGAAACGACACCGCGCTCATCATCCTGAGCATAGATGACGAGAACTCCGATAATGACTTTGACAGCCTCACAGACGAGAGCGTGGCGGTTACCTGCACCGATGATGACACACCGGGCTTTACCGTGAGCGCAGCCAGCGCAAACACCAGCGAAACCGGGACCACGGCCACCTTTACCGTGGTGCTCAACACACAGCCCTCGGCAGACGTAACCATAGCTCTTTCCAGCTCCGATGAGACCGAAGGCACGGTCAGCCCGCAAAGCCTGACCTTTACCTCCGCAGACTGGAACACCCCTCAGACCGTAACCATCACCGGCGTGGATGATACCGAGAATGACGGAAACATCACCTACAGCATCATAACCGCTGCCGCCGTATCTACAGACACCGATTACAACGGAATCGACCCGGATGACGTGAGCCTGAGCAACCTGGACGATGACACCGGCCAGATCACCATCACGCCCACCACCGGACTCACCACCTCTGAAAGCGGCACCAGCGCAGTCTTTACCGCCGTGCTTGAGAGCGCACCTTCAGCAGACGTTACTCTGAGCTTTTCCAGCCTGGACACCACTGAAGGCCTGATTGCACCAAAGGAACTGACCTTTACCTCAGAAAACTGGTCTGTGCCGCAATCCATCACCATTACCGGAGCCGATGACCATGAGGATGACGGCGACATTACCTACACCATCCAGAGCGCAGCCGCCGTCAGTGCCGACAGCACCTTTCACGGCATCAACCCGCCGGACATAACCGTAACCAACATGGATAATGACGGCCCGGGCGTGGAAATTACAGAAAGCGGCTCAACGACCGCAGTCACCGAAGGCAGTGCAGTCAGTGACAGCTACACCCTGGCCCTGACCTCTGCGCCTGTTGCAGATGTGACCATTACCGTAAGCAGCAGCACACAACTCACCCTCAGTCCATCCAGTCTGACCTTTACGACCGGCAGCTGGAGCACCCCCCAGAGCATCAGCGTACGGGCTGCAGACGATTCCGACAGTGAAGGCACCCATAGCGCAGACATCACCCACAGCGCATCCAGCACAGACACGAACTATAACGGGATCAGCATTGATCCCGTCACCGTAACCATCACCGATGATGACAGTCCGGGAATCAGCGTGAGCGAAACCGGCGGCAGCACAGCCGTAAGTGAAAGCGGCGCCACAGACACCTACAGCATTTGCCTGATGACCCGGCCCACAGCAGACGTGACCATACAGATATCTGCCATCAATGAACTCACGACAAGTCCTGCGCAGCTGACCTTTACCCCGGAGACCTGGAATACGATCCAGAGCATCAGCGTATCGGTCAGCGACAACAGCATTGCAGACGGAAACCGTCTGAGCAGTATCACACACAGCATAACCACTACAGATACCGATTACAGCAGTCTGAACATACCGGATATACAGGTACTCATAGAAGACAATGACAGTCCCGGCGTACTGATCACTGAAAGCGGAAGCAGCACCCGTGTGAGTGAAAGCGGCAGTCAGGACACCTACAGCATCGTACTGGCCACCCGCCCGGTATCGGACGTAACCGTAATGATCCGAACCGACAGTCAGATCAGCACCGACCGGACAAGCGTGATCTTTACCACAGAAGACTGGGCCTCTGCGCGGATCGTAACCGTAAGTGCCGTAGATGATACCGACGTTGAAGGCACACACACCGGCAGTATCCGCCACAGCATAATCAGTACGGATGCAGAGTATGACCAGAAGAACGCACGGTCCATCAGCGTAAGCATCACAGACAACGACGGCCCGGGCCTGGAAATCGGAGACAGTACAGGCGCGGGCACACTCTCACCGGGAGAGAGCCTGAACTATCAAGTGGTGCTCACTGAAATGCCCGCAGCAGATGTAACCGTAAGCATAGCAGCCGGTGAGGGATTGAGCGTGAGTCCGCAGATCCTCACCTTCAGCCCGACCAGCTGGAGCACCGCACAGAGCATAACCGTGACCGCAGCCGCAGACACCACAGCAACCTCATCCACATTGAGTTTTACCATCACCAGCACAGACAGCGCGTATGACGGGCTGGCCGTAGAACCGCTCACCATACGGATTGAACAGGCAGAAGCCGGGGGAGGAGGAACCGGCACCGGAGGCAGCGGC
>CAZFSZ010000073.1:0-3921 GCA_964521755.1 uncultured Methanosarcinales archaeon | reverse complement strand
GTCCTCACTGCGCTCATGAAAAGCCTTTCCTTGAAGAGATGCAGGAGAAGTATCCGGGAATAGAGATAAAGATGTTTGAGACATGGAAGAATCCAGAAAATGCAAAGCTTTTCCAGGAGGTTGCACAAGCTTATGAAACTAGAGCGCAAGGAGTTCCTACAACATTCATAGGTGAAGAACATTGGGTAGGTTATGCAGACTACATGGGCGAAGAGATGGAAAACAAGATAAAAGACTGCCTGGAAAACGGATGTATGAACCCAGGAGACAAGCTAAACTGAGGTGATGCAAAATGACTGAAAAACCAGACGCTACAATTGATGTAAGAGGAGAAATATGTCCTTATCCAGATATTAAAACAAGGAAAAAATTAAAAGAAATGAAATCCGGAGAGATTCTTGAAGTTTTAACAGATTATCCTCTTTCATTGGAAAGGATTCCAAGAAATGCAGAAAAAGAAGGGCATAAGGTTCTAAGTGTTGAAAAAATAAAAGGACCTGAACATAGGATGTTGATAAAGGTAAAGTAAATGATAGAACTCTTTGGGATTATATCAGGATTAGTAATTGGATTGTTATTTGGGTTTGCTTTGCAAAAAGGCAGGTTCTGTATGAACTCTGCATTTCGTGATCCCTTAGTGTTTAAAGATTTTACTTTGCTGAAAGCAGTTTTTTTGGCATTGATTGTTGAACTGATAGGATTTCATATCCTTTCACACTTAGGAATTATAACTCTTGCTCCTAAATCATTTTTTATCTTGGGTGCAATCATAGGGGGATTTATTTTTGGAATAGGAATGGTTATTGCAGGAGGGTGCGCTAGCGGAACAGCTTACCGAGTAGGTGAAGGAATGGTTGCCTCAATGCTTGCTCTGCTGGCATTTGCATCTACAGCTTATTTTGCAAAAGACGGATTTTTGTCAGGTATCACCAAAACAATACAGCAGCAAGATTTAGGAAAAATAACATTATCTTCAGTTACAGGAATTCCTGCATGGTTATTTGTCATAGCCCTTTCAATTATTGGAATATATTTTTTATTTAGGCAAAAGGAAGATTCTTCATCAGATACTGAAAAATCTATATTTAACAGAATATTCAAATCAGGATGGAACTGGAAAGTCACAGGAATAACAATAGGGATTATAGGGATTTTAGCATTTATATTTTCCCCCCTTTCAGGAAGAAATTATGCTTTAGGCATCACAACGGGTTTTGAGACAATTGTGAAGTCTATAATTACTGGCCAGAACTTCCTAACTTGGGAATCTTTTGAGGTTATTGGGTTGATTATCGGAGCGTTTATTGCTGCTTTAATTGCTAATGAATTCAAAATAAGAATTCCTCCAATAAAAATGGGGGTCCAGGCATTTATCGGAGGGATACTTCTTGGATTAGGCGCAATAATTGCTGGCGGATGCAACATAGGCCACATATTAAGTGGTGTTCCACAGCTTGCAATAAGCAGCATTATTGCAGGAACATTCATAATATTAGGAGCATGGACTGCTGCATATTTTATGTTTATGAGAGGTGAAAAAGAATGAAACTTGGATTGATGTTGATAAGGCCGCCCTATACATATCAGGATATAGACACAGCATACCATTTAACAAAAGCTGCAATAAGCAAAAAACATAAGGTGAAAATATTTCTTTATGTAGATAGTGTAATAGCAGCAAATAAAGATATAACCTCTGGCAGTGAAAGAAATCTTTCCAAAAAGCTAGATGAATTGATAGGCTTAGGAGCTGAAGTAAAGATTTGCGGAGTCTGCGTCCAATACAGAGGGATAAAAAGAGACCAGCTTATAGAAAAAGGAGAGCTTGAAGGCCTTCCAGGGCTTGCAGATATGATAAAGGATTGCGACAAGTTCATAAGCTTATGAGGTGTCAAAATGAAAAAAGTATTATTAATAGTTAATAAGGGTCCTTTTGGAAGCGTGTTTGCAGCAGAAGCATTAAGGGCAGGCATTGCTTTTGCAGGAATGGATTTAGAGACAAAACTTGTTTTTGCAGATGATGGTGTATTCTGCCTTAAAAAAGATCAGCATCCAGAAATTGCTGAAATGACTAGTTTGAAAGAAGGATTTAGCAATGCTGAGGAATTTGGGCTAAAAATATTTGCCAATACTGAGTCCCTATCTGATAGGAATATCAAAAAAGATAGTTTAATTGAAGTAAAACATGCAACCCAACAACAGATAAGAAGCTTCATTAATGAAGCTGAAACAATTATTAATTTTTGAGGTGAAAAAATGGTTTTATTCATAATAAAAGAATCTTTACTGAAAGGAGAACCCGGTATGATTAAGTATTTGAATCCTGAAGATAAGGTGCTGCTTATACAGGATGGTGTGCTTATATTAAATAAAGGAGATTCAGGCATTCAGGCTTTTAAGGAGAAAGATACTGAAGTATTAGCATTAAAAGAAGACTTAGAGCTTAGAGGAATCCAGAATAATACAGGAGTCAAGCTTATTGATTATAACGGCTTTGTAGAATTAATAGAAAAAGAGAAGGTATTTTCTTAAAAATGCCTGTGCTAAAAAAGATTCAGATTCCTGAATTTGAAAGAAACGAATATGTGAAAACTAAAGAACTTATTGAACATAACAATTTGACAACTGTGTGTGTTGAGGCAAATTGTCCCAACAGATATGAATGCTTTTCAAAAAGGACTGCTACATTCATGATACTAGGCGATACATGCACAAGAAATTGCCTTTACTGCAATATCAAAAGCGGCATGCCTGTAAAAGTTGATGCTGATGAGCCAGCAAGGATAGCAAAAACAATCAAGAAACTGAACTTGAAATACGCAGTCATAACTTGTGTCACGAGAGATGATTTAGATGATGGCGGAGCAGAGCAATTTGTGAAAACTATTAACGAGATCAGAGAAATAAAACCTAATTGTAAAATTGAGGTATTAATTTCTGATCTTAAAGGAAATTGGAATGCACTAAAGAAAATAACTGATTCCCAACCAAAAGTATTAAATCATAATATTGAAGTGGTCAAAGATTTATTCCCAAAATTAAGGCTTAAAGGTAATTATGAATTATCTCTTAAATTATTAAAGAAGGTAAAAAAATTAAACCCAAAAATAAAAACAAAATCAGGATTCATGCTTGGTTTTGGAGAAAGTAAAGAGGAGATAGTTCAAACAATTAAGGATTTGAAAAACGCAGGTTGTGATATCATTACAATAGGTCAATATTTACAGCCCAGCAAAGATCACTTTGAGGTAAAAAAATATTATACTCCTGAAGAATTCAAAGATATTGAGGAAAAAGCAAAGCAAATTGGCGTAAAACATGTTGTTGCAGGACATTTAGTTAGAAGCTCTTATAGAGCAGGCAGTTTTATATCAGATGAGAGGCATATATGATAATAAGAAATAAGATAAAAATTATGCAAATGCTGGCTTTCATATTTATCTCATTTATAATTGCAGGGTGTATGCAACAACAGAACATGAATAATACCGGAAAAACCGAGTCTGAAGATTCCAATAGCCAAAGTATTTCTGATGTCAACATATTAAGTTTTGAAACAGACAAAAAGATTTATGGGTCTTATGAAGAGATAAAAGTAACAGCAGTTGTAAAAAGTCATATACAAATACAGGATATCAATGCTAGATTAACAGGGATTAAACCCTATAATTACGATTATATTGATAAATCGAAAGTTGTTGATATCAATAGCGGCGAGAAGGAAATTATCTTTTTTGTAAAAACACCCCATTGTACTTCGGGATGCGGAGGAGTTTATCCTGGGCCATACTCGATTGATATTGAGTTAACTGCAGGAGAAGAGGTGTTGGCATCTTCCAGCACCACAATAGAATTGGTCAGTGGTTAAGATGGAAAAATACAGGCTTTTGCCTTTAATTGAGGATGATTGCAAAATGCAGA
>CAZFSZ010000072.1:0-4196 GCA_964521755.1 uncultured Methanosarcinales archaeon | reverse complement strand
TATTGGATTTATACTAAATGAGGGATTTTATTAAGAGTTTATCAAAGCGTTCCATCCTGGAAGTGCTTTATCTATTGTAGATATATTAGCTAATCTTTATTTCAATCACATAAATGTAGATCCCCAAAACCCCCACATACCATCTCGTGATAGATTTGTGTTATCTAAAGGTCATGGAGATATGGCCCTATACTCGATTTTATCAAGAAAAGGATTTTTTCATAAGAATCGGTTAAAAACTTATAGGAAATTTGGTTCAATGCTTCAAGGACATCCAGAAATTAGCACTCCTGGAGTGGATGCAAGCTCTGGCTCATTAGGACAAGGTTTGTCTATTGGATGCGGGATGGCTTTAAGTGCAAAAATTGATGAATTAAATCACTCAACATATGTTTTAATGGGGGATGGCGAATTAAATGAAGGTCAAGTATGGGAAGCAGCCATATTTGCATCTGCTAAAAAATTAAATAATTTAGTAGGAATTATAGATTATAACGGTTTACAACATGATGGGCTTTGTGAAAATATTCTTCCTATGGGGGATTTATCAGATAAATGGTCATCTTTTGGTTGGACTGTTTATTCTTGTAATGGACATGACCATATTGAACTAAATAATGTGTTTGATAAGATGAAACGCGATTATTCAAACTCGCCAAAAATATTAATTGCTCAAACAATTAAAGGAAAAGGAGTAACAGAATATGAAAATAAAGTTAGTTCACATTCAGTTCATGGAAAAATTGAAGATAAAATTCTAAGTAACTATAATGGAGAAATTAAAAATGATTGATTTGCATATTCATACTAATAACTCTGATGGAAAGATGAGTCCAAAAGAATTAGTGCAATTATATGATTCCAAAGGTTTTAAAGTAATTTCTTTTACAGATCATGATTCAATAAAAGCATATGAGGGAATCAAAAATCTAAAATTGCCAGAAAGTATAAAGGTTATATCAGGAGTTGAATTAACCTTAGAAGAAAACGGATATGAATTCCATATTTTATCTTATGGGTTTGAAATAGATGAAGATAAAAGAAAATTCCTAAGATTAATTAAAGAAAAAAAGATGAAGGGGACAATAAATAGAATAAGGCGAATAAATGAAAAACTTAAATTAGATGGATTGAACGAAGTTGATGATAAAGATTTGATGCTTGGAAAAATACCTTATTCATATCAAATTGCTAATGCGATTATGAAAAGTAACAATATCTCTTATGATATTGCTTATAAAAAATTTGTTGCGCCAATAAGATCAAGTTTAACAAGAGATTTACCTTCAATTAGAGATGCCCATCAAGCAGGTTTTCAAAATTTAATCTTAGCACATCCATTCAGCAAATACCATTCATTAGAAGAATATTGCAATACTCAACAAAAAAATCATTTAGAATCATTAAAATATTTATTTAGCAAAGGATTGACAGGTATTGAAGTTTATTCACCAAGACACTCTAACGATCAAATTTCCCTTCTTAAAAGAAATATCCAAGAAAACAATTTGCTTACAACTTGCGGGAGCGATTTTCATAAACCAGAAGACTTAGATAGATTTATAAATAATTTAAGCAATTATATAGATTTTAAGAAAAATGAATCTTTAGTAAAATGTTTGGAAGGATTAAAATGAGCAAGAGTATGAATCACCAGTATATTGAATCATTAATTCAAATGGGAAAAGAAGATGAAAGAATTATAACATTAGATGCTGACTTATCTAGATCAAGTAGAACTCATCAATTTAAAGATGAATTTCCAAATAGAGCAATAAATTGTGGAATTGCTGAACAAAATATGACTAGTGTTGCAGGAGGACTTGCTTATTGTGGAAAAATTCCTTTTATTCATAGTATAGCTCCTTTTGTAGTTAGGAGAAATTATGATCAATTATACCAATCTGTTGCATTGCCTAATCTAAATGTAAAAGTTGTAGGAATGTATGCAGGATTAAACGGAGAAGATGGATCATCTCATCAAATACTAAATGATATTGGAATGATGACAAGTTTGCCAAATTTTAATGTAGTTGTCCCAAGCAATGCTTACGAAGTAAAAGAAATAATGAAAGGAATTTTAGATATGGGTCCAACATATCTTAGATTGTCCAGAAGTTTTGATAGAAGAGAAATACCCGATTATGCTGTAAAAATTGGAAAATTTTCTGAAATAAAACCCGGAAATGATGTTTCATTAATAACAACAGGAATAATGTTGCCTCACACAATGGATTTATCCAAATATCTAGAAAAAGAAGGGATATCTACAGGAGTTTATTCCTGTCATTCAATGAAACCATTTGATAAAGAGAACCTAATAAAATTATCAAACGATGTTGGGAAAATTGTTGTATTGGAAGAACATAATCCGGAAAGTGGGTTAACTGGATTGATTAATAACACATTATCAGAAACTAATCCAACAAAAACATTGAGTATAAGTGCAAAGTATTCACATTCGGGTTCAGGCAAATTAAAAGATTTATTTAGGTATAATGAATTAATAGCAGAACAAAATCTTAAAAGAGTGAAGAACTATATATATTCAAAATGATAGAAAAAATTAAACAAGAAATAAAACAATTTTTTGATTGTAAAGAAGTAAGTTTTAAGGAATTAAGAATCCCTTCAAAAAATAGTCTATTTTTAATTAATGTAAATGATAAAAAATTTATCTTAAAAATTTACATAGCGCGAGAAGATAAAGAAAATATCAAATCATTTATCAGAGAAAGAAAAGCAATAGAATATTTCTCTTCTCACTTAGATGAAGTTGAACCATTATTGGAATCGAATGAAGCTGAAACTCCATGGATTTTAATGAACTTTTTTGAAGGACATTCTCTTAAGAGTACAGAAGATTTTGAGTTATATAAAAAAGCTGTTGAATTGATGATTAAACTTCATTCTTTAGATAATGGGATAGAAAAACCAACAGAAATAGAAGTTTTGGGTCCTTACGATAAAAAACTTCAAGAAGTACGAGAAAGAGTAAATAAATATCTTCCTGAAAAATTGGATAGAAAATTATTAATTTCTATTGTGGATAATTTTTATCAATGTTACAGATATATTTATGAAAAATCGACTAATCTTATACACGGAGATTTTGTTGATAGAAATATACTTGTTAATAAAAAAATAAATTTAATTGATTTTGAAAATTCACGTGTCGCACCCTTAGTTGAAGACCTTATTTTTTTCATTGAAAATTCAAAATTAGACAAGTCTCAAAAAAGAGAACTAATTGACAAATATAAAAGAGAAATAAATTTTGATAAAAAAATATTTTTAATTTTAACTTCGCTTACAAAGTTAAGAGTGTTGGGAAGTTTACTCAGAATAAAAAAAGATAAATTAAAAAGATTCGAAGATAGAATTTTAGGTTTAATAGAAGAAATAAAATCTATTGTAATCGAATTAAAAGATAATTATAACTTGAATTTAACTAAAAATAACAAGGAAGATTGGGATGAAATTTTTTCAAAGAAAGGAACCTTCTTCAAAGAAATCCATAACTATTTACCATTATTTATTAAATCATTAAAAAAAGGAATAAAAATACTTGACTTGGGTTGTGGCAGTGGAAGACATACTATCTATCTTGCAGACAAGGGATTTGAGGTTACTGGAACTGATTCAGCCCAAAAAGGAATAGCTATAACAAAAAAATTTCTAAATGAAAAAAAACTAAATGCGGATTTAGTTTTTAAGGACTTCTATCAAGGATTGCCTTTTCAAGACAATACTTTTGATTGTATTATTTCAACTCAAGCTATGCATCACAATAGATTATATGAAGTTGAGAAATTAATTAAAGAAATTAAAAGAGTATTAAAACCAGAAGGTAAAATTTTTATTACAGTTCCAAAAATTAAAGATATTTCCTATAAAGAACCCTTGGAAATTGAAAAAAATACTTTTATTCCAACTAAAGGACATGAGCAAGGAGTTGTTCATCATTACTTTGATATCTCTGAAATTAAAGAAATGTTCTCAAATTTTGAAGTTGATATAAAAGATGATGATTATAACCATTATTTAATTATAGGTAAACTAAATAAATAATATATATAAACGAATTATTAGCTAAAGTTAATTTTCTCTTCTTGTTCTTGATGGCTCACTTTGTTCGCTTATATTGAACGGAACTCCCCCTTGATGTGTTTACTTTATGAGCCTTCGGCTTTGAT
>CAZFSZ010000071.1:0-4715 GCA_964521755.1 uncultured Methanosarcinales archaeon | reverse complement strand
ATGTTATTTACTACATGCTTACAAAAAGTGTATACCTAACTCAGGATAGTATACTTTAAAAATCAATAAAGCTTTTAAATAATAGAATAAACATACAAAACAAAGTTTAAAATGAAGAATATTTTACTGGTATATCCCAAGATTCCAAAGACTTACTGGGGATTTGAAGATTCTCTTTCTTTTATAGGTAAAAAAGCTTCTATGCCTCCTTTGGGCCTCATAACAATTGCAGCTATGCTGCCTGAAAAATACAATCTTAAACTTGTTGACATGAATATCCAGGAGCTGAAAAACAGCCATCTTCAGTGGGCTGACACATTGTTTACTTCATCTATGATAATACAGAAGGACTCTCTTGAAAATGTGATACAAAAAGCAAACAACCTCGGAAAAAGGATTGTAGCAGGAGGTCCTTTTCCGACCCAGCATTATGATAAAATCAAAGGAGAAATAGATCATTACATAATAGGTGAAGCAGAATCAGGTGTTCTAAACTCATTTATAGAAGATATTGAAAAAGGAAATGCAAAAAAAGCCTACGCAAACCCTATAATAAGAAAAAATCCAAAGGCAAAAAAGATAGACGAAAAAGAGATAGAACATCTTCTTGAATTTTTTGGAGAAGATATTGATATGAAACTGGCTCAATCAAAGCCTGAGATGAAAAAAACTCCTGTTCCCAGATATGATCTTCTCGACATAGAAAAATACGGCTCGATGGCTGTACAGATGTCAAGAGGCTGCCCTTTTAACTGTGATTTCTGCAGCGAGCCTGCATTGTTCGGAAACAGCTCAAGATTAAAATCATCTGATAAGCTTGTAAAAGAACTTGAGATGATATATGGCCTTGGATATTCAGGCGGCGTATTTGTTGTTGATGACAACTTCATAGGCAACATCACAAAAGTAAAAGATGTACTTCCCGAAATAAAGAAATTTCAAAAAAAACATAACTATCCTTTTGGATTATTTACTGAAGCAAGCATAAATCTTGCATGGGATGAGGAACTTATGAAGCTTATGAGAGATGCAGGATTCAACATGGTCTTTGTAGGTGTTGAATCCCCTGACAAAGAAGTCTTAAAATCCATGAACAAGCACCACAATCTTAAGATGGAGCCGATTGAAGCAGTAAGAAATATACAAAAATATGGAATTGAGGTTTCAGCAGGATTTATTGTAGGGAATGACAACGAGCCTGAAGATATCTGCGGCAGAATATATGATTTCTGCCAGGAAGCAGGAATTCCAACAGCAATGGTCGGATTGTTGGCTGCTATGAAGGGCTCTCAGCTTCATTATAATTTGGATGAAGAAGGCAGATTACTGGAGGGGATTGGAGGAAACAACACCCATAATTTTGGATTTAACTTTAGACAGCTCCAGGGAGTAGATGAAGAAAAGACAATAAAAAGGTACAAAAAGTTGCTTGCAAGATTATATGACAAAAATGGAAAGAATTATTTTCAAAGATGCAAAAACCTGCTTGACCATCTTGGAGACAACAAGAACTTTGTAAGAAAAGTTGGATACACTGAAATAAAAGCCCTTACAAGATCACTTCTAAAGCAGACATTCTCTTCATACGGCAGAAATTATCTTAATTTCATGGGCTATGCCATTAAAAATCACATGAGGGTCTTTCCTGAAGCTGTGCGTTTGGCAGTTTACGGTCATCATTTCATAAATATAACAAAAGAATCGCTTAAAGCACATCACCTTCAGGAATATCTTCTAAAAAATCTGGATAATTTCAGGGAAAGATGGAGTTCAAAAAAAGAGATAAAGGAAGAGTTTGTCCAGAGATTTATCCTTGAAAAAAACAGGTTTTTGATAAAAGCCAAAAAACAGATCAAAAAAATACCCAAAGGATATAAGGAAAATCTGATAAAGACTTATAAGAACGTTGCTTCTGCTCTTGAAAACATCCATTAAAAATATTCTCCCAGTTTGCTTTGGTCTCCTGCAACTAGCTCTTCTTTTTTATAGCCAAGAACATCAAATATTCTTTCTACAGATGGAACAACCTGATGAAAGATGTAATAATCTGCATCATATTCTCCTTCTTTTACCTCTTCTTTCATCTTTGCTTTGTCTCTTATCTTTCCAGAGCCCTCAGTAATTATATACTTGATCATGCTGCCTGGACCAACATCTATCCCTTTGTTTTTCATCCTCTGCGCAACTGCAACATGAGGCCCTATTGATTCATAATCTTCAATCTCTTTTTTCAGCTGCGTATATATCTCCAGTTTCTCATTTGGTATGTTCTTGTTTTTAAGATCCTCAATAATCCTTTTGACATACTTTACTGCCTTGGGTAGATCTCTTTCCTTCAGTACAATATCCAGCACTTTTTCCTGGACTTCTTTTGCGATAAAGCTCCAGTTTCTCCTTACCATCTCAAAGCCTGTTATTTTCAAAGCCCCTTTGTCATCAAGCAGAGCATACTTCTTTTTTGCCCCGTATTTTCCTGCTTTGGCTGAAACAAATATCCCTGAAGGATAAAATCCTTCATATTCCAGCTCCATTATTCCGGGAAGTTTGCTGTTTATCTTCTCAACCAGCTTTAATGCATCCTCTTTTTTCTGCTCTCCCATCAGCAAAAATATGCTGTCTGTATCAGAATAAAGAACCTCAAAATCTTTTTCCTTTGCAGCATCTATCACCTTGTGGATATAATGCCTGCCGTATGCAGTCACAGATTCTGCACATTCAAAACAATACCATCTTGCTCCAAAAAAGCCCAAATACCCGTAAAAAGAATTTGCCAAAATTTTCAGGCTTTCGCTTCTTGCATTTAACATACCATCCTTTTCTTTTTTTTTTAGCATCTCCTTTATCCTCATCCTTCTTGTGATAAGCCCCTCAACAATAGAAGGCAAAAAACCTTTCTTGTTTTTGCAGAACCAATATTTGCTTTCTTCTGTAGGTGCATGCTCTGCTTTTTCTTTGCAGCATTCACACTGCAGTGTAGAAGGGCCAATATTATGCGAGCTTATTATAGTTGGATACAGACTTCTAAAATCAAAGACTGCGATGTCCTTATATAACCCTGGTTTTGGCTCAAAAACAAATGCTCCCTTGTATCTTTTGTTTCTTCTTTCACTAATCTCATCATAATGCGGCTTGTTTGGGGCGATCTCATCAAAATCTTTTGCCTGCTTCATGATATACCATTCTACCAGCTGTGAAAAAGCCATCCTGCTCACATCATATACAGTCAACCCGACAATCTTGACCATCTCCGTTATATTTGGAAATATCTTTAAACAAA
The DNA here is from genome assembly GCA_964521755.1 of uncultured Methanosarcinales archaeon. Taxonomy (GTDB): domain Archaea; phylum Nanobdellota; class Nanobdellia; order Woesearchaeales; family WJKL01; genus WJKL01. Next base: position 1,438 of record CAZFSZ010000071.1, on the reverse strand, counting down.
GCTTGTAAGTCAAAACAGCATCTTTGAGATTGTACTTGCAAAAGTTCTCAAGGCTCTTCTCTGTTCCGTCATCCCACGCCTTTGCAAGCCCGTCTATCTCAACATCTATCTTGTTTTCTCCAAGAATCTCTGCAGAAACATTATCTAAACTGTAGCTGTCTGTATCCAGCCCTCTTCCCATTATCTTTGATATAAACTTAAAAACATCAAGATGAACCAGCCCTGTGATCTTTATAGATTTCCTGTTTCCTTTCTTAAGGTTCAGTCTGCTGTAATCTAATCCCATATCTAAATCAATACCATAATGTCTTGCTCTTGTTATTATATAAGGCAGATCAAAACCGTCTGAATAATAACCTGTTAAAATATCTGGTTTTTTCTTCTCTATAATATCCTTAAATCTGTTTATCAGGTCCACTTCTCCGTCAACAAACTCTATATATCTTTTGTCAGTCTTGAATTTCTTCCAGGTCAGGACCTTTTTGTAATCTTCTCCATAGATTGCCAGCATAATAATCGGATGCTCTTCAGGAACATATCTTTTTCCTGCAGGATTATATGTTTCAATGTCAAATGCAAACACCTTTGGATTTTTTATGCTTTCAGAGCTGTAATGCTCTAGCTTATCTGCCTTGAAGCATGGAACCCTGCTTTTCAGCTTGATTATCTTTCCCTCTGCTTCTACTAATGTAAGCGGCGTTATCCCTTTGTCTATCAGATATCTTCTGGTATACTTAACATCATATTCATTAAGGCTTTCAATCATATCCCATTCCTTTATCACTTCCCTGATAACAGGAACATCTGCAGGTATCTTTACAAAAACCTTTACTGCTTTTCTTCTCTTTCCGAGGTATTTTTTATCTGCTGTCTCTGTATCAGTAACAGCTGCTTTTCTGTTCTTATGTTCTACTTTTATCTTCTTCACCTTGCTGCAGAAAGAATCTATCTTGTCTTCATCTTTAAGCAGAACATAAAAATAAGGCCTGAAACTTTCATCAATGACGCATATCTGCTTGTCATCAGCTGTTTTTCCAAATAGATATATCAAAGGTTTGTTGTTCTTTATCTTATATGTTATATCCAAAGGATAGAACTGTATCTTGTTTGCCCCCATATAGATAGTAATTAGAATTATGTATATAAATGTTAGGTATAAAAAAATAAAAAAGAAATAAAATTTAATTTTAAAGATCTTTAGCCATTATAGTCTTTCTGCCGTTTGCTTCTGCTCTTTCTGCGGCCTTTTTGATTAATTCTTCAACTTTTGCATTAAGCGCTTCTGCAAGATCCCCTGATACATTATAGCCAGGAACAGCTGTTTTTATCTTTGCTTTTACTACTAACATTGTTGTCCACCTCCAAATTGATGTTTTTTAATAAATATTCCCTATATATAAGTCTTTCGGCTGTAGTATTTAAATTCAGGGGTTTAAGC
>CAZFSZ010000070.1:0-4761 GCA_964521755.1 uncultured Methanosarcinales archaeon | reverse complement strand
CTTGATCCCCCTTTTTTTACTAATAAAAAGCATGAAGTTGTATGGGGTGATGAAGAAGATATAATGTCTTTTGATGACAGATGGAAAGGCGGCATACATTATTTTATTGGAGTTATGAAAGAAAGATTGGGGCAATGCCATAGGGTTCTGAACGAAACAGGAAGTATGTATGTCCACTGTGATTATAGAGCATCCCACTATCTTAAGGTTGCACTGGATGAGATATTTGGAGGTCCTTTTAATAATATTGACAATAATCCTGGATTTAAGAATGAGATTATCTGGCATTATAAAAGCGGAGGAAGGTCAAAGAAGACATTCTCTAGAAAACACGACACTATTTTTCTTTACACAAAATCAAAAGAATTTACCTACAATCCAGATGAAATTGGAATACTAAGAAAACTTTGTGAATATTGCGGACAGGAAATGGAAAAATGGAACCACCTCAAAAAAAATATTGATGAAGACGGCAGGATTTACAGAAGTGTAAAATCAGGGGGAAAGGAATACAGATATTATGATGATGATCTTATTCCTCCAACTGATGTATGGGTTGATATCAGTCATCTGCAGCAAAGAGATCCTGAAAGACGAGGATATCCCACCCAAAAACCAGTTAAACTGCTGGAAAGAATAATAAAAGCAAGCTCTAACCAGAGAGACATTGTCTTAGACCCGTACTGCGGCTGCGGAACAACAATAGAAGCAGCCCATAAACTTGATAGAGAATGGATAGGTATTGATAATTCTCCTAAAGCCTGCAGTGTTGAAAGAGAAAGGATGCAGGAGCTTGAAGTTGATGTTATAATCAAAGGAGGACCTTTTTTAATGGATGAGTTAAAATCATATTCTCCAGAAGAATTCCAGGAATGGGCATGCCTTAAGGTTAATGGAAAATCTAAAGCTAAAAAAAGAAGTGACATGGGTATTGATGGATATACATCAGGAAGAGTTCCAATCTCTGTAAAGCAAAGCTCAGGAGTTGGAAGAAATGTTGTTGATAATTTTGAAACAGCAATAAGAAGAGACAAAAAGAAAAAAGGAATAATAATTGCTTATTCTTTCACAAATACTGCTTATGAAGAAGCTGCAAGAGTAGATGATTTGGATATTAAATTAATAGAAGCTGAAAAGATTGGTTCAGAAGATATTGATGAGGGTTCTTTATTTGATTAATATTCCAAAACTTATCTGTTTTCTTAGAAACCACAAACTTTCAAAATACTTTGTATTCCGAAACTAATATAAACTACTTTATTTTATTCCTTTAGTAATGGAGATAAAAGACATAAAAAAAATTAGAAAAAAACTTAACCTTACCCAGACTGAACTGGCTAAAAAATCAAAGGTTTCCCAGTCCTTGATAGCAAAAATAGAGGCGGGAAATTTGGATCCAACATATTCCAATGCAAAGAAAATCTTCAGCACCTTAGATGAACTTACTCAAAAGCAGGAGATAAAAGCAGAGGAAATAATGGTAAAAAAAGTAATTTCTGTAAAGCCTGAAGAAAAGATTAAAAACATAATCAGACAGATGAGAAAACATAATATATCCCAGGTTATTGTACAGGACAGAGAAAAACTTGTTGGGTTTGTCTCTGAAAAAGATGTTCTTGATTCTTTCACCAAAGGAGAAAAAGGAATCAAAGCAAAAGATATAATGGAAGAAGCACCTCCTACAATCTCAAAAAATGCATCTATAACTATAATTTCAGACCTACTAAAGGTATACCCCATTGTTGCAGTAATGGAAAAAGGAAAGATTATCGGTGTAATCACCAAATCAGACATTCTAAGAAAAGCATACAAAAAAGGGCTGGTTTAAAACAAAAAAATTCTTAAATAGAATATCTAATTTTAATATTATGAATAAAAATTTAGACTATCTAAATGTCTTAAAAGCATTGAAAAAAATACCTTTTAGTGTTGGAAAAAAACTTTTAGCAGATTTCCTTAAAGGAAATGAAGAAAATGAATCGGTTAAGAAAAATAATCTTCATAAAAAAGAATATTTTGGAAGCATGGCTTATTCTAAAAAAGAACTATACTCAATGATAGATAATTTATTGATGAATAATCTTATTCAGCTAACATCTCTTTCAAAAAATAAATTTTGGAAAGTTTTTGAATTAACCCAAAAAGGCAGAGAAGAGATCGAATATCCAGAATTATACAAAAAGAGATTATCTTTCAATTTCAAAAAGATAAAAACAGAAATCACAGAAAAAGACAAACAACTTTTTAATGCATTTAAAGATTTTCTAGGCCAATTCAACAATAATCAAAAAAAGGCGATCGCTTCAAATAAAAAACACATCCTGTGTATTGCTGGAGCAGGCTCTGGAAAAACAACTGCACTAACCAAAAGAATAGAATTTTTAGTAAAATACCGCTCAGTCAATCCTGAAAAGATTCTCGCCATCACTTTTACCAGAAAAGCAAGACAGGAGATGATCTCAAGGCTCAGAAAAGACCATTATATGGACAATGTGAATATAGAAACATTCAATTCTTTCTGTGAAAAAATATTAAGAAAGTACAACAATAAAATATACAATACTTCTGTAAGAGTGATAAACTATAGAGACAAACATCTAATCATGAACAAAGCCCTCAAAAGTCAGAATATTAATATGAACAGGGCAATAGATATTTATTTCAGCTTTTCTCAGAAAAAAAATAAAACAAAAGAGCAGTTAGCTAATATATTTATGAATGACTGCTTCTTTATAAGAGATTATCTTAAATTTAAAAATAAAAACATAGACAATCAATCCTTAGAAAACATTGATTCAGAACATGAACAAAGCGCAGCATTGGTCTTCAGTATATACAAATTCATTGATTCTTATATGAATAAAAATGGATTAAGAGATTTTGCAGACCAATTGATAGATGCAATTACTTTGTTTAAAGACAATAAAGAATTAATTCCAGATTTTGACCATATCCTAATAGACGAGTACCAAGATATTAACTCTACTCAAATTAAACTCATTGATATACTTTCTTCTCAAAATATATTTTGCGTAGGAGACCCAAGACAGTCAATCTATGGTTGGAGAGGCTCAGATATAAAATACGTCTTAAATTTCGAAGAAAAATATCCAAATTGTGAGATCATAGCATTGACTAAAAACTATAGATCAACAAAATATCTTGTGTCTTTAATCAATACTTTAATAGAAGATATGGATCTGCCTGATCTAGAACCAGCATTAGAAGGAGAAAAAGACATAAAACTTCTGAAATTCAAAAAAGAAAATTCTGAGTTTGAATTCGTAATTCAGAGAATTTTAGCATCAAATATTCCCAGAAATGAAATATTTGTTTTAGCCAGAACAAACAAACAGCTAAATGAAATTTCACAATCAATGAAACAAAGAAAAATTGATCATATAGTAAAAAGCGATGAGATGAAAAAAAGTGTGATTGCAAAACAAGGCCAAATAACTCTTGCTACAATACATTCTATAAAAGGCATGGAAGCAGAAATGGTTTTTGTGATAGGATGCACAAACACCAAATTTCCATGTAGAGCAAGCGAACACCCTGTTATAGATATGATTAAAGTAGATGAATATGATAAAGAAGAGGAAGAAAGAAGATTATTGTATGTAGCCATGAGCAGAGCAAAGAAAACTCTTTATCTAAGCTATTCTGGAGGACTTTCTTACTTCATCACAGATAAAATAAAAGATATGATTGATAAACAAAAAGTAAGTTTAAAATCACCTTCAAAGTCAAAAACAAAAAAAACAGATTCTAATCTGATAGCAGAGCTTAAGGATTGGAGATACAACATAAGTCAGGAACTAGGGATACCAGCATATATGGTTATGCATGATAAAACAATAATGGATATAACACAAAAAATGCCTTCTACTTCTGCAGAACTAAAAGCTGTGCATGGATTAGGACCAGCAAAGATATCAAAATATGGAAAAGATATATTAGATATTATCAATTGAATAAGACATAAAATATATAAAAAACAATGATTATATGTAAAGCATCTCCTTTGTGCTCATCTGATTTCTGCTCACCTTGTTTTTTCTCTTCCGAATTATAAAAAACATTTATTATTTTTTTCTTTACCATACTAAAAAACATCTTTGCTTGCTCTATCTTTCCAAGTCCGCTTAATTCTTCTAGAGTCCATGTAGAGATAATCAAATGATATTTGCAGGACATTGTCTGGATAAACAGATCAGCAGCAGGATTTCCTATATTCCTACCAAATTTATTTCTCCTGCCTTCAATAGCGTAGATTATTGTATTAGTGTCAATATATATAATTTGAGGGCCATATTTTCTCTATTAATCGATAACAGAATATAAAATTTGCTATGTTTGAGGTCGATATATCAACACCTTTCAGCATATTCTTGTCCAATCTCAACTCAGAATAAAGTTATCCAAAAATGTAACAATCGCTACACTGCTGTACTTTAAGTTACTATCATATATAAATGGTCTGGTAAGTTTTTTTGACATTATTCATCCTAAACAACAGTCCAATTCTAGTCCCAAGACATTGAAATTTTAATATCCTGTAAACTTTGATGCAAGTTTCTGTATGAAAAATCTTATTGTTTCTTGAAAACTTTATTCCGATAGTTTCCGTAGGATTTTTTCTCTGTGTTCATATTATGGCATTGCTCTTATATGGCATTACTCATAATGAAAAACCAGAGATTTTCAAGCTTATCAAGCAAGCTTCAAAGTTAAAGACTAAAAAATGAGCAAGAAAATAAC
>CAZFSZ010000069.1:0-4913 GCA_964521755.1 uncultured Methanosarcinales archaeon | reverse complement strand
ACGGAGGTTATGGATTTGGATTAACAAGAATGTTGATGAATCTTACTGAATTAAACAATGTTAGAGAAGTTACATTTGTTTATAGGGGGCCGAATAGATTAAAACCTTAAGAAAAATGACAAAAGAAATATATCCTGATTTTGTAGCAAGAAGTGGTCAAGTAAATACTCCGCCAGGAAGTTATGACACCATAAAAGAATGGGTTAGGGAAGGTTTTATCGATGGGAATTCAAGAGTTTTAGAAGTTGGTTGTACTACTGGTTTTATTGCAAACCAAATAAATAGATATAGCGGTGCACAAATTACAGGAATAGATTTATCTGCTTCGGCAATTGAAAAAGCTAAGAAAAATTCCCAGGGCAACAACCTGCTGAACTTTCAAGAAGCAAATGCAGGACAATTACCCTTTAAAGATGATTATTTTTCTCATGTAATTATTGGAGGGCATTTACCTTGGGTAAATAAAGAAGATAGGAGAAATCATGTAATTGAAGCCACAAGAGTTTTGCAACCGAACGGTTTTTTATTAACCAGTTTGTATTATTTCCATACTATGCCTCCAAAAGAATTTGTGGAAGAATTTAATGCAACTTTCAATACCCAATTATCTCCTGACGGAGACTATTCTTCATGGAGTTCATTATTCAATCTTGAAAATCTTGTTTTAGAAAATGAAAACAATTATAAAATAATCTGTCCTGATGATGTTAGGAAGATGGAATATATAAAACGGTTTGACGAAGAATTTCAAGGAGAATGGAAACGAAAAGTAGATTTATTTTCTGAAAATGGAAAATATTTAAGTTTCTTTGTAAAAGCATTCCAAAAAATAAATCCCTCTGACCCCTATATCCAAATTCCAAGAGGAGGAATCTACCAATGGGAGAAAAAGTAAAAGACTTAATTAAATCTCATCAGTCAGAAATAAATGTTGCAGTTTCATCAAACAATAGGTCGTTTGAAGATAATTTAATTCAAAATTCTCCATTTCTAAACATTCCAAATATTCCCCAATCTTATCGTAGATATGGTTATGGATTACTGAGTTATATGTCCCAAAAAATGGTTTATGATTGGTTTAGAGATTTTAAATCAAGCCATTTGTTTAATTTAGTGCAATCAAAAATAACTAATTCAGGTATGTCATCAATAGATTTAGCTATAAGCACATTATCTGTTCTTTTGGAAGGAAGAAAGATAATTGTTCCTGAAAATATTTATTTTGCTTCAGATGAACTCATCAAAGGTTACGAGAACAATTTGCTAACTGATATAATACGTTTTAAATCTAAAGAAGATTTAGAAGGAATTATTGAATCTAATAATACAAATGAATTTATCCTATTTTTAGAAACATGCTCAAATAGTCCCGATATGTTATTTTATAATGAAGAAGAGATAAAAAAATACTCACAAAAATTTAAAAATGTTTTAGTTGATGGGAGCTTAATAGGACTGAGCAGAATCAATCCATCTATATTTGATAATGGAAATTTGATTTATGTTGAATCATTAAGTAAGAATTATCACCAAGAAGAGTCTAGTAGGCTTACAGCTGGGATTGTAATTTACCCAAAAGAATTAGAACAGTCATTTCAGAAAAGATTTTATTGTAGTGGTTGTTATCTTCAATTGAATGATTTAATGGAATTTCCTGTTGATTTATATCAAGTGGGAAAAGAAAGAATAAAGGCTATCGCGGAGAATGTAAAAACATTTTATATGGAATCTAAAGTTCATGCTTCAAAAAAATCAATTCATATAGCAAGTATATCAGAAGATATAAGACAGATACCTCTTGTTTTATTTTTAGATTTTCAAAGTAATAATAAATTAGAAGAATATATTAGAGTATCACATATTCCCACAAGAGGAAGTTTCGGGCACAATAGCACATATATACTTCCAATTGGATTAATGTGGGAATCTGCTCCCCAAGGTCTTGCTAGAATAGCATTTGGAAAAGAATCCTATAATCCTCAATATGTGAAAGCGTTTGGAGATTTGAAAAAATGAAAATTATTATCTTAGGAAGCGGAGGATTTTTACCAACACCATTGCCCTCATGTAATTGTAAAATATGTAAAGAATCACCTAAAAGATTTGGTCCTTCAATATATATCCCTGAATTGGAACTACTTATAGACACCCCTGAAAATATTTATGAAAAATTTACTAAATCCAATTTTAAAATATCTAATGTTTTATATTCTCATTGGCATCCTGATCATACTGCAGGATATAGACTCTTTGAATATCTCTATTATTCAATAAATATTAAAAAACCAATTATACACTTAAATAAAAAATTATTAGATTCTTTCAAAGATAGATTTCCTGCGATAAGTTATTTTAAAGATAGAGGATTTATAGAAATAAATAGAGTACCTAATGAATTAATTATAAAGGATACAAAAATAAAGTTTCTGGAAATGAATAATGATTTCTCAGTAGCATATTTAATAAAATCTAAAAATAAAAACATTCTTATTATTATGGATCATTCGAAAGATTTTATCCTTGAGAATATTAATGAAAAAATTGATTTGTTGATAATGAATTTTGGTTCTTTTCATGAAAATATGAATTTATTCCATAATTATCATATAGAAAATTCAGAAACCGATTTTATTAGAGATAATTTACGAATAATAAGAAAACTAAAACCTAAAAAAACAGTTTTTTTACATATTGATCCAATATGGAATATTACTGAAGAAGATTTTAAAAAAATAGAAGAGGACTATTCTGATTACAATATTTCTTTCAGTTATGATGGAATGATTCTTACCCCAGATGAAGATTAAAAACACGAAGAGGTGTTTTTAAAAAAATGAAATGGCAAAGTATAAAACAATCTTTGGAAGGAAAACTACAAGGAGAATCTGTCTCAAGTTTAGGGAGAATTAAAGGAATCCGAAAACATAAACAAAGAATTTTTGCAGATTTAACCGATTATTCTGGAGAAGTACAATTAGTAGTAGAAAAAGCGAAACAACCTTCAGAATATGAATTACTCTCTAAAGCAAATAAAGGATCTTACATTTCAGTAGATGGAAATTATGAAAATGATCTGCGAGGAAGTCCAGAAATTAATGTAGGAAAATTGGAAGTAATAGCCGAAGCAAATTTAAATATTGAGTCTCCTTTTGATTTTAATGGTGCAGAACCTTCTCATGGAGACAAGATTTTTTCTTTTCCCGAAGTTTATGTTTCAAATCCACAAAGAGCTTCCATTCTAAAAATAAAAACAGATTTTGTAAGGGCACTACATGAATATTTTCAAAAAGACGGATTTACTTTAGTTGAACCCCCCATAATAACAGATAAGACTTTATACGGAAAAGATAATGCTGTTGAAGCAAAAGTTCATGGAGAGAACGTATTTCTCTCACAATGTGCTACATTTGAATTAGAACCATTGGCTTTAGCATTTGGAAAAGTTTATACAATTTCTCCAGCATTTAGAAATGAGCCATCAGGGTCAAAAAGACATTTGGCTGAATACACCCATACCAAAGCAGAGGCATTATTTGCAGATATATCTGATTTAAAGGAGTTATCTGGGAATTCTATTTATTATGCCATGAAACAGGTACAAGAATTAGATGCAAGAGAATTGGAATTATTAGGGGTAACCTTAGATATTGAAGGATTAAAACCTGAAAATCACGAACATATAAGTTACAATCAAGCATTAAAAATTACTCAAGGTAAAGGATCAACAACTGAATGGGGCGAAGGATTAAAAAGAAGAGATGAAGTCATCCTAACAGAACATTTTGGGAATAAACATGTATGGGTTAATTTTCATCCTTTTTGTTCTGAAGGATTTCCTTACAGAAGGCTTCCTGAAGATAGAAGACTTTCTATGACTTGTGATCTTATTGCCCCCCATGGTGCTGGAGAAATGGTTGGAGTGGCAGAAAAAATTACAAGTGCTGAAGAACTTGTTGAGAACCTTATTGAAAAAGGACAAAAACATAATATCAGACATTATTGGAATTATATCGCTTTAAGACAACAAGGTTTACCCCCGCACGGAGGAATTGGTGCTGCACCTGAAAGAATTCTTTATGGATTATTAGGTTTAGATCATATTAGATTAACTAAACCTTGGCCAAGATATCCTGACAGAAAAATCGTAACTCCTGAAAACAATGGTCTAAACACTTATGGCAATGAAGAATTAGAAAGGTTGGTTCAAAAATACGATTTAAAATAGACAAATTTATAAATCTCAAGTGATCTAATAAATCTATGGAAAACGAAAATAATTGCATCTTTTGTAAAATAGTAAAAGGCGAAATTCCTTGTCATAAAATTTGGGAAGATGAAAAACATTTAGCTTTTTTATCAATCTTTCCCAATACTGAAGGTTTTTCTGTAGTTATCCCAAAAAAACATTTCTCTAGTTATCCTTTTGATTTATCTGATGAAGTCCTTTCTGAGCTAGTTCTTGCTTCTAAAAAGGTTGCTAAATTAATAGATTCAAAACTAGAGGATGTTGGAAGAACAGGAATGATTTTTGAAGGATTTGGAGTAGATCATGTTCATGCAAAACTTTTTCCAATGCATGGCACTGCAAACATGGAACAATGGAAAGAGATTAAATCAAATGTAGATAAATTTTTTGAAAAATATGAAGGTTATATCTCTTCGCATGATTATAAAAGAGAAGATGATGAAAAGTTGAAGAAGCTTGCAGAAAAAATAAGAAATTAATTCTTCTTTTTAGAAAAAAGAAGCAAAAAGACGGAAATCCCCATTTTCTTTTTTTAGGAAAAAAAGAAACAAAAAAAGCGCGCGTCTCTCTAATACATAGCCCACCCAAAAAATATTATTTCTAAATACTAAAAACGGCATTCTCAAAAACTTTGATTTTTTGCCTTCGGCATCGTTGCACTAAAAAT
>CAZFSZ010000068.1:0-5002 GCA_964521755.1 uncultured Methanosarcinales archaeon | reverse complement strand
TATTTTTCGTAATGTATAAATACTAGAAAAATACAACTCTTAATATGCCCAAGAAAAAAAGATTAACATCAAGACTTAAGCACAACATCTTGATGATAGCAATCGCTATAATCTTTGCTTTATTTGTAGGATATGGTATAGATACTTTCTATGAATCTCCAGAATATGATGACTTTTGTAATAAATCAACAAGACTTCATCCTGTAAAATTAAACCAGACAGATATGGAAGAATTCAATGAAAAACAAAATCAATGCTGGGAACAATATGATTTAGCCTGCGAACCATATGAAAGAAATGTTTTCATAATAACTTTAATAATAGGAATTATTGCAGTATTCTTTGGAAGTTTTGTTCTAAAAATAGAATCAGTTTCATCTGGAATAATGGCTGGAGGAGTTCTCACAATTATCTATGGAACCCTAAGATATTGGGGAGATATGCATAAATATCTAAGATTTACTGTATTAACTATGGTTTTAATAATTCTTATTTGGATAGGATACAAGAAATTCAGGGACTGATCCAAACTATTTGATAAGGACCCAACACATTTTCAAAATTCTTTCCAGAAATCAAATCTTTTCCTTTAAATTTCTTACTTAAACTAATCTTTTCATCTGTAATGTTTATCAACACTATAATTTTATCCTTGCCTTTTCCTCTTTCAATAGAAAAAATTCTCTTATCTATAAATAGAATATTTTGCTTTGCTTCTGGATCAAACGCCTTAAACTTTTTCCTCATCTTCAGCAATTTACACATTCCATTAAATATATTATATCTTCTTGAATCTTTGTCCTTTAGTTCTTTCTTCAGCTCTTTCCATCTTAATTTCTCCCTGTTTATCTTTCTTTTAATTCCTGTTTTCTTAACTCCTTCCAACCATCCTCTTGAACCGACTAGACTGTGAAAATAAATTCCTGGAACACCAGCCAAGGAAAAAGCAATAGCATGTGCAGCCAAAAATCTTTTTACATCCAGTCCGTCTTCTTCAGCCAAAGCATCAAAATAGTTGATATCCAGTTCATAAGGATATTCTTTTCCTTTGCATTCTTTGTAAAGAATAAATCCTTTCTTCTCTTTTGCAGCATCGCACAGCCCTTTCCTTTCTTTTTCAGGAATAAGCCCTTTTGCTCCCAATATCCCAATACCGTCATGAGACGCTAAAAAATTAAAAAAACAAATGCCTTTTGGCAGGTTTCCGATAGAATCAACCCATTTTAGTATATAATTTGCATTGCCTTTGTAAAATGCATGCAGCACCAGAGGGGGCAGAGGAAACTGGTAGACCATCTGTGCTTCATCTCCTTTTTCTCCAAAATAAGATATATTGTCTTTGTGGGGAACATTGGTCTCAGTCAGCAAAATAACATTTGGATTCACTATATCCATGATATCTCTCATCATCTTAACAATCTCATGAGATTCTCTGAGATGGATGCATCCAGTTCCTATCTTCTTCCAAAGATAAGCGATCGCATCCAACCTTATCATCCTTGCTCCTTTCTCTGCATAAAAAAGTAGAATATCCATCATCTCGATCAAAACATCTGGATTTTTGTAGTTCAGATCAGCCTGGTCTTTAGAAAAAGTCGTCCATATTTTCTTTCCGTTAAATTCATGGACCAAGGGTGTTTTTCTTGCCCTAAACACCTCAGAAAGATTTGTTTCAGGCTCAACTTCTATAAAAAAATCCTTGTAATCTTCATTTCCTTTCAAAAATCCCTTAAACCACCTGCTCTTGACAGACATATGGTTAAGAACAAAGTCAAACATCAGCTTAAACTCCTGCCTTATCTTCTCAATATCCTTCCATTTTCCAAGTTTCGAATCAACTTCTCTGTAGTCAATAACAGAAAATCCATCATCAGAAGAATAAGGAAAAAAAGGCAGAAAATGGATTGAATTTATCCCTTCTAAAGTCTTTGAGAACTTTCTGAATGTCTTCAGCGGCTTAACCCCCCTCTCCTTTATAATATTCCCATATGTTATAAGCACAGCATCTTTATTGGAAAATATCTTTCCCTTTTTCCTTTTTTTGTCATACTTTCCAATAACTCTTCTCAGCCCTTCAAAAGCTTTCTTAGAATCTTTTTTATCATAAAGAACATCAAGCCTTTTTTTGATTCTGCTGTATTTGCTGTTCATTCTCACATAAAATAAAGCACTTCAAAACTGTCTTTAAGCAACAGCTTATCCCCGCTTCTTATTGCTGTCTTTATACCTGTAACTTTCTTACCATTTATCCACATATCCTTCAAAGCAGTAATCTCATATGTGCTGCCGTTCCAATGGAGTATTGCGTGTTTTCTGCTTATTTTAGATCCAATTATATGTCTTATCGCAACCTTATCTCCGATGACCTTTACCCAATCATCATTTGCCCTAAAAAATTTCTGGCGTTCATCTCTTGTAGCTCTTCCTATGATGTAATTTTCATGTTTTAGTTTTATAGAGAATTTACCTTTTTCAACCCCTATTATCATAAACAGCAGGTTTGCCTTGGTTCTTGTTAAGATATCAAGCATGCTCATCCTTCTTTCTCCTCTAGCTCTTCTCTCTCAGCATCCAGCAGTAATTTCTTCTCAGTTCTAGCTACAACTTCCTTGATGTTATGCACTGCATCAGGGTTTGCTGAAATAGAATCAATTCCAATATTAACCAAAAACTTTGCCATCTCTGGTCTTGATCCAGCCTGCCCGCATATAGAAGTTTCAACATTGTATTTTTTACATGTCTCAACAACCTTTTTGATCTCTCCAAGAACACCTGCATGCATCTCATCAAACAGCTTGGCTATCCTTTCGTTGTTTCTGTCTATGCCTAATGTCAGCTGTGTAAGATCATTTGTTCCAAAGCTTACAAAACATATCCCTTCTTTGCAAATATCTTCGATAATCCAGCACGAAGCAGGTGTCTCAATCATCACTCCAAACATAATATCCTCACAAGGCTCTAATCCAACCTCTCTCATAAGTTTCTTTGCCTCCCTTACTTCTCTCGTTCTTATCACAAACGGAAGCATAACTCCAATATTCTTAAGTCCTTCTTCATGAAGCCTTTTTATCGCTGTAAACTCAGCTTTTAATATCCTTGGCTCATCCAAACCCCTTCTTATAGCATGCCATCCTATCATAGGGTCTGTTTCTTTTGGCTCTTTGTCTCCTCCTTTTAAGTTTCTATATTCATCTGTTCTCATATCTGAGGTTCTTACCCATACAGGCTTCCCTTTGAAAGCCCGGGCAATACCTCTCATACCTTCCATCAATAATTTGATATATTCTTCATCCTTGTCTTGTCTTATATATTCAGCAGGATGCATCTCTCCCTGAGCGATCATTATTTCTAATCTAACCAGCCCAACACCCTCTGCATTTGTCTCTTTTGCAGCTTTCTCTGCAAAATCAGGAAGATCCATTATAACCTTAACTTGGGTTGCAGTAATTATTTCTGCAGGCGCTGCCGGCTTAGCTTCTTCTACCTTTTTCTCAACTTCCTCTAGTTTTCCTTCATAAACAACACCATGAGTAGCATGAACAGTAACCTCTTTTCCGTCTTTTAATTCTTTAGTAGCATTTCCAGTTCCAACTATACATGGGATTCCCATCTCTCTTGAAACTATAGCTGCATGACATGTCATCCCCCCTTCATTTGTTACAATAGCGCTTGCTTTCTGCATAGCAGGAACCATATCTGGTGTTGTCATTGTTGTAACCATTATATCTCCTTTTTCGATCTTATTAAGTTCAGAGATATTTTGGATAATCTTCACTGTTCCAGAAGCTACTCCCGGGGATGCAGTTTCTCCTTTTACCAAGGATTTAGCTTCAACTTCCTTCACTTTTTTGACATCTTCTGGAATTTTCTTCCCATCAGCCTTTTCTTTTTTCTTAAATGTGGTGACTGCTCTTGACTGAAGGATATAAACATTTTCTCCTTCAATTGCCCATTCCATATCCTGTGGTCTTTCATAATGTTTCTCTATTTTCTTTGCAAGTCTTGCTAATTCTCTTATTTCCTTGTCATTGCATACCTGCTGCGCTTCCTCTTCTTTAGACAGTTTTTTTTCAATATTTTCTCCTTTTTCCTCGTCCAATATTATCTTTTTCTTCTGCTCTTTGACTTCTTTATTTTTTATCTTTAGATCTTCTTTATTGACGATATATAAATCAGGATTGACGCTTCCACTCACAACTGCCTCTCCCAATCCAAAAGCACCTTCAATCATTATCTCTGTATCATCATTTGTTGATGGGTTTATACTAAACATAACTCCTGCCTTATCAGCAGCAACCATCATCTGCACAACAACCGCAATATAAACCTTTTCAGTTGGAAAATCATTTCTTTTTCTGTAATATATTGCTCTTGCTGTAAAAAGTGAAGCCCAGCATTCTCTGACATTTTGAACTACATCGTCTGCACCTTTAACATTAAGGAAAGTAGCCTGCTGTCCTGCAAAACTTGCCTCTGGAAGGTCTTCAGCTGTTGCCGAACTTCTGCATGCAACATACTCCTCTTTTCCTTCAATAATCTCATCTGCTTCGCTTTTCCTGTGAGTCCCGATCATCTTGTAGTTTTCTTTAATCTCTTCCTTAATCTCATCAGGCATTTCTGTTTTTTTAATCAATTCCTGAACTTCTTTTGCAGTTTTCTGCAGTTGTTCAGTATTTTCAGTATCAATCGAATTGACCATTTCTAGAATTTTGTCTTTAATTCCTGTCTTTTCAATAAACTCTTTATAGGTCTGTGCAGTAACCATAAAACCATGAGGTATTGGAAGTTTCGCATTAGTCATTTCAGCTAAATTAGCTCCCTTACCTCCTAATTGTTCAATATCTTCTTTAGAACCTTCTTTAAACCACATTATTCGTTTCATTTTTTTGGATGACCTCTTTTTATTAGAATATAGATAATTCCTTTTTAATATTTTCCCTTTCTTTTGGCGTTGCGCGGAAACTCTAACTAAAAAGAATTTATTTTCTAACAAGAACATAAA
>CAZFSZ010000067.1:0-5118 GCA_964521755.1 uncultured Methanosarcinales archaeon | reverse complement strand
TTGGGCTTGATTATTTTTATTTTGTAGAATCATAAGACAGCCTGCGAAGCAAAAAATTCCGAAGAGTTACTGGGAAGCCTTGGACGGCGGGACGCAGTCCATTTTTATAAGAGAGAGTGCCGTTGTATTTTTAGTTTTTAGAGTGGACGAAAGCTTTATATACTACTTGGTAGTTACAAATAGTATGGTTAAAAATTATCCAAAATTATATGAAAAGACATTAGTAGGCAAAGTTAGAAAATTTATGGGTTTTCCTATACAAAACCCTAATGAAATTGCCGATAGTTTAAGACCAGAATATCAAGGAGATTATTCTTTATTGAATTTAGTTGGAATGGATGAAGCAACGATATCCACGGCAGAATCGCAAAGACCAGTTATTGGTTCTGTCGGCATGGGGCCTTGTATTGCAATGGTAGGTTATGACCCTAATCAAAAAATAGGATTTGTTTCTCATAATGGAGCAGGGAATTATACAGGAGTTCTTCATGATTCAGTTTTGGGAGAATTAAAAAAAAAGGCGAAATCGGATTTGGAAATGGATATTTATATAGTTGGTGGGATGATTGGCAGTGGCAAGTTAGCATCAAGATTAAGAAACATTGCAAGAGAAAATTTTAATCCGAGAACAATAAATGAAGATTTGGCATTAAATGTTTCTGATTGGACATATCTAGGAAAATCCTTTTTATTAGATGTTAGAGATGGAAAGGTTTATTCCATTGATGGCGGGGGAAAACTACAATATGTTCCTTCAGCAGAACCAAGAATTTCTTTAAGAAAATAGAGACCAACTCGTAGAAAAATTTGCGTGAGTGAAATGAACCTCTTAACCTTTGTTAGAAAAAGTGCGAAGCATTTTTTGAGTTTTCGTTGGTCGGTTAAGAGAAGTTTTTCTTTTGTATTTAACGGCACTCTCTCCATTTTAGGGGTGGGTGGTCGGGGGTTTAAGGCTTCCCAGTAATTGAGTTGAACATCGCGCTGTTATACGCCCCGAAAGTCCGCAGACTTGAGAATGCAATGTGGTTCGAATGAAATGAGAAAGTTGGTGTGGGCAAGCGTTCGTTAGTAGGTGGGCTTTTAGTAAAATTTATTAAGTATAGTAAATTATAATACTTTATGACAAAGAAACCAATAATTGCCGTAGATTTTGATGGTGCATTGTTACGATCAAGACCATTTGATGAAGCCCATAAAAGATGGTTTTATGTAATGTCAGTTTTATTGAAAGATGATTCAATTAATGAATATGCTGGTTTAGATAATTATTTTGATAAAGTACACGAAGTTATGCAAAGGTATTTAGGAGATGTGGATCATGAGACAAGAGTTAGATTTGCACGAAATTTGTTTTCAATGACAACAATCGCAGAAGTAAAAAAAGATGATTTGGTTGGAGATTTTGCTGAATATTTAAAAGGGTTGAAAGGAAAATATAGATTAGCGCTGATTACTTCTGCACCTGAAGCTTCGGTAGAACCAATCCTGCATAAAGTTGGATGTTCTGATTTGTTTGATATTCTTTATAAAAGCCCAATGGGGAGACATCCAAACAAGAGAGAATTATTTGAAGAATTTATCAAAGAACATGGAAAACCAGCATATTATATTGGAAATGGAGATAAGGACATTACAAGCTGTAAAGAATTAGGAATTCCAGCGATTTCTGTTAATTGGGTTTCTCAAGGAAAAATAAAAGGAAATTATGACATCCAGAGAGTTCCAGAGTTAGAAGCCATAATAAAATAAAAGCCCACCTATTGTAATTTTCAAAAACGAAGTTTTTGATTATCTTTTAGCGAGCCCACACCAATTGCGTATAACATCGGGCCCTGTTATGCGTAGTGAGGCTTTGATGCCGAACGGAGTTTTTTATTTGCCAAAAGGAAGCAGTACCCGATTAGGGTTGTGCTGACTGTAATTTTTAGCAAATCTATAGTTTTTTCCAGATTAATTTTGCAATTAAAATCGTTAAGGAAAAAATTTGGGTTGGAATAGAGCTTGACTCGTATGGAGCCGTTTAACGCTTGTTAGGCAAAGTGCAGAGCATTTTGACGGTTTCTTTTTTAGTGGCGTTAAGCGATGATTTGCGTTAAGAAAATTTGGGTTTACCCGTAGCAGTTGAAAATCTATTACTATCAATTACTGTGTTAGCAAAGTATATTTTTACAAAGAGGCACTATATTATACATTTCTACGAAGTAGGCTATATTTCTGTAGGAATCGGGGGCATTTTAAAAGAAAAATATAAATAGTCTTCTTATTTACTTATTTATATGGCAGCTTTAGATAAGGCACTTCAGGGAATTGTAGCGATCTTTATTATAATCATATTTATGACCACTATCATTCCTGAATTAATTAAGGCTACTGGCGTTAGTATTCCATTATTAAACATTGCCTTATTTTTATTGATAACGGGCATTATATTTGCAATTTTGAAGGAGTTTTTTAGATGATAAAAAAGATTTTAAATTGGTTAAAAAAGCATGGGGGTACGATTGCTGCAATAGGCGGTATTTTGCTAATTTTTAACCAGGTGGGATTTAGCATAAATATTCCTGCATATTACAAAGAGCTAACAAATGATGGGAAGATATTATTTATTGGAACACTCAATTTTATCCTAACTCTAATTCTATTTTTCTATTTATTAAATCGTAAACATAAAGACGAAGAATCAACTAATGAAAAATCTGAAGATAGTAAAGATTAAAGCAAGATTTATAAAGAAGCTATCTTATTATATTAATAATAAAGGGGGATGATTATGCCTAATAACATTTTAAGCGCAATAAGCAGTATTGCTTCATTTGGGAATAATAATCTAAGCAATTATGCTTCTAATTATCTGATTAGGGTTAATGCAGTAGGAGAACAATTAGAATTTTTTGTAAAGGATGCTATTGCTGGCTCATTTAAACTTAAGCAAGCTAAAAAAGAGGAGAAATATTCAGAAGTATTCTCGTATTTGGGAAACCAAAATAATCCTCCAGATATTATTATCAAAAGTGGAGATGCTATAGAAGTTAAAAAAATTGATGGTGTTAGGGCTTCGGATTTGGCATTAAACAGCTCTTATCCAAAAGCAAAGCTTCATCAGGATAGTCCAATGATCACTTCTGCTTGCAAAACATGCGAAGAATGGGTTGAGAAGGATATTGTATATGCTGTGGGGCATGTTCAAGATCATGACCTTAAAATTTTATCTTTAGTCTATGGGGATTGTTATGCTGCAAGCAAAGAGATTTATGAAAGGATAAAGAATAAGATTAGTGATAGGATAAAGGAAATGGACTTAGAGTTTTCTGAAACTAATGAGCTGGGAAGAGTAAACAGGGTAGACCCTTTAGGGATTACTAACCTTAGAATAAGGGGAATGTGGACTATCCAAAATCCATTAAAGGTTTATGATGAATTTTGCAAGATTGAAGATAAAGAGAAGTTTCATTTATTTTCATTAATGAGAAAAGAAAAATATATTGCTTTTCCTAAAGAAGATAGGGAAGCGATAGAGAAAAATGCAGATATTGAGGTTAAGGATATAAAAATAAAAAATCCTGATAACCCTGCAAAGCTTATCGAAGCAAAATTAATATCATATAAAGAAAAATGAAAATAGCATCTTTTTTTTCAGGAGCTGGAGGTTTGGATCATGGCTTTAAGAATGCTGGGTTTGAGATAGCTTTTGCTAATGATAATTGGCAAGGATGCTGGAAAACATTTGAAGCCAACCATGGAATTAAAATTGACAAAAGACCAATACAAAAGATATCTCGTGAAGATGTTCCTGATGTTGTAGGGTTTATTGGTGGTCCACCATGCCAGAGCTGGAGTTTAGCAGGAGCTATGCGAGGCATTAAAGATGCAAGGGGCAAGGTATTTTACAATTATGTAAACTTAATCGCTAAAAAAAAGCCATTATTTTTTGTTGCTGAGAATGTTTCTGGAATATTGTCTTCAAGGCATAAGGGAGAGTTTCTTAAAATAGTTGATGCATTTAAAAAAATAGGGTATAATGTAAATTATAAGCTGCTAAATGCAAAAGATTATGGCGTTCCCCAAGAAAGGAAAAGGGTTTTTATTGTTGGCTATCACAAAAAAATAGGGAAAAAGTTTGAGTTTCCAGAGCCACAGGATTTTAAGCCTACATTAAAGCACGCTATTGGAGATTTGCCAGAAGCTACGCCTGCCAGCCAAAAAAATAAGACTAATGGAAAAATGGATATTCCTAACCATGAGTACATGAATGGTGGCTTTTCTACCATATATATGTCGAGGAATAGAGTAAGAAATTGGGATGAGCCTTCTTTTACAATACAAGCGGGAGGAAGGCATGCGCCTTGCCACCCCAAAGCGCCAAAAATGAAATTTATTGAGAAGGATAAAAGGGTTTTTGAGCCTGGAAAAGAAGAACTTTATAGGCGGTTATCTGTTAGGGAATGCGCAAGAATCCAAACTTTTCCAGATAACTTTGTATTCCATTATGATCAAGTAGCAGATGGCTATAAGATGATAGGGAATGCTGTTCCTGTTAAGTTGGCTGAAGCATTGGCTATAAAAATAATGGAAGACCTAAAAGATCATAAAGAAGAAAAATGCCAGACAAATTCGACAAAAAAACAAGAAGCAGAATTATGTCTAGGATAAGGTCTAAAAATGGTTGATATTGGAGAATTAATTTTGTCATCAGTCTTAGCAAGTGTTACTAATATATTCATTGGTATTGCTTTGACTTCTATTTTGTCTGAAATTGGAATGAATTCACTGATTCCATCTATTTGGATGTTACTTTTGGCAGGCATACCTCTAGAATTGCTTATTGCTTTAGGCATCATTAAGAATATTTCTTAGCCCCGATTCCTTTTTAGTTATAGTGCCTCTTTGTTTATATTATAGATTTTCAACTGCGAAGTTTCTCGAAGAAAACAGAAAATTATTCTTAATAATTTTATGCCAATTAATCTTATTAATTGATTAGCCCTTGTGAGCTTTGTATGGGAACAAGGGTTTTCATCAGAGAAATCGGCGATTTTGTCGTAGAGGCAAATAAAAAATTACGCATAACGTCGATTTTAGGCAAAGTTTGGCTCGAGCTGGAACAGAACGATAGTGGAG
>CAZFSZ010000066.1:0-5182 GCA_964521755.1 uncultured Methanosarcinales archaeon | reverse complement strand
TAATTCTACCATAGTTTTATAAACCACCCAATAAACATATTTCCATGGCAGTAACATTCAAGAAAAAATGCTGGAGATGCAGGAAGAATTACGTTAAAGTAACAAGAAGACAGAGATATGCAACATGTTATGAATGCCAGAAGAAAGAGATGCAGGGAGAAATCAAAAACCCAAAGATGAAAAAGATGTTTGACATACCTGAAGAGTTCTACAAAAACAATTCTTTTTTAAGAGATATAAAGATAAAATATCTTAAGTTCGGAAACCTGACTGAAAACCAGATAAATGCCTTCAAAAAAGTCTCTAAAGAACTTCAAGAAAAAGGAGAAAAAAAGGAATGAGCAATTGTTCACAGTGCGGTGACTGCTGCAAACTGTTTTTGATCAATCTTTCAGAAGAAGAATATAAATCTGAAAGGTATGGTACAGTGTTTGACGAGTTTGTTGATGATTTTCAAGAAGCTGAGATGGTCGGAGCGAATATTCTTGCTCAGAAAAAGGATGGAAGTTGTGTTTATCTAAAAGATAAAAGATGTTCAATACATAATTTTAGACCAATATCATGCAGAAACTTTTTTTGTGATTCAGACAATCCTCAATTTAAAAGCATGATTGAAAAAATCAAGGAATATAAAAATGGAAAAACATAGGGTCCAAAAACTGTTAAGCAACTACGGCTACTGCTCCAGAAGAAAAGCAGAAGAGCTGATAAAAGCAGGCAAAGTAAGGGTCAATAACGAAAAGATAACAATAGGAGATAAAGCATCTGAGGAAGACAATATCTATGTAAACAACAAGCTAGTTCAAAAACCAAAAAGGATATATCTGATGTTTCACAAGCCTGCAGGACGTGTAACTGCCCTAAAAGACGACTACAACAACACTATAATGGATTACATAAACATAAAAGAGCGCGTATTTCCTGTTGGAAGGCTGGACCGAAACGCTTCAGGCCTTTTGATCCTAACAAATGACGGAGATCTTGCAAACAAGATAGCTCATCCAAGATACGAGACAAAAAAAACCTATCTTATAAAGCTCAACAAAAGACTTAAAGATGAAATTAAAGCCCTGGAAAGAGGGGTAAAAGTAGGAAAAAGAAAGGTAAAGGCAAAAGTCAAAAAGATAAATATGAAGACTATTGAAATCACAATACACGAAGGAAGGCACAAGATCGTTAAAAGGCTTATGAAAGCAGTTGGTTTCAGGGTAACCTATCTTAAAAGGATAAGGATAGGCAATCTCAGGCTTGGAAATCTAAAGCCTGGAAAATACAGATATTTAAAAGAGAACGAAATTAAAAAACTATTTTCTTAAAAACAAAAAATACCCTTATTTCATTTAATATTTTCTTTTCTCAAGAAAAGAAAGCACTTGCAGTGCCCGTCTTCTTTGACTTCCTGCTCATGATAAACACAGGGGCATATTATCTTCTTGTCCTTTTCTTTATCTCCGCTTACTCTTCTGCACGGGCAGTATCTTTTGCCATGCTTTTCTTCATTTCTCAGCAGTCCAGAAATAATAGTGTCCAGCAATGATGGATCAGGCTGCAGCTTGAATCCTTTGTCATCTGCATATGCCTTGCAAAATTCTTTAATATGTTCCTTGTCTTTCTCACTAATGCTCATTCTAATGCCTTTTCAATATGCTGCTTGATTGTATCTTCAGGCACTACCCCTTTAAATTCAGTAACAACCTCTCTATCTTTGAATATCTTTACATTTGGTATAGCATCAATCATATACTTGTTGGACATTTTAGGTGCTTCATCAACATTGATCTTTACCATCTCAACCTTCCCTCCATAGGAATCAACAGCAGATTCCAATGCAGGAGCAAGCATATTGCATGGAACACACCATGCTGCCCAAAAATCAACAACAACTACCTTTTCCTTGCTTTTTTCTATAACTTCCTGTTCAAAATTTATATCTGTAACATCCATTTTAAAAATAAAAATGCACAAGCTTTATAAATGTTGCTCATTTCTAAAAAATAAATAAAATCTTGGGGGATTAAACATGGCAGATTTTGACAAAGACAAGAAAAAAGATTCTAAACTTAAAGAAGATGACTGGTTTGAAAAAGATGATAGTTATGGTTCTAAAGAAGATAAAAAAGAAAATAATCCTGATTCAGAAGACGAACCAATAAAAGTAGAGGAAAAAAAGGATATCAACAGTAAAGAGCCAATAAAAGCAAAACCAGATCCTGAAAAAAAATCTATAAAAGTAGAGGAAAAGGAGAAATCAGATAAAAAAGAAGTAAAACCTGAAAAAGACAAGATCAAGATAAGCAAAACAAAGATATGGCAGGGAATATCTGCTGCTTTGGCTGTTCTTTTGCTTGTATCAATATTTATAGGGGGATTCAAGATAAGTCCTGTTGGAAAAGCTACTTCTGTACTGGATGGAGGCGAATTTTCTGCAGTAATATTAAATGATGAAAGATGTGATAATTGCGATACGACTCAATTGATCTCACAGCTTTCACAGACATTTCCTGATTTAGAGATAAATGAGATGGATTACAGCGAGGAAAATGCAAAAGAGATATATGAATCTGCTGAACTTTCAGCTCTTCCGGCAGTTTTGTTCACAGAAGAGATAAAAGAACAGGAAGGATATGCAAATATTGAAAACTACCTTACTGGATCTGGAGATTATTTATCATTAAAGATAGGGGCGGCTTTTAATCCTGAAGCTGAGATCTGCGACAATGAAATAGATGACACAGGAAATGGAAAAGTTGACTGTGAAGACCCTGACTGCTCAGGAATATGGAAATGCATGGAAAAGAAAGAAGTTCCTGAAGTTGAGGCTTTTGTTATGAGCCATTGTCCATTCGGAACACAGATTGAAAAAGGTTTGATCCCAGTTATGGAATTATTGGGAGATAAGGCAGATATCCAGATAAAATTCTGCGATTATGCGATGCACGGAGAAAAAGAGCTGGATGAGCAGGTAAGACAGTACTGTATCCAGGAAGAGCAGAATGACAAATATCTTGATTATTTGAAATGCTTTTTAAAAGATGGAGATTCTGAAACCTGTGTTGAAGAAGCTGAAATAGACAGAACAAAATTAAACACATGTGTTGGAATAACAGACGCAAAATACAAAGTTACTGAAAACTTTGAAGACAAGTCAACCTGGAAAGGAAACTTTCCAACATTCAATATCTTTAAAGAAGAAGTTGAAGAATACAATGTAAGAGGCTCTCCAGCATTAATAATTAATGGAGTGACTGCAAGCACAGGACGAGACTCTGCTTCACTTCTAGATGCTGTATGCACAGGATTCAAGGAAAAACCCGAAGAATGCGATGAAGAACTAAGCTCAGCAAACCCTTCAGCAGGATTTGGTTTTGAAGAATCAGACACAGCAACAACTGCAACTTGCGATTAACAATGTTGAACAAGTTCAATAAGCTTTAAGGAATACCTTAAAGTTTTATTTTTTATTTTATTAACTTTATTTTTCTTAATAAATAAATTTCACTTTGTGAACCTACTTTGTAATTCTTTCAAACTCTGATTGATAAAGATTCAAACCATAAGTTTGAAGATATGTTTGCTATGCAAACATCAACTTTATAAAAAATAAATGATTAATTCTTAGTATATTGGATGTTATGAAAATGGTTTTAGGAGCAAAAATCAATATTAAAACAGAATTAGATTCAGATGATATCAGGGAAATGATGTTTAATAAGTATTATAATGTTTATGATGATTTTTTAGGTGTTTCAAATAACAAAATGCCTTTGTTTGTAATGCTGACAGATAAAGTAATGGTGAGTACGATAGTGGATGAAGATAGAGATTATTCAATAAAAAGTCTTTTAGTTGAAGGAAAAAAAGAATATAAAGAAGTTGCAGAGCATCCAGTTTATAGAAGGGCAGCAGAAAAGATTGCAGGACCTGATCTGTATTTTGCATTTCCATCAGAGATGAGCCAAAGAAAAAATAATTTTATACAGTATCAAGCAGAATCAATGGCTCTTCCGCAGACAATAGAAGATGTTGAACAAAGAATAGATAGGATAATAAAAGCACAGAATACTTTAGACAAACTTATTGATACTAAAGCTGATGAATTGTTGAAGAAGATTGATTATTGATTTTCTTAGAATAAGATTATATAATCCAGCCCTCTAATTTCAAAAAGCTTTTATACAATTCTTATTTCTATTAAATTATGTTCATCCACAACCTAAATCCTATTTTAATCAATATAGGCCATTTAGAGATAAGATATTACGGACTGGTTTATGTTATTGGTTTTATTCTGCTTTGGTATATTATTAACAAAAAAAGAAAAGAGCTAAAGCTAAAAAAGAAAGATATTGAAGATTTTGTATTATATCTTATTATTGCTGTGGTAGTCGGTTCAAGATTATTTACTGTTATATTTTGGGATCCTATTTATTATCTGCAAAATCCATTAAAGGTATTTGCTGTCTGGGACGGAGGAATGGCATTCCACGGCGGATTGATCGGAGTGATTGCAGCTGTTTATTATTTCTGCAAAAAACACAAATTAAAATTCCTGAAACTTGCAGATATCTTAACATTTCCTGCATTGTTTGCATTGGCGTTAGGAAGAATTGCTAATTTCATAAACGGAGAGATAGTTGGAACAGTTACAAATGTTAGATGGTGTGTTGTTTTCCCGCGATACCAGGGATGCAGACACCCTGTCCAGTTGTATGGGGCAGCAGGAAGGTTCCTTCTTTTAGGATTCCTGGCAGCAGTAAAAAGATACAAGAAAAACCTCAAAGACGGATTCGTCTTCTGGAACTTTGTATTCTGGATGGGTATTGGAAGATTCTTCTGTGATTTCTTAAGAGCAGACCCGCGAATATTTGGATTAAGTATGGGGCAATATCTAAGTGGAATAATGGCAATAGTTGCTGGTTATATTCTTATAAAATATCGTCTCTATAACAAACAGGGTAGGGATTAGACATTCCCAAAAAAAGCAATGTCTTGTAAAGAGCCGGAATCTTATCTTCAATAATAAACATTAAAGAATTATATTTGTTACCTCCTACCTTTGTTCTATACCTCTCAAATTCTTTAATACCTATTGTTTTCTCTCCTGATTCAAATGTGTCAAACAAAGGTATTTCTTTATCAATTAATTCAGTTATGTTCCCTGTATCAAACAATATGTTCATAT
>CAZFSZ010000065.1:0-5193 GCA_964521755.1 uncultured Methanosarcinales archaeon | reverse complement strand
GCCTTCTGAGTTTATTGAAGATAAACCTGTAATGGAAGATATGTAAGATTTGCCCTTTTAATTCTTTTATTTTATGTATCGCTTCGCTCTTTAGACGGCTGATTTCTGAACTCAAAATCCTTCGGATTTTGCCACGCTGCGCTCTCACTTCGTTCGGGACAGATAACAGCGATCGCGATGTTATACAAAATTTTTCCCTTAAATTAGAACATTATTCTAGGCTCATTTCATTCGCATTGATTGGGGAAAAACTCTTCGCCAGCCCTTCGGGACGTTGCACTCTGGCTCGGTCTGGATAATTAATATATTAAGATGCACAACCCTATCGGGAATTGCACAATCCAGACTCGTATAACAAATTTTAGACAGTTCGCTCACTTGCAGTTCGCTCTCCCAAATTTGTCTTGAGGTCACTCCACTATCGTTCTGTTCCAGCTCGAGCCAAACTTTGCCTAAAATCGACGTTAGTTGCAATTATTTTCAAGGGCTAAAAAGTTGAAGGGGACAATTTTATTATTTAAGGGCGAGAAAACTATTTCCGAAAATCTTCCGGAAAAATCATCACAAACTTTATATATTTCAATGTTTTAATAATAATTATCAGTTAAAAAACTGAAAAAAATTGAGGGGTAAAACAAAAATGACACAAGCTTTAGAACAAATGTTAAGTTCTGTTCCAAGAATGGGACAAGAAGATAGAGCATACCAAACACTGGATATGTACACAAGCGGTCTTTCACAAATGTATACAGGACCGATGGGACCACCAGGAGGACCAATGGATTTACCTATGGGTGGAATTGGACCTGAACCACTAAAACCTTTAGATAGGGGTTATGGAGATATGTCACCAAATAATTCAGATTTGTTAGGAAACACATATGATTTAGATAATGGTTACCAATTAGGAGAAAGACTAGATTTTTCAGGGCATGGTGGAACTGAACCACATATTAACTATGATATCTTAAAACCAAATAATAAACTTTTGGATAATGGTCCAGATTTATTGGGTCCTAATCATCAAACAGATTTATTTAAACCTTAACTTTTTTTATTTTTATATTTTATATGGTGATTATTATGAAAGAAAACGAAGAAATACAGCAAATTAGTTCAATCAGTAATAAAGACGAATTTATTACATATACTTTTATTAAAAAACAAAGTTTTTTTCAATTCCTATTTAATCTTTTAAAAGAATTTGATATATCTATTCCTGATTACTATGGTATTGACGGAAAATTGCCAGGGATTAATACATGGATTGACAATTATTCTTTTTATTCTAATGAAAAAACACAAATCCATACCATTTTTGGTCAAAAAAAAATAACATTGATTATTTATCCCTCAAATAGAAAAAAATTATCTGAATTCGTCGACAAATACGCCAGATTTATTAAAAACCAATAATCAATATTCACATTCCAATGGATGATTAAATTTTTTATTTTGTTTTTAATTTTTGGAGGTAAAAAATGATAAAAATAAAAGGTATTAGCAACGAAGATGAAATACACCATTATATTTTAGAACTAGCTCCAAGTATTCATAACGAGTTAATTAGTTTTTTTCATCAATTAAAATTTTCATCAGATCAGGTTGATAAATTAGATATAATTTTTTCTGAAATAAATAGGGCATATCTCCATATCAAAAATGAAGATATGAAAGTACACTTTTTCATATATAATAATAAGGTAAATATGATTATTGATTCTAATAAATCTCAGGAAGAATTAACTAACTTAATGAAAACGCATTTTATTTTTCCAAAATAATCAAATAAACCACTAATTTTATATATTTTATACTACTTCTAAGTTAATATGGATTTAAGTAAGTTAGTTTTGGAATCTGAAGAAGTGCTTTTATCAGAGTTTAGAATAAAACCTGAAAGAAGCAAATACACAATTCATTCAGATTGGAATGGTTTTGTAAACAATACAGGTTCTCAACCTGATTCTCATGGGGTTTATCTTCCAAGGACTCTATCTGCTCATCTTAAAGAGTCTTCAGAATTTCTTTCAGTTAATCTTTTGCATGAGTATTTTGGTCATGGATTGTTTTGTGAACATGCAATTACTGGTCAAGGAATTGTTTCTTTAGAACACTCTTTAGCAGAAACTGAAAAAGAAATGCTCAACTTAGCCGAACTTCCAGATTTTTCACACTTTCAAATTGATGAAACGAACCCTTATTTTCACCAATACAAAGCTCAAAGAGAAGAGTTGCAACATTTTTTTTCTCAAAATGTTCACAATTATGAGGGTTTTGCTATGTGGCTTGAGTATTTTTTATCAAAAGCTACTAATAACGAAAATTTGTTTGAGCAAAAGATGGATGAATTGGTTCATCTGGATTATAAACAATTATTTGAACAGTTTCAAAGTTTTTCAGAGCAAAATGGCAATTTTGCTTTAATTGCTCAGTTAGGTTTCCCAAAATATTATGATAATGTTACAATCATCAATACCTTAAAAAAGATTTACAAGGATGATTTTGAATCTATTGATATTGCAATTCTTTATGATTCTCAGAAGCCTTATTCAGATATTGATTTGTTTGTTGTTTCTGATAAAATTCATTCAGGTTATAACCAATGGCTTGATATTTATGCAAGAACTCAAGAAGATTTTGAAAAAGATTTAAGTAACTTTTCTATTGCAATAACTGATCCTTTATTTTCTGGAAGAACAATAGTTGGTGATTCAGAATATCAAAAACAACTAAAACAAAGAGTTCTTAATCAACCGATTATACAAGAAGCAATACAGTATAACATGCAACAATCAGAAGAACAGAGAAGAATTGCTTTAATGTATCCTGAAGATTCAAAAAAGAGAAGAATTGCAGAAAGTTATCAGCAGAGTTTTAAAAGAAATGCTGAAGAGTTGCAAAAAGGAAATAAGATTTTAACTTTAAGATGAAACTTGCAAATATAAATGATATTGAAACATTAGAAGACATTCTAATTTATCTTAATTTACCAACACAAAAACAAACTCATGCTTTAATCCAAGTTTTTAATAATTTC
This sequence comes from uncultured Methanosarcinales archaeon, assembly GCA_964521755.1. Classification (GTDB taxonomy): domain Archaea; phylum Nanobdellota; class Nanobdellia; order Woesearchaeales; family WJKL01; genus WJKL01. The sequence goes on along the minus strand of CAZFSZ010000065.1, from coordinate 2,153 downwards.
TCTTCAATTCATGTTAGTGATGTTCTAGATATTGGTTGTGGATATGGAAGACACAGTCAAGCTTTAGCAGAGCAGGGTTTTAAAGTTACAGGAATTGATATTTCACAAAAAGCAATAGAAATTGCTAAATCAAAATCTTCAGATCCTCTTTATTTGGTTAAAGACGTTAGAACTTTTGAAAGCGACATTTGTTTTGATGTAGCTTATGCTCACAATTCTACAATGGCATATTTTATTGATGATAATGATTTCAAATCAGCTTTATCAAACATAAATAGTCTAATCAAAACAGGTGGATTATTTGTTTTTGATTATTTTTATCCAACAAAATTGCTTGAGCAAAATAAATATAAAATAAATTTACACAAAACAAAGAGAGTAAATGGTTTAACTCTTGATAAATATTCACAACATAATATTGATGTAAAAAACCAAATCCATGAAGAAAAAAGTAAATATATTGTTACTGATGGTATCAATTCTAGAATTTTTCTTACGACTGAAAAATTAAGATATTATGAACCTGAACAAATTAAAGATATCCTAAAAAAAATTGGATTCTCAGAGGTTGCGCTTTTTGATAGAGATACTTATACCCCTATAACAGAAACTACTACAGGAATTTATGTAATTGGTAAAAAATAGTTTTCTCGCCTTGATGTGTTTATTAGATGGCACTTTCGTGCTTGATAAAAATAAAATTGTCCCTGGCTGCTTGTCCTTTATGTATCACTTCGTTCTTTTGATTGGACGCCCTTGAAAATAACTCTTCGGGTTTCGGCTTCGCCGACCGTTGCACTAACCCTCGGTCTCCGTTCCACTCCGACGCAACTAACAGCGCGATGTTAAGTTCAATTTTTTCTTCGCTTTATTTAGGATTTTATTTAGTCTCACTTCGTTCGAAATCTAATTGGCTCAGAAAAAACTTTTCTACGAAATTTGCCAGAACTTCATTTCATTCGTAAGCTGACAAAGAACATAACAGGCCCGCCGATGTTATGCTCAATAAATTTGAAGTCCTAAAATAGAGGGGGCAGTTTTCCTTTTCGAAATCTTTTTATATCTGTTCTCAAATGGATAAACAATATGAAAAAAACACTTATTGCCTTGACATGTTTATGTATGTTATTTCTTATTGGTTGCCAGAATATTTCTAAAGAACCAATTCCAGAATCAGAAGTAAAAAATAGTGTGATGAATAATCCTGAAATTATAAAAATAGTCGAACATCAACCAAATATAATCATCATTAAATCAATCAATTTAATCGATACTAAAGAAATAAAAAATATTGAATGTAACAAATTAAAAAGTGATAAGACATACAAAGTATCATTAAATTTTGACACCGAAAAACCTTCTTCATTCGAGCCCATGATTTATATTGATTATTTGAGTGGGAAAAGTTGTTATAATCCTGAAATGAAAATTTTACCAAATCGATGTGATTTTGGAAAAGAAATTTATTGTGTAGATTTTGATGCAACTCCTAATACAATAGACATAAGTTTGCAAGGAGCCAAAGAAATTCAAAATGTAAAATTTAAATCAAATGATTGCACAGATGAAAAAATTGTTAATCTTAATACTCAACAACCTACAAAAATCACATTTAGTAATTGTAATAATTATATTAATTATATCACACAGTTTCAGGATGATATAAGTTACGAATATACTGATCCAACTTCTGGTGAAATTATCTCTTCGAGTGGATTTATTAGAGTATCTCTTAAATAAAATCTTATTAGACGGAAAACTGCCCTTTTATTCTTGTTCTTGATAAATCGCTACGCTTAGTTGATAGAACGGACTTCAAATTTACTCTTCGGACGAAGTTTGACCACACTACGTATGGTCAAAGAGCATAACAGGAATTCCGATGTTATACAAAATTTTTCCCTTAAATTAGAACATTATTCTAGGCTCATTTCATTCGCATTGATTGGGGAAAAACTCTTCGCCAGCCCTTCGGGACGTTGCACTCTGGCTCGGTCTGGATAATTAATATATTAAGATGCACAACCCTATCGGGAATTGCACAATCCAGACTCGTATAACAAATATAGATGTTAGGCGTAATTTTTGTCCCACCTTGCAGAACTTTGTTCAGCTGATTTCTCAGATGATAATTCAACTTTCAATTAATGGGA
>CAZFSZ010000064.1:0-5201 GCA_964521755.1 uncultured Methanosarcinales archaeon | reverse complement strand
TAAAAATCGATAAATATATAAAGGTGTAACTTCTACAGATATTTAACAAAATATATTATCAACTATATACTTTACTGGGGGTTTTAAATTATGGGTAAAAGAGAAATTTTTAATGTTTTTTTCCGTGAAAAGCCGGCAATGATGCTGGTGGAATTAAAAAATTCAAAATCAGCTCTTTACGCATCTGCGCTCGCAAAAAAAATAGACTGCACTTATTCTCATGTTGTTAAAATTCTTCAGGAAATGGAAAAAGCTAATCTTGTTTCTTTTGAAAAACAGGGAAGACTAAAACTTCTTGAACTTACAAAAAAAGGAAGCGATATAGCTGAGAATATCTCTAATATAAAAAATAAATTATAATTTATTTGCAGTTTTCTATTTCATTATTTACACACAAAGAAGCTTCGCAGTTGTCTGCATACAAACATATGTCTTCTGTACATTTATTTCTATCATCACAGTCTGAATCTGAACTGCATTCACATGCTGGAGCAACAACAGCTCCTGTTATTGTTCCCTCAAGATTATTGATAAATACACCTGTACCTACCATAAATGCAACAAGAACAACTACAGTTATTATTGATTTTATTTTGTAGTCCATTTTAGATTATAAAATATTTTAAGTTTTTAAATCTTTCTTTCTGATAATACTCTTTCAGCTGCTTTCAAAAATTCCTTCTCTTTATCTGTCTCTATCAGTGCTCCAGCAGCGTACTGGTGCCCTCCTGCTTCTCCTCCGATGTCTTTGACAATCTCTTTTGCAACATCTCTCAAGTCCAGCTCTTTGTTCTTCCTTATCCCGCTTATCCTTAAACTTATCTTGGTCATATTTTTATCAGATCTTGACAATGACAAAACATAAGTTCCTTCTTTAAGATCATTTCCTTTTGAAATTATTGAAGCAAGTGTTCCTATTATTGTAGGAGATATATTATCTCCTGCATTGATTATCACAAACCCGTCTTTTTTTATCAATTTATCTTCATTTTCATTGTACCATTTTATTGCTCCGACAATCTCTTTTTTATATGCAGCTAAAGTTTTCATCGCATTTCTTTTGTCTTCATCTATCCCAAGGCAGGTTCCTATTCCAAAAGAAGCCTTGTCCATTCTTCCACAGGCATTTAGCAAAGTGGCAAACTCTCTTGCATCTCTTGTAGGAGAGCCCTTCTCCTCAGAACAGATAATATAATTATTTCCTAAAACATCCTGGGGGTTTTCTTCTCCAAATCGTTTCATGATTATCCCTGTAGTCAATATTTTTTTCTCTTCATCAGTAAGATCTACAAGCCTTTTCCATTTGCTTTTGTTCTTCGGTTCAATACCTATCTGGTGCAAAAACTGGATTGCTCCTGACTCGCTTCCGCTTACCCCTGGAATATATGGATCAGTGCTGTACTCTAGAATTTTGTGAATCGGCTTTGTCTGCCTTCCAAATAATCTCAATCCCCTCTCAATCCTTATCTTGTCCTGCTCAACAGCATCCTCAAGAATTTCTTTGTTCATCTTCATAAATTCTCCGTCTTCCTGGACATCACCTATTGCACCAATAACAGCGAGATGAGCAAGGTCTTTATTTTTTTCATTGAGTTTTTTTGCAAACAGATAAACAACCCCGCTTCCTGCTATCTCTTTTGAACCGTCTATACCAAACAGATGAGGGTTTATTTGGATAAGGTTATCTTTCTTTCCTTCCACAATCTGATGATGATCAAGAACAAGGACGTTTTTATCTCTCAAATTTTCAATCACATGCTTTATCTGCCCGCTTCCCAGATCTGTAAAGATAAAATATTTGCTTTCTCTCTCAGCAAAGTCTTTTATCTCATCTATTGTAAGCTGCTTGATTATAGAAATATCATATTTCCTGTTATCTCTGTTCAGCGCCTTTGTAAGGATCGCGCATGCTGTTATTCCGTCTGCATCCAGATGAGAAACAACCTCTATCTTTTTATCCCTGTCCCATTTTTTGAACTCTTCTACTGCTTTCTCAACAGATGCATAAAAATCATTGTATTTTTGCATCTTTATTCTATATACATCCTAACTCTATCAGGGTGGTATTTCCAGTCTTCTTCAATCTTTCCGATTTTCTTGTAATATTTAACAAGCCTCTTGATCTTGCTCTCAGTCAATATTATTCCTCGTTTTGCTGATTCATCTTTGTGATTTTCTTCCATATGTCTTTTCAGTTTGATATTTTTCTTGATCAAAGCCAAAAGATCTTCAGGAAGTTTGGACATAAGCTCTTTTTCTTCAAGCAGTTTTGTTATCTTCTTGCCTATTAAACCTTTGATATCTGGAATACCATATGTATCCCTTAATATCAGACCGATTTGAGAAGGTGTCTTTCCTTCCTTTGCTAGTTTTGAGATAAGCATCTCCATCTCTTTTGATTTATATCTTACCCATGAAGGGGAGCCTTTTCTTTCTGGTCTTTTGCTTCCAGCTTTTCCTTTTTTTCTTGAATGCATTCTTGCCATTTTTTAATACCTCATTTAATCTATTTTTTTAGTTTTTATCAATTAGGAAATAAAGAATTGCTTTATCTCCAGCATGCGTAAGCGTTAACCGACGCATCTCTTGATATATGAATTTAAAATTATCTTATATTTAAAAAGCTATCGATAAAATAAAAAAATAGCGGGAGGAAGATTTGAACTTCCGACCTTTACCCAAAAAACATTTGCATGTTTTTCTCCGGGTATCCCAGGAAAGTCCTATGAGCCATCCGCAATCACGAGATCTGTGACTTCGACGGGCACTCCTGATTGGGCGAATCTAATGATTCTCTGCCCCATCCCGCTATAGAATTAGATTTGGAGAGTCTTTAAAAAAGTTGCGGAAATAGCGATTAAAGCAAAATTATAGAAATCTTTAAAAAGAAACCAGATTACTCAACTACTAAGCCGCGGTGGCACAACCTGGTACTTTGTACGAGCAAAGTTTCGTGCGAAGCAGGAAACTGCGCAGGATTGCTACGATAGTATTTATTGCTTCTCAAACATCCTGTTTCCTTCGGGATTTGTGGGTTCAAATCCCACCCGCGGCGTATTTAATTATTCTTCTAAAAACTAAACGTTTATAAACCCTATTTTACTTCTTTATGATATGACAAAAATCCAAAAACTAATCCCTGACACATCAGTTATTGTAGAAGGTCTGGTCTCAAAAGAGATAGAAAACAAGCAGCTTTCAGTAGATACAGTTATTATCCACGAAGCAGTCTTAGCTGAATTAGAACACCAGGCCAACAAAGGCAAATCAGTAGGCCATATAGGTTTGGATGAGATAAAAAAATTAAGAGAGCTAAAAAATGGGTTTGATATTGTTTTCTCTGGAAAAAGACCTTCTGCAGCCCAGATCAAATATGCTTCACTTGGAGAGATAGACTCTTTGATAAGAGATCTTGCATACGAAGAAGACGCAACATTGCTTACTGCAGATAAAGTTCAGGCAAAAGTTGCAGAAGCAAGAGGGATAAAATTTATCCTTGCAGAAAAGCAAAAAACAAGAAAAAGACTAAAGATTGAATCATTTTTCGATAAACAGACCATGTCTGTCCATCTGAGAGAAAATACTTCACCAACTGCAAAAAAAGGGGAGCCAGGAAAATGGGAGTTCAAAAAGATAAAAGAATCAAATATAACCAAAGAAGAGATAAAAGATATATCTTCAGAGATAATAGAAGCTGCTGAATCTTCTATTGATGGTTTCATTGAAATTGAAAGAGAAGGTTCAACTATTATACAATTGGAAAATTACAGGATAGTTATAACAAGACCTCCTTTCTCAGACGGCTGGGAAATAACTGCTGTACGGCCAGTAAAACAGCTTTCTTTAGAGCAATATAACATATCTGAAAAATTAAAAAAGAGATTGGAAGAGCAGGCAGAAGGAATACTTATAGCTGGTTCTCCAGGAATGGGAAAATCTACATTTGCAGCAGCACTTTCAGAATTCTATGCTGAAAAAGGCAGGATTGTTAAGACAGTTGAAGCTCCGCGTGACCTTGTTCTTCCTGAAAAGATAACCCAGTATGCTATCTCCCATGGCTCACCCCAGGAAATACATGATATTCTTTTACTGTCTAGACCTGATTATACATTATTTGATGAGATGAGAAACAAAGAGGATTTCGAGCTGTTTGCTGACTTAAGGTTATCAGGTATTGGATTGGCTGGAGTAATCCACGCAACTGCTCCTGTAGATGCAATCCAAAGATTTGTAGGAAAAATCGAGCTTGGAGTCATCCCTCATGTCATTGACACAGTAATATTCATCAAGAACGGAAATATAAACAAGGTTCTTTCTTTGCAGATGGAAGTAAAAGTTCCTTCAGGAATGACTGAAGCTGACTTAGCTCGTCCAGTTGTAACAGTAACAGATTTTGAAAAAGGAAAGCTTGAATTTGAATTATACAGTTATGGAGAGGAAACTGTTGTAATCCCTGTAAAAGAAGCTGAAAAAAAATCAGGGGTCTTAAGACTGTTAGAAGATCCAATCAAAAGATATTTCCAGATGTATGCAGATGAAGTTGATGTTGACGTTTTATCTACAAACAAGGCAGTAGTAAAAGTTCCGGATTATGCGATTGCAGGAATAATAGGAAAAGGCGGAAAGCATATTGAATCTATAGAAAAAGAACTTGGACTTTCTATTGATATCCAGGAATTAGAAGGATTCAAAAAAAATAAAAGGAAAAAGAGAAAAAAGAAAAGAAGATAATCAATAATGTCTTCTTATATTGTTTTCTTTAAGAATCTGTTCAACAACCAGATAACCAACACTTGTTACACCCTCTAGTTCACGAATAAATCCTTTTGCTCTAATTTCACTAAGATAGATATCTCCATCTGTATTGCCATATATTATATCTGCAGTAGTTTGATTTTCTCCAAGTGCAAAGATTAGACCAACTAAACTCTGTCTGTCATTTCCTCTGATTTTTGAACCTGCATTAGGGTTTCCGTTCCACATATTTACAAAATAACTCTTTTCATCCTTTCCTAATTCTAATTTATAACCACTAGAACGAGTTGCACTATTGATATATAAAGAACCTTCAATATTTTCAACCTTTTTTTCTTCTGTTATTACTGAACTCATTTGGTGCTAATTCTCCACCATCCCCAACTTGCGATATACTCCAATAGCACAAGATATTATATCTAGTTATATAAATTTTTCGCTATACC
>CAZFSZ010000063.1:0-5558 GCA_964521755.1 uncultured Methanosarcinales archaeon | reverse complement strand
TGCAGAGACATTTGGCATAACCTATTCAGGCTTTAATCCTGTCCCAAATTCGGAACCAGTTATAATTGATTTTGGGGATTTAGAAATTTCTTCTAATATATCTCAAAAGCAAAAATATGAATCATTATCCCAAGACAAAGATTCATTAATTGAGGAAAAAAATCATCTATTTAAGCAAATAAAAGGCTTAGAAGAACAACTAGCGCAATCTAGAGAAAAATTAAAAGCGAAAGAATCAGAAAAGATAAATCTAGAAGATTATGTTTCAAAGGATAGATTAAAACAGATTGAAGATGAAGCAGAACAAAAATATCAAAAAGCTATTGAAAAAATAAGAGAATTAGAGCAAAAACCTGAATATTCATCAAATAATGAGTTAACTCCTGAAACAGCTGAAATAGAGTCAAAAGCAAGAAAAGGTTTAGAACAAGAGATTCAACAGCTTAAAGATAAGATATCAGATTATGAATCAAAACAAACTGAAGAAACAACACAAAAACAAGAATACGAAGACAAACTAGCTGAAAAAGAACAAGAATTAACTTCTTTAAAAGATAAGTCTGCTAATCTAGAACAAACACTTCAAACAAAAGATCAAGAAATAGCCTCTCTAGAAGACGAAATACAGCATTACAAATCAACTGATGAACAAATTGAAGAAGAAATTCAGTATGTTGGAGAAGATGAGTTTAAAGAAGAGTTAAGGAACAGAAAAAGAACAGATGAATCGTATATAGAATACTTGAGACAAAAGGGTGTGGCAACTAAAGAAGCGGTTATTTCAGAAAATGATGATATAGAAGAAAAATGTGAAGAATTAAGAGATGAGAAAAAAGCAATTAAAGAAGCAGTGGTAGGGAATGAGAATGAATTGTATATTAAAATAGAATGCGGAGATGATCCAACTGGAGAAGAAACAGTGATTATACCTGCTGCTGATTATTTGAAAACGGGAAAATTAGAAAACTTAATGGAATATTTATCTAATATTTCTGTTGATGAAATAGATTTGTCTTCAGATAAAAAAAAGAGTTTAAAACGAATCCAAGATTATACTAATGAATGTATTGGTAGGCCAACTAAATCAGTTAGCTATGGCATGAGAAAAGTAATGCAAATGAAAAATAAAGAAAGAACATATGAACTTAATTCTATAAGTAACTTGCTTAGTGAAAAAATAGAAAAATACATTACTTCAACTTCAGAAAAAATTGACGGCATTAAAAAAGAAATAGACTTAATAGGAATACTTTATACTGAAGTTCCAACTGCAAGATAAATTTATTTAATGTAAATTAAGTGATATAAAATGGATAAAAATAAATCATTGGACGAATCTTTGGAATTAATTACCTCTATAGTAGGAGATAATAAAGGTATATATCTTGAAGAAAATTTTATTCATATTCCTTGTGAAGTTTCTTTAAGTAAAATTGGTGATGAAGACAAAAACGAATTGCATGAAAACGTAAGATCTGGTAAGTATAGTGAACTTGTTTTTGGAAGATTTTCATATTTTACACCAATAGATGTTTATTTTGATGAGGGTGTTGTAGATGATGAAAAGAAGCCAATTCTTGATGCACTTTCTGATATGATTAAAGAATGTAATATGGATGGTTTAATAGATTTTAATGTAATTCAAGAATCAGTTCCTGAGTCTGCATTTGAACCAATTTACAATAAAGATAGAGACCAGTATATGTTTGAAGGTATTTTCAAAGCTGTTGGTGAAGTAGCACCAGAAAAAGAAGATATCAGAAGAGTTCTTATTATGGCTAACCAGGATCTTTATTCCAGACACCATGAAGATTTAAATTTCATCATAGGAGCTACACATTATTTTGGAGATGATATGGGTATAAGCATTGCTAGATTTAGAGATATTTACAATAAAGAAGCTAAAACTTATGCTGATGATATGGGTCTTTCTTCAGAAGGCATGGATTTTCCTTATGAAGCGATTAAGCAAGCAGCATTCCACGAACTGGGTCATCTTTTGGCAGGAAGACCAGATCATTTTGATGTTAAGGACATTTCAGAGTACAGAAGAAAATGTGCATTGGATTGGCCTAATTCAGTTAGAAGGGACCTTGTTATAAGTGCGATAGACAGAAGTGAGACAGGAATATTTTGTGATGAATGTTCAAAAGAAATTGAAAAGATATGGGAGCCAAATAACCGCACTGCCCATTCTCTTCCTTGCTATTCAAGACATTTTATTGAATTTAGTGAGCCTGCTAAAAAATTATTCACAGCTCTTAAGAAAAGGGACCCTTCAGCCGTAGAACTGGTTTCTAAGGGTATGATGGGCCAAGTGATCGGAGAAATTGGATATAAAGCATAATAATTTTTTATACTTCTTTTTAATTTTCTTTATTTATTATTTCTTTTAGTTTGTTTAGTTGAGATTTTTGCTTTGAGGATAAATCTAATCTACAATATTCATTAAAATTATTAACACAATCAATAACATATTCATTTTTTAATTCTGCTGCTTTTTCCCATGATTTTAATGCAGTTGAGATATCTTTTTCTATCTGTAATCTACCTAGACTATACCATGCATTGCTATCTGAAGGGTTTTTTTTAATTACTTTTGAATATATTTTTATAGCTTCTTTCTGCATCCCTGGAGTTCTTTTAAAGCAGTTAGCTTTATAACGTAAAGCGTTTACATCATCTTCACCACATTTTTCAAATAATTCTTTAGCTTCTTCATATTTTCCTTCTTCATATAGTTTTTTGCCAATTTCGTAGAAATCTTTGGTTTCTTTTTCTTTTACCTGTTCTTCAATTGTTTTAATTCTTGATTCATATTCAGCAATTTTTTGTTTGGTTTTTTCTAATTCTTCTTTAAATTCCTTGTTTGTATATTCAGAAACTTTTTCATTTGCTTTGTATAGTTTTTGTTTCAATTTTTCATTCTCTTTTCTAAGTCTTTCTAGTTCAGTAGGCTCTTCACTATTTGAATCTCCTTCTAAAAGTTCTTCTAGTGATTTATTATGTTTCATTTTTGTTTAACTCATTCATCAAATCATCAAACCATTTTGAAAGATAATAATATATGTCGTTTGTCTTACGATATTCTATTTGGGCAGCATCCAGATTACCTTTTTCTTTAAGTTCTTCTGCTTTTTTAAGATGATATCTTGCGTCCTTCAATTCAAAAGCTTCTGGAGGAGTATTGTCTTTAACTTCTATTTGAGACTTATATTTATCAGGTCCTAGTTTTTCCATTAGAAATCTATCATCTCCTTGTTTTATGCTTTTTTCTAATTGATCTATGGAAGATTTAAACATTTCATGCTTTTCTTCTATAAATGGTTTGAATAAATTTATTGCTTTTTGATAAGAATCATGTGCTTTTTTTATTTTTCCTTGTTTCTTTAGTTCTTTGCCTTTCTCATAAAATTCTTTTGCTTTTTTAATATTATAAGCTTCTTCTATTATTGCTTTATCTATATATTGTTCCTCCCTTGTTTGTTTTTCTTGTATTTGTTTTTTATTTTCTTTTAATCTAGAAATTTCTTTATTTTTATTTGATCTTATCTTTTCTAAGCTTTCTATTTCTTTTTCATATGCTTCTGATTTCTGTTTGTATTCTTCTTTAAGACTATCTAATTTTTTATTTAAATTGGCTATCTTTTCATTCTTGCTTATTTTTTCTATTTCTAACTGTTCTTCTGATTCTTTTAATTTTAATTTATAATTTTCTGATTGTTCTTCATAAAAACCACTAAGTGTTTTCAAATCATCTATTTCTTTTTGATTATTTTGTTTTATATTGTTTATTTTGTTCTCTAAATCTATTATATGTTTTTTTAATTCTTCTTTTTCTAATTCATCTCCCGATGTCTCTTTTGTTTCTTTTAATTTAGATTCATATTTTTCTAATTCTTTTTTATAATAATCTAGTTCTTGTTTAAATTCTTCATTCTCCTTTCTAAGTTTTTCTAGTTCAGAATTCTGATTATCTTGGACTGCTTCTAATCTTTTTTCAAGAGGCTCTTCACTATCTTGAACTGCTTCTAATTGTTCTTCTAGTGATTTTTTATGTTTCATTTTTTCTGCTCATTTGATTACTTCCTCTTTTAAATTCCAATGTTTTATTAATTTCTTGTAATGTTGTTTTGCGGCATTTGTTTTCCTCATTTGAGTTATTCCCCTTTAATGTCCGTTGTTGATTATTGATTTGAGTTTGTTTAATTGAGATTTTTGTTTTGAGGATAAATCTAATCTACAATATTCATTAAAATTATTAACACAATCAATAACATATTCATTTTTTAATTCTGCTGCTTTTTCCCATGATTTTAATGCAGTTGAGATATCTTTTTCTATCTGTAATCTACCTAGACTATACCATGCATTGCTATCTGAAGGGTTTTTTTTAATTACTTTTGAATATATTTTTATAGCTTCTTTCTGCATCCCTGGAGTTCTTTTAAAGCAGTTAGCTTTATAACGTAAAGCGTTTACATCATCTTCACCACATTTTTCAAATAATTCTTTAGCTTCTTCATATTTTCCTTCTTCATATAGTTTTTTGCCAATTTCGTAGAAATCTTTGGTTTCTTTTTCTTTTACCTGTTCTTCAATTGTTTTAATTCTTGATTCATATTCAGCAATTTTTTGTTTGGTTTTTTCTAATTCTTCTTTAAATTCCTTGTTTGTATATTCAGAAACTTTTTCATTTGCTTTGTATAGTTTTTGTTTAAGTTCTTCATTCTCTTTTCTAAGTTTTTCTAAATCAGTCTCTTCATTATTAGAATCTCCTTCTAAAAGCTCTTCTAGTGATTTTTTTAAGGGCTTATCTTGCATTTTTCTTCTCATTTGATTAATTCCCCTTTTGATTTCCGTTGTTGATTTCTTTTATTAATTCGCCATAACCTAATTTTTCTTCTTCTGAATCAAATTCAATAATTATTTCTTTTCTATCTACTTGGTCTATAAAATCTCTTAGATATTTTGATTTTGATGCTCTTTTCCAGGTTTCGAATGCTTTTAATTTGCCTTCATACTCCCATTGAAGATCACCTAAACAATATATAGCATCATTATTTTCTGGATCTAATCTTATTACTTGTTTATAAAGATCCATAGCTTCTTTCCAGTATTCTTTTCCTTTATGGTATAATTGATTTGCTGTTTTGTATATTTCATCTGCATTTTCCTTTACTTTCTTCTTTATCATATATCTTAGTTCTTCTAATCCTTTTTTTTCTTCTTCAGTTAATGGATTGTGGTGTAAATCTTCAAAATTATCAATGAAATTTATTATGAATGGGTCTTTTGGATATGGTGATTCTTTCCATATGTTGATTGCTGACAGAACATCATGTTCTCTGATTATATCTCCTTTTCGATACCAAGCATATGTGTTGTTTTTGTTTATCTTTATTGTTTCTTCAAATTTAACTAATGCTTCTTTGTTTTTACCCATTTGAAGCAAACATTCCCCTATATAACATAGATCATCTGCATCTGTTCTTGGATTCAATTCACCACATTTTTCAAATAATTCTTTAGCTTCTTCATATTTTCCTTCTTCATAT
>CAZFSZ010000062.1:0-5607 GCA_964521755.1 uncultured Methanosarcinales archaeon | reverse complement strand
GGTAAAACAAAAGTTTTTAATATCTTTTAAATATATTTATTATAATATGAGAAGTAATCAATGGTTTATTTTAAGTGGAGGATTTTTCATTATTTTCCTTTACTTTTATCGGTTTTGGTCAGCAGTCATTCCTTGTGATCAATACTGGCTTAACAAACTTTTAGAACCAAACAATTCTTATATTTATTGTATTGTTAAACATACAGTTTATGGTTCTATATTGCAAATTGCATTTATTTTTGCAATTTTATTTTTTATTTGTGGCTGGATAGAACACAAAGCAGAAAAGAAAAAATAAAGTGAATCCCATAATAAATTTAGATATTAACAAGCCTTACAAACTTTTAGCTTATGCTGGATTATTGATAATGCCTGTATCTCTTTGGATTTCTCAATATAATATTTTTTATTTATTCATATTTGTCTTTGGAGTAGGCTTAGTAATGTTAGCTTGGCGTCTTTGGATTAAAGAAAATAAAAAACCTAGAGCCTTTGTAAAATTTTAAAAAAATTATAAACTTTATGTTATTGAGTGTGTCCTTATTATATTATTTAATAGCTTCGCTACAGTCCCGAGCCTTAACTCTCCTTCACGATTTCAACTCCGTTCATCGTTCAGAAGCTTTTCCACTCTGAAAATTTTAGCCCTCACTCACACTGCAATTCGAGGTCGCTCATCTCGCAAAAGGCATACAATCAAAGATTAGTTTCAATTTAGATTTGCGCCCTACTTGTATATATTCTTTCTATGACCTACTTCAAGAACATAAATAATTAATTTATCGTCAACAATATCAAGAATTACTCTATAATCTCCTACTCTTAATCTAAAATAAGGGTTGCCTACCAATTTCTTAACATGAGGATAAGGTCGAATTCTTATCCTTTCTATTGTAGAAATTATTCTATTCTGTGCATCATTATTCAGCTTTTTTAATTGCTTTAAAGCGCTATCAGAAAAGATAACAGAATACATCAAAAATCACCTGAATTTTGAGCTCCAAAAATTTGGAAAATTTTTGAGAGCATTATAAGTTTAACTCCTTCTTAACATTTTCAAGAATGTGAACTCTTCCTTTTTTGATATCTTTTCTAGCTTGTGCAATATGTTTTTTTGTTTCTTCAGAAAGTTCCATAGTATCCTCTAATAGATCCCATATAATCTGTTCATAACTTTCTTTATTATACATCTTTCTGAGCTTTAAAGCATTCATTAATTTATTACTTACTTGTATTGTAGTTGTCATAGTGAGTATATAGAACGCTATAGTATATAAACCTTTTGATTTTTAGGTCGCAAATCTAAACTCCTGCGCTCCCCTCCGTTCGGTCGGTACTCGGTCGCTCCACCTCTGAAATTCTCACTCACACCGCAATTGAGAAGATAGATATAGCATCAACAAAAACAGTTAATTTTCCTCTTTTTCTGAAACAGGCTCTTTAATGGTTTTAATGAATCCTGCTGTCTGCAATACTATAACAATAACAGCCATCAATATTATAGAATATCCAAACATATCAGGCCCTTCTCCGTATGTAGAAAAAAACTGGAAATAAAGAGAATGCAAAACCACCAGATAAAAGATAACATATGCAAAATTCTGAAGCCATTTCCACGATTCTATCCCTAAAGACATTATTATCTTATGGAAAGATGTTATTGACAGTATTATTGCCAATACCAAGGCTATCAATCCTAGAAGATTTGCAAGCCCATAGCCTCCTCCTCCAAAAAATCCTCCAAGAACCTTAAGTAAATTCCACCCAGGTCTTCCGCTCATTACAAAATAAAAATGAGCCAGCCCAGTTATTGTAAACCAAATTCCTAGTTCTCCTCTCCATGTCCATGGGGTTTTTAGAGGTGTGAATAATTTTGAAGGTTTTACAAGTCTCATAATAGGCCCAATTATCAATGTTAGGAATAAAAGCAGGAAAGAAACTCTAGCAAAAGAAACAGACCAGCTTAGTCCTGCCATGTATTTCATCAGAAAAGCTGCAGTTAAAGAAAGTATACCTACAATAAAATGTTTCTTTAATGTGTTTTTAGTATCAAGAAATTTTCTGGGCATATAAAACCATATAGCTGATATCATTTAAATACATTTTTATTTTTGAATTAAACAATGTTTATTTTTAAATTCCAAATAGTAACCTTTATAAACAACCTATGTAAATTAGTATTATCTGCTTCTTAAAAAATGAAAAGAAGTAGATAAAAAATCAATTGAAAGATGGATAAAGAAAAACAGACAATAAAAACAAAACTAAAAAGATTTGGAAAGGAATGTCTGAGAGTTTTAAAGGTAACAAAAAAACCAAACAAAGAGGAATTTAAGACAATTGTCAAGGTCTCTGGACTGGGTATACTTTTAATTGGTTTGCTTGGGTTTATAATCCAGATGGCAAGACAGCTGTTATTTTAAAAATGGAAAAAGAAGATACTAAAAAAGAAACAGAAGCTAAAATTTACAGCCTGAGAACTACAGCCAACAGGGAAGACCAGGTTATGGACTTTGTCGGCTCAAATGCAGAGAAAAAAGGCTACAATGTTTACTCTGTGATAAGGCCCCACGGGATGAGAGGGTATATATTCTTAGAAGCAGCCTCAAAACAAGATGCAGAAGAAGCATCATTTAACATACCTTATGCAAGAGGCGTTCTTTCAAAAGAGATTGACTATAAAGAGATTGAACATATGCTTGAAATGGTAAAAGTAGAGAAAAACATCCAGAAGAATGACATCGTTGAGATAATCTCGGGCCCTTTCAAAAGAGAAAATGCAAAGATCACAAGAATAGACAAGGTAAAAGAAGAGGTTGTTGTTGAACTTTTAGAAGCAGCAGTCCCTATTCCTATCACTGTAAAGATGGATGCTGTAAAGGTGATAAGAAGAGAGAATGATGATGAAGAGCAAGAAGAAAAGAAAGAAGAAAAATCTGTAGCAATACCTTCCCCAAAAAAAGAAAAAGCCCCTGTTGAATTTGCAGGAGACGAGCCTGAAGAGTTGCCTATGCCTGGGACTGATAAAAGCGATGAAAAAGATGAAGGTCTTCCGTTAGGTTTAAAAATAAAAGTCAAATCAAATAAAAAAGAATCAGAAGAAAAAAAAGCAAAAGAATTAAAAGAAAAAGCCAAAAAAATAGAAGAAAAATTAAAAGAATCAGAAAAAGATGGCAACTGAAACAATCGAACAGCTGGTAGAAGGAGGAAAAGCAACAGCAGCACCGCCGTTAGGCCCTGCATTAGGTCCGATGGGTGTTAACATAGGTGAAGTTGTAAACCAGATAAATGAAAAAACAAAGTCATTTAAGGGGATGCAGGTCCCTGTCACAGTTAAAGTAGATACTGAAACAAAAGAATTTGATATTGAAATAGGAACTCCTCCTGCCTCAGCATTGATAAAAAAAGAGGCCAAAATTGAAAAAGGATCTGGGAATCCCCAGGAAGACAAAGTTGCTGACCTTTTAATTGAACAGATCATTAAGATTGCCAAGATGAAAGAATCTAACCTTCTTGGAAAGACACTTAAACAAAAGGTAAAAGAGATAATCGGAACCTGCAATTCTATGGGTGTGCTTGTTGAAGGCATTCCTGCATTTAAAGCTATCCAAGAGGTAAACAAAGGTAAATTTGACAATGAGATCAAGGAAGAGAAAACAGAATTAAGTGAAGAAGATAAGAAAAAGCTTGAAGAAGAAAGAAAGAAACTTCAGGCAGAGATTGAAAAAAGAAGAGCACAATATGAAAAGATGGCTAAAGATATCATTAACAAGATGGCTGGAAAAGAGAAGGGAGATATAAAGGCTAAATTAAGAGAAGCCAAGATCCCAGAAGAGATTATAAGTGAAATGATGCCTGCAGAAGGTGCTGCACCTGGAGCTGTACCAGCAGCAGAAGGGGCTCCTGCTGAAGGAGAAAAGCCTGCAGAAGAAGAAAAACCAGAAGAAGAAAATAAAGAATAATTATTTCTTTTTACTTTTTTTACGTTTAGGTTTCTCACTTAAAGCCTTAAGTTTTCTAAGCTCCTTAAGCTCTGACTTGTTCAAAGAAGTAAGTGCATCTATCAGTTTGCTTATCTTTTTTTCAAGCAGTCTTGAATTCCTCATAAGATAAGTTATCAAAAGAAGAACAACAGTTATCTCAAGAAGTAAAATTATTCCCACTATACCTATCGCCAGTATCACTTCCACCAGCGGTATATCGATTCCAAATACATACATTTAATCCACCTCTTTTATATTTTTTAATTTAATTTCTATTTAAATGTATCGATAAGATACATTTAAGCCAGTAAGCTATGCTTACGCTGTTTAAATGTTTTTATTTGCCTTTTAATTTCCTTATTCCAAAATAAACAGCAGCTATAACAGATGTTACTGCTAATCCAGATAAAAGTAAATATACCAAGCCTGATAATATCTTTATACCTACACCAGCAGGCCTTTCCTCTGTAGGACAGTCTGTAGGGCAATTTTCAGGGTTCTCGCCCTCTTCACATATACTGTTCATATTGCAGATAATCTCTTTTTCTTTGATACATCTGCCGTCTTCACACCCTAACTGACAGTTATAGTCTACAAAAAAAGGGTCCTTATATGCACTGCATATTGCTTCAGACAATATATTTTCACCTGCACAAAAATCTACCAGTTCCTTGCCCAACTCATCTACAGCTAAGCCTTTAACATAGTAATCTTTTCCATTATCTGAATCAACACAGTCTGCAGCAGGAGGAGATATTTCTATTTGTGTTGCACAAGCTCCAGTAACCTTATTCAGTTCCTGCCTGATCTCTTCATTCCTATCTCTTTCTTTGTTAAGATTGATATCTCCATTGTATGTTGCCAACTCCTCAAAGCCCTCATAAAGTGTGGCTTCTAAAGGAAAAACATTATCAAATTTGTCCTCATTATATGCATATCTGTATCCTAAGATAATGGCGTCATTTGCCTCTACAGGATAAGGCCCAAGGTATTTTGAAACCTGTGAATTTTTTCCATATAAGATAACTTCTACAAGCCCATATAATGATGATCTCCCCTCATATTCTTCATCTGCCTCTTCATTTATATTAAATTCAACATTGAATTTCCTGTCAATATTCTTATTGTTTCTTATAAGCACATAAACATCAACAAGATTTATTCCTTCTCTTTTATCACCCATGACTATAAATTCAGTCTCTTCAAACTCATAAGTTATTGTTTTTGTGTATACTTCATTTCCATCAGCAGTTATTCTTAATTTAACTTTTTCAGAATCTTTTAAGGACAAAGGACTCAAAAATCCCATCCCTGCCCCCATATTTTCCCCGGGTTTTATATTATTATATTCGGCAGGCTGTGATATAGACCATTCAAGCTCTCTTGGATCCTGGATAATGCTTTCTGTTTCCATATCCTCATCCCAGTCAAAGCTGAAGGTCCTGCTGTAAAGGCTCTGCATCTCTCTTTCAACTTCAGGCTGTTCAATCTCTATTTTCAGATTTTCGATTTGAACATTTCCAGTATTTTCAAATGAAACACAAACCTTGTTTTCTTTTGTCGGTCCTTCTTCTACATTTGTAATATCAACATCAACATCCTTTTCCTCTTCTTCTTCCTCTTC
>CAZFSZ010000061.1:0-5612 GCA_964521755.1 uncultured Methanosarcinales archaeon | reverse complement strand
CTCTAATCTGGAGTTATATTTTTAATTTCTTTTTTATCTCTGGGATAATCTCAATCATATCAGAAGCAGTAAATCCTATACCTTTTTTCTTCAAAAGATAGTCGCCTATCTTTCCGTTGAGTTTTGCAGCGTTTAACGCTGAATTAAAAAGATCATTGCTCTGGGCAATAAGTCCTGCAGTGATACCTGCAAGAACATCTCCTGTTCCCCCTACAGTCATCCCAGGATTTCCTGTTTTGTTGTAATGTATCCTTTCTCCGTCTGTGATTATGTCTGTGGGACCTTTAAGCAGGAAGACTTTTCTTTTTTTTGCATAGTGCTTTAGAAGCAGGGCTCTTTTTTTAATATCTATTGGTAGTTTTTCTTCTGTAAACATCTCAAATTCCTTTTCATGAGGAGTAAGGACAGCATTGACAACCTCAACATCTTTCAAGGCCTTGAGCGCATCAGCGTCAATAACTTTTGGCTGGGGAAGACGTTCGATTATCTCTTCAACAAAATCAAAGGTAGATGGTTCTGTCCCAAGCCCGTTTCCTATTATTATCACATCAAAATCCTCAGCATATTCGATCACATCTTTTAGATTGTCCCAGTTGAAGAACTCCCCTTCAAATTTTTTGGTGATAAGGTCGGGAGAGAATGTATTTATCGTCCATGCAATGTTTTCAGGAGCAGCAACAATACTTAGATCTATCCCTGTCCTTAATGCAGCCAATGCAGCAAGCGCAGGAGCTCCTATATAATCAGTGCATCCCCCAATAGCAAGAACTCTTCCGTTTTCACCTTTATGCTGCTTTCTTTTTTTGAGAAAAACCATAATATCCCTCTTTTGATTTTTTATAGTTCTTTTTATTATTTAAATCTTCCTTTTTGATATTTTTTAGCATCCACCATGTCAAAACTCTTGTCTCATATTCATCAGGGGGTGTGGATGGCTTCATGTATTTTTGTTTCATATTCTTTTTCTTTGGAAAGGTTATTATTGATAACCATATAATCCAAACCCCTTAAAGTATAGCCGTAAAGTCCTGGTGGAAGATTTGATTTTTTCATCCTTTTTTCAGGGATGAATCTAGTGAAGTCTTTTTTGGATATTTCTCTGTTTTTTTTATATTCCTGTGCAAAAGAAGGGATTTTTTGTGGTACTGTATATAATATGTCATAATTTTGTTATAATCTTTTAAATCTTAAAAAGAAAATTGTGGAGAAACATACAGGATTGAGACAAAAAAATCATTTAATTTTGCATCCGCCGGCAGGAAGCATCCTTATTATCTCATCCAGATTTCCACCCCCCAGTTTTTTCCTTATCTTTTTGGCAGTGTCTGATGTTTTTTCATTTCCCTGAATGATTATCAAAAAATTATCTGTTTGTGATCTTATGGAATCTATAGGTCCTGTGATTATCTGATTATCTTTTAACCCCGCTGCAAGCTTTAGCTCTGCAGTCAGTGTGTTTTTTTTGCCGTATATCATGAATGCTCCCTTTGGAACAAATTCTCCATGCCCTGCTTTTTTGGTCACCTGCTCAGGAGAGACAAAGAACACTTCAGCAGCAGCAGCCCCTGCTTTCCATGCACTGGAGTATGAAGCAGTTGCCTGTGCAGCCTCATTTAATGTTTTTTCTGTGGGTTTTTTCCCTTTTGTTTTTATCACAAAAAAAGGAGAGCCCGATATGTCTGTATGGAAGATAATGTCTTCTTTTTCTGTGTGTTTTTTTATTATTATCTCATTGGTCGTCGCATCCCTTCCTCCGATGCAGAGAAATCCTTCTGAAGAAAAAAACCAGTGGAATTTTTCATACCATCTTTTTTTTCTTTGAGATTTTTCCTTTTCCTTTTTTTCCTGCTCCTTTTTTTTGCTCTTTTCTTTTTCCAGTTTTTTGAATGAACTTTTAAGGGCTTCTTCAGCACCTTCTAATTTCTTTTTTGCTTTTTTTGACTTGTTAAAATAGGTTTCTGCGTTTTTTTCAAGAGATTTAGAAACATCTAGTTTTATCCTGGTCATTTAACAGCTCCTTATCTCTCCTGTTACCAGTGCCTGTTCAGGACAGAGGATGGGCTTTTCTTCAGGATAAAGCATTATCTTTGGAGTGATCTTTATCTGCCTTATATCTCCAAATTCATCAAAATCATAGGAGATATCTTTTAGAAGAGAATTTCCTTTTGGGATACTTTCTTTTATCTCAAGATTATAGACATTTTCTGTCCCGATTATCCTCAGCTGAAGACCTTCCAGGTCGACACTTGGGCCGTTTTCTACAATGAAATGAACATACCCATTTTCCCCTTTACCAGCATAGCATATTTCAGGGATGTTATTGAGCTTTACGATGCTTAAACCTGTATCTACTGCACATTTTGAAGCTGCTTCTACTTGAGCTCTTCCCCAGTTCATAACAATAACGCCAAGGCCGACAGCAAAAATAAGCAGAAGAACTGTAGCGAGCAGAGGAGAAATACCTTTTTTTGATCTTTTTAGCGTGATCATATCATTTAATTTACAGGACATATTATCTTTGTTGGTATTTTTGTATATAAATGTTTTCGTTAATTTTATAAAAGTCCTTGAATTTAAGAAAGTTATGCCTGAACAACCAAGCCCAGAACAGATACAAGCGCTGCAGGAGAAGGTAAAGAACATGTCTCCTGAAGAGCTGAAAGAGTTTCAGAAACAGCAGTGTATATTCTGCAAGATTGTTGCAGGAGATGTCAGTTCTAAGAAAGTTTACGAGGATGAGAAGTGCACAGCCATATTAGATATAAATCCGGCCAATCCAGGACATATACTGCTGATACCTAAGGAGCATTTTCCGCTTATGCCTTTGATGCCGAACGAGCTTGTAGAGCATCTTTTTTTAGTTGCAAAGGAGCTTTCTAGAATTATGCTTACTGCAGTAGGCGCAGACGGAGCTTCTATATTTGTGGCTAACGGCTCTGCTGCAGGACAGAGAGCCCAGCATTTTATGATACACATCATTCCAAGAAAAACAGGAGACAATGTTAAGCTGAATATACCTGTTAAAGAGCATTCCCAGGAAGAGATAGACGATGCAGTTGAGAAGATACAGGAAAAAGTAGATTCAGTCTTCAAGACTAAGAAGAAAGTTGTAAGGAAAAAAGCTGAAAAGAAAGAAACTTCAGGGAAAAAGAAAAAGACCCCAAAGAAAAAGAAAACCAAGAAGTCTTCTTCTAAGAAATCTAAGAAGAAAAAAACAAAAAAGAAAAACAAAAAGAAAAAATCTGAGAAAGAAGATGATTCAGGAGTAAGTCTTGATGATATCGCAGATATAATAGGTTAAAATGGCAGAAAAATGCATACTTTGCAACACAGTTGAAGGAAAGACAAAGCTGGAGAAGGTCTATGATGACGGAAAGGTTACAGCAGTTGTACATCCAAGAGGGGCTGCTGTAGGCCATGTTTTTGTCTTTCCAAACAAGCATTACCAGATATTTGAACAGATACCTGATTATGAGGCGGGGCATCTTTTTGATGTGGTAAATAAGATAAGCATCGCTGTGTTTGAGGCTTTGGAGGTGCAGGGAACAAACATCATCCTGCAGAACGGGGTTGCTGCAGGACAAGAGATACCGCATGTATGTGTTCATATAATCCCAAGAAAAGAAGGAGATAATCTGGATTTCCAGTGGGAGCCGAAAAGGATAACTGAAGAGCAGCTTTCAACTGTTGAACAGAATCTTAAAAAAGCTACAGCTGATATAGGAAATTTTGAAAAAGAAGAAAAGAAGAAAAAAGCAAAGACAAAGAAAAAAGAGAAAAAAAAGATTGATGCAGAGAAAGAAAAAGAGAATTATATGATAAAGCAGCTTGAGAGAATCCCATAAGGTTTTTAAATCAACTTTTCTATATTTTTTATATGTTAAATTTTGAAGGAAAATGGAATGAAAATGACTCGGTTATAATATGGTCCAGGTACAAGGGCATTAAAGGGATAGATCTGGCTGAACTAGATATCATGAAAAATGAGATCAGGCCTGTTAATGAAGGACATATTTTTGCATTCTATAATACGACAAATGCAGCTGTGTTCTTTGAAGAGACAGGGATAGACATAAATCATATTGAAGACCCTGAGGATATCATAAAAGATCATAAAAGGCAGCAGGAAAAACCAGACGTGGAGATAATCCCTATAAGGATATATTCTGCTTTTGTCTCTTTTACTGAAGAAGACATAAATCTAAAAGAAGATCCAAAAATGTTTATGGGCGAGTATACTTTTCCTGACACATGTATGGGTGTTATCTACACTGGGCTGCAGCTTTATTCCACTATCGTTATTGACAAGATAAGATCAAAATACAGCTTTGAATTTGAACCAAAAGAAGCCGGAAAAAAATATGAAGATTTTGATAAAGAAGATTCTGTTGCAAACCACATACTTCACAATTATCTTATCCCTATGATGGATGCTCACGATAAAAGAAAATCAGATTATATGGAAAAGAAAAAAGATCTTGTAAATTTTTGCGGAGGGTCTGATATATTTAGAGATGTTCTGGATCTTGTTGAGATCATAGGAGAGAAAGGTGTTGGCATAGATGTTGACCTTAATGACGCTTATCTTGATAAGATTGATGCAATACATAAGAAAGATATGGATAAAATCATAGATGCATATCATAGGATCAATGAGCTGAAAGAAAATTCCTAGAAAAGAGCGATCCACCATGCTCCCAATGCCAGGCTTAAGATAAAAGCTGCCAGGAAGCTTGGAACAAAAGGAATGCCGTATTTTACCTTTACTTTCTTTATTTTTCCTTTTTTCTTAAGCCTGATAAGTTTCCTTATCTTTGCTTTTTCTATGCCAAGATCTTTTGGGCCGGTGATAATCTTTCCATCTACTTTTACGTTCTTTGCTATCCAGTCTCCTTCGGTAAGTTTTTCAGGAGATATCCACTTATACATTGAAGAAAGCTCTACTGCCTTTACAAACACAACAAGATAATAACTTAGATAAAACAATATTACAACTATTATCAATGTAGTTAAAACAAACGGATCAATTATCTTGTCCTTAAAAAGAAAGATAAACAAGGCAATTATTATTAATGCAGTGATCAATTTTATCTTTCTGAATCTCTGCATCTTTTTGCTATGCATAATCTTTCTGAATTTTTTTATGAATTTTTTCCTGTGTATAACTGCAAGTGATGTGCTGTAGATCAGGCCATAGACTGCTCCAACCAGAAGAACATTAAATAAGAATACAATCAAAAGAGGGATTGGCTGTAATGCAGGTTTTATCCCTATCAAAGCACCAAGACCCATAAGCAGCTTTGAATCTCCCCCTCCCCACTGGGCTGTGTAGAACATTATATATCCCAATATCACAAAAAAAAGAAGCCCTATTATCCCATACAACAGATAGGACCAGTCAAAAGTAAGTGAAGAATAAATCAATCTTATCCCAATTCCTGCAAAGATAAGGCTGAAATTAAGCCAATCTGGAACTTCCCTTGTCTTTATGTCTGTTATGGTTGCTATTATTAAAGCTATAAAAGCGATGCTCAGCAAAAGGATATCTGTTATCATTAATATTCAAGATAAAAAGAATATTTATATTTTTTTTGATTAAATTCAGTATATAG
>CAZFSZ010000060.1:0-5655 GCA_964521755.1 uncultured Methanosarcinales archaeon | reverse complement strand
ACATGCTTACAAAAAGTGTATACCTAACTCAGGATAGTATAGTTTTATTTTCAGAAAGAAATTTATTAACCCTCATTCATAGAAGGATTAGAACTATTTGAATAATTATTTGAAATATCTTCATCTAAATTATTGCTCTCTTCAGTTGGAACTGCAATTGCTGCACCAGTTACTTTATTGTCTTCAATCAAAGAACCATTTTCTACATCACCATCCAAAAAACCAAAAAAATACAATAAACTTACAGAAGCGATAACAACCACTAAACATATAGCATACCAAACAGCAAGATCATTTCTTGCTTCCTGTGCTTTATTGTTCATTATCATCTTACTGCACCTTTGCAGATATTGAACCGCTTATTGTTTTAGTAAATCCAGAATCCTGGTTTAGATAATCTATGATAAGATCTTCTTTAAATTTTGCTCCCACTTCACCATTATCGCACCCAGATAAAACAAATTTAGATTTCTCTCCGTTTTCTAATGTTTGGTTAAATGTATTGCTGCAATTACCAGCTGAAATACTTAATATATTTATGTCTCTTCCCAAAGAATTTGATACAAGTATAGTTGCATTGCTTGGATTAATCTTAAAATCCAAACAAGCCATCCCTGGTTCTAATACACATTGTTCAGGCATAAACTGTTGCGGTTTTAAAACACCAAAATAAGCTAATGCTCCTATAGCTGCTAATACAACTAAAATAGCCCAACCATAAGTCATAAGAAATTCCATTGCTGCCTGAGCTTTTCTGTTCATAAAACACCTCTAAGATAACTCAAAAAGAAATTGATATATAAAATTAACTGAAATCAAAGAAACAATCCCTCCATTATTGAGCCAAGGAATCTGGAAGCCAATATAAAAAACAAGATACTTAATCCAATAAACAAAGGAACATACTTTATTCCTTCTTTGATTGTGCCTTTTTTGATTGTAGCTACAATAATAGAAGAAAAGAAAGATGTTATCACCAAAGAAGTATATGAAAAAACCTTAAAATCAGCCATACTTACAGATATTTTTGTTATTGCAAACATCATATTTCCAGTAGCTGGAACATCTACTTTTCCAACTATATCGCCTATAATACTTATAAGCTGGCCTGCTAATGCAAGCAAAACAGGGGCAGCCACAACAGCTGCAAAAGTTATAAAAATAACATAAGTTGTAACATTTGCTGCCATCTCTTTTCTCATAAGTCTGCTTTCCTGGATATTGGATGCAATCCTGTTAAGCAAATCTCCAATCTCTCCTCCTGACTTTATTCCTTCTATAAGAAGGTTTATGCTTCTTTTCAAGATATCAGATTCATATTTGTCTGCAAAGCTTTGCAAAGAATCTGTAAGCTCTACCCCGCTCATAACTTCTTTAGCTACAGTTTCTATCTCTTTTGCCAGCACTCCAAATCTTGGTCTGACCGCAAACCACAAAGCCTTGTCCACAGTCATCCCTGATCTTATATTTGTTGCAGTAAGAAATAAAAAATCAGGAAGAACCTCTTCCATGCTTAACTTCCTCTTAAATATTCTTAAATCCAAAAAAAGATAAAAAGCCAGCCATATTAATCCTAAAAAAACAAAAAATACAAGAGTCCACAAAATCAGCAGCAGTAAAATAATATAGAACAAAGTGTATCCCTGCTTTGAAGCAAAAAAAACAAGAAGATAGATGGTGATGATAATATTAACCACAAGAGCAAACTTGAACAATCCCCTGGACAAGAATTTTGAGTTTATTGAAAATCCTGCTTTAGCAAGATACTTGCTCAGTTTAAAATGCTTTGTCTGTTTTCTTAGTTTCTTCTCTAATTTTTTCTTTTTCTTTCTTTTCAAAGCTGCCTTAAACTTGTCAATTAATTTCATACACTCACCGCAGGTCTTGAAGATTTGATCACTACAAAGAATATAAGCTGTAACAATCCTATTACAGATGCAATACTGACCAAAATAGGCAGACTAAGTTCCAAAGAAATAAAACTTGAAAGAACAATCAGCATAGTAATACCCAAAGAAGGCAGGATAACTGCAATAATCATATAAAACATAGCTAGGGGATTTAATTTCTTTGCATAGGTCTTAATCTCGATAATCTGTTCCCTTGTAATTTGTTCAATAACTGATTTTAATGATTCAGAAACATCTGAACCAGTTCTTAAGGCATTTATAATCTGCCAAAGCACCCTTCTAAAATCAGGAGAGGGAGTATATTCAATTGCCTCATTCAAAGCATCCTCTATACTTGTCCCCAAATCAATACTGTTTAATATATCTTTAAATGCCTTCCCTATTTCTTTATAGCTTTTTACCACATTAGCCATAGCATCATACAGCAAGACGCCTGATTCCATCTCCACAATCAAAAATCTTCCCGCATATACAACTTCCTTGTCAATCGATTTCCTCTTTTTGATTATCTTAACGTCAGGAAGTTTCACAAAATAAAAGAACATTCCTATAAACAGCAAAGGAAATAAAACTGCAAGTATAATTGCTAAAAATTTAAATTTTGAAAAAATTGCCAGTAAAAAAAAAATCAGCCCAGTAGTCATGTAAAAAGATGTAAAAAAAGTTTTTTTTACAAATTGTTCTGGATTTTCCTTCATACCTGCCTGTCTTAGTTTAAGGCCTAGATTGGGAAAAGAATTCGCAATTCTAAAGAAAAAATCATTAAAAAATTTAATTTTTAATCACCTAAATTGGTTTATTTTTTCTGACAAATTTCATCAGTTTGCTCTTGTTTGTATAATATTCTGCCATCACTCTTCCTACACTGTCCACATCACTTATATTTTGTTTAACCAGCCATTTCAAAATTTTCTCTTTCTCATCAAGCTCTCTTTTAATTGAATTTTGGGTTGCCCCAGTATATAATTCAAGGTTTTCCCTTATTGCTTTGGATTTTGCTTTTTTCTTCAATATATCGTCCTTTACATCATATCTCATTAGTATATTAGGGCTTCCGTCTTCCTTCACTTCAGACAATTCAAACGTTCTTCTCAATCCGCTTCTTCTGTTCCTGTACTGAACCAGCAGCAGAGAAACAGCTGGAAGCATAGATTTTGGAATATCTATCGGAGGATTGGTAAGTCTTGTGATTGTCTCTTTGGTATTGTTAGCGTGAATAGTAGCATAAACAGAATGTCCAGTATGTATAGATTCAAACAAAACTTCTGCTTCTTTCTTTCTTCTTATCTCCCCAACTACAATTCTGTCAGGTCTTTGCCTCAGGGAATTAACAAGCAAATCCAGCATAGTGATTCCTCCCTTGCCTTCATTGTTTGGCAGTCTTGTGACCATCGGAATCCAATGCAAAAAGCTTGGAAGCTGGATCTCTCTTGTATCTTCTATAGAAATTATCCTTTGGTTTGGGGGGAAAAAATTTGTAAGTACATTAAGCATAGATGTTTTACCTGAAGCAGTCCCTCCTGCAATAATGCCTGACATTTCATAGTGAACGCATTCCCACACCAAAGCAGCTGCCTGCGGAGATATTGCCCTGACTTTTATAAAATCGCTTATAGTCCACGGCTTTGATGCAAATTTCCTTATCGTAATAGTGTTTCCCCTTGTAGAGATTGGCATCAAAGTTGCATTAACCCTGTCTCCTGTAGTTAACGTAGCGTCCATCAAAGGCTCTAAGACTGTTATCTGTCTGTTAACTTTTCTTCCGATCATTGTTGCATAATGTCTTGCCTTTTCCTCATTCTCGAGCACAATATTTGTTTTCAGCCACCCAAATTCCTTGTGATATACCCATATCGGCTCTTCGGATGAATTAATAGCTATTTCCTCAAGATTATTGTCGCTCATCAACAGCTCAACATCTCCCATTCCTAAACTCTTTTTTACAAGATAAGAAACCAAAAACCTCTCTGATTTTTTGTCTATATTTGGAAAATATTTTCTGACCAGTACAGCAGTAGCTTCAGAAAACTTTCCTTCAACAAGATTTGCTCTTTTAGTATCTGTGATGTCTATTATCCCCAGATTAACCTTGTCTATAAGCTCCTCTCTTATCTTTTCAAGTATTAATCCTGTAGTCTTGCTTATAGTAGAAAGCTGAACTTCATAAAAAGGCACAAATTCTTCTGGTTTTTGAGATATCTTAACTATAACAGGAATTTCACCTGAATTGATTTTATATTTTTTTATTAATTTTTTGGAAGCTGTATTTGTTCTGGATGATTTGCTGGATATTTTGGAAGATGCTGTTTTACTCTTTCTGTTGTATCTTGTTTTTCTGTTTTTCTTAGCAGATTTTCTTTTTGTTTTGCTTTTTCCTGTAGAATTAGTTCTCCTTTTATTTTTCCTTCTGCTTCCTCTTTTTTTTCTTGCCAAACTTCCACCTCTTTTTAAAAACTGATCAAATAATTAATTAACGAACTTTCAAAAGATCAAAAATTTTCTTTGTTTCTTTTTCAAAAAAACTTTTCTTTTTTGTTATATCATCAAGGCCACTTTCCAGCTCTTCAATTTCCTTTATAATGTCTTGAGAATCTTCTGTTGGCCTTATAGCAGAGCCTTTTTTGATCAAATCAAGAAGCTTTTCCTTAAGCATCTTTTCATTATAGCTTACTTTATTCAGTATTTTTAATATCTTCTTTTTTTTCTTCATCAAGGACTTAAGCCTTGAAGGAACCTTTTCTATATTATCCACCGCCTTATCAAATTTTTTGCTTTCTGAATCTATCTTGGAAACAACATTTTTTTTTAAAGTCTCTATCTGTTTTTCCTGCTCCTTGTTTTT
The DNA here is from genome assembly GCA_964521755.1 of uncultured Methanosarcinales archaeon. Taxonomy (GTDB): domain Archaea; phylum Nanobdellota; class Nanobdellia; order Woesearchaeales; family WJKL01; genus WJKL01. The sequence continues at coordinate 903 of CAZFSZ010000060.1, read as the reverse complement.
CTTCAAAAGTTCTTCCATTGCCTTTTTATCCTTATCAAGCGCATCCCTTAATTCAGAATATTTTGACTCCAGCCTTCTCAAATTATATTTGGATTCTTTGATAGAATCTTTTTTCTTCTTCTTCAATTTTGATTTCTTTTTATTCATTGCTTTCTTGATGCTTTTAAGCTTCTTGTTAAGCATCTTATCTGTTGTCTTTATCAGCTCAAGCTCGTCCTCTTGAATATTCAATACTTCACTTTCTATTTGCGACTGGCTTGAAAGAAAATCACTTATCTCTTTGTAACTCTTCTGCTCTTTTAAAAGATGTTTGTTTATATCCTCGACCTGCTTCATGAATTTCTGCTTTGAATCTATAATTTCATCATTTAATTTTTCTTTCTCTTTCTCTGCTTTCTTCAACTCCTTGAATTCTTTTTTTGCTGTTGATAATTTTGACTTAAAGTTTTTTCCAAGATCATCAAAAATTTCTTTTAAAGTGTCTACTTCATCCTCTAATTTGTTAAGATAAGTCAAAGTGCTGTTGCTTTTCCTGTCAAAAAGGTCCTTTTCTTCTTTTACTTTTCCTTTAAGCTGCTCAATCTGTTCAGTACTAAGCTTTTTCTTCACCAAAAAAGGTGTTGTAAATTTATATTCTATGTTTATGACGCCTTCTTCCTCAAGAAAAGAGGCCCATTCGCTTACTGTAGAAGCAGGCACCCCTAATTTTTTAGCAGCATCCTTGACAGATATTTTATTCTCCACTTGCACCAAAGAAACAAGACTATCTACCTCTGTTTGTATTTTTTTCCCCATATTTACCCTCAATTAAAGATTATTAATTCACCCTATTTAAATATTTCTAAATATTATACTTATTAAGCTAAAGTGTATCCTGCAACATATAGAATGTGTTTTTTCCCT
>CAZFSZ010000059.1:3754-6152 GCA_964521755.1 uncultured Methanosarcinales archaeon | reverse complement strand
GATTCAGATAGTGATTGGTAAGCTGGAGATCGCTTTGTGCCTTGATAAAAATTAAGGAGGAATAATGGAACACGTAAAACGAAAAACAATAATCAGAATCGTGACATGGCTGGTGGGGGTCGCGTTCTTGGCGGTGTCGGTTGTGCTGACGGTGATATATCTTATTCCGGATGACCAGCCTGTGCTGTATACGTTTGCGATTGTCATTAGTCTGGTGCTGTTTTATTTTGTTGCCTGGGCGGTCCGGGGTATTTCGGCAGATACGAAAGATACAATGCTAGCAGACATGGGAGATATCGAGCTAGAGATGATGAAGGCGAAGATAGAGCAGGTACTTAGGAAAAGGAACGAGGAGCAATGAAAGTACACTTGATAGAATATATTGTAACACCGGGAGCTGCGCCGCCATATTATCCAGACTACTACGAAAAACCTGTAAAGTCTCCTATGCCTGAAGTTCTTCCGCCAGGTTCACCAGTTTATGTGACAGAAATAAAGACAATAAAATACCGTTATGACGGGACCGAACGCTTATGTGGTTTGTATAATCATAGATATGTAGCCGATTATGAAGGGGAGCCGCCCGACGATGAAGACGTAGAAGAATGCGAGGACTCGTCAGTAGATGGGGAGTTGGAAGATAAGGGAACAGCAGAGGAAATATTAAAAACAGAAAAAATAATAAAAGAGAAAATAGAGCAGCTTACTTTGCTAGGAAACCACCTCCGCAACCTTTACAGAAGTTCTACACAACATTTGAACGACCCTACTCCTAAAACCAGAATACACAAATCTTTCGAAGAAATGTTAGAAGAACAGGAGGAGCAAAATGATTAGTGGATTAACAAACCCTTGCGAACCCTATAAGAGCCTGGGAGTACCGATATGGCTGAGGATATCCGAACCGGTTTTGTATCTAGCGCCGGTAAAGCGGCTAAATAATCCGGGAGGTTCAAAAAGAGATATAGCGGTTGTAGCATGGGACGGAAACGGAAAGATTATGCATTTTAAATCTAAATTGAAAGCGGCAATCCACGCGAATATGGCAGACAGAAACGTCAATGACAGCATGAGATTGGGCCATAAAAGACACGGATACTATTGGTTGCCGGAGATATCTATTAAGTAGTAGTGAAAAGTGTCTAACCAAGTGACAAAAAATGGGTAACCAATTGACAGAGTTGGGGGAAGAGAATAACATGAATAATTATGAAGAAGGAGAAAGAAATGGAACATCATTTTAACGTGGCAACAGCCACAAGGTTTGGAACGGATAAGGCTATATTGTTACAAAACATAGCTTTTTGGATTAAAAAAAACGTAGCTAACGAAGTGCATTATTACGACGGACATTATTGGACATATAATTCCGGGCGGGCTTTTGCCAGGCTTTTTCCATACTGGAATGAAAAAAAGATATCTAGAATGTTGTTGAGTTTGGAAGAAGAAGGAATAATTAAATCCGGGAATTATAATTCAAACAAATATGACCGCACTAAGTGGTACACCATAATTGACAAACAGATTAATGATATTTATGAAATCCATTGGACAAAAGTGTCTAATCGAACGGAAGCAAGTGAGCAACCTATACCATATAGAAAACCAGATAGAAAACCAGATAATAATAGCTACGCTATTGCAGAAGCAACACAGCAAAACATCCTTTGTTTTCGCGAAGAGCTTGAGAAGAGACTCTTCCACGATATCGAAAAGACTTGTCTGTCCTGTTTAGCTGATCGGAGCCAATACGATTATCCGCGTGAAAGAAAATTCATCAAGGTATTGGTTGGCAAGACGAAGGAGAAGGAGAATCCGTCGGACTTCATGAAGAGCTTCTTCATGACGTTCGGCAGGTTAAAGCGCGACGGCGGAAAATTTTGGAGCAGTCAGCCCTGGCTACCGTCGACGCTTGCTTCGGGAGGGATATATCCGAGGATTGTCGAGGAGATGAAGCGCGAGCCGGAATACATCGAGACAGGAGCCAAGGTGACGTTTGTTTGAAGGAGGAAAAATGACGTATTATCAGTTTGCCGGAGAAATTAAAAATTACTGGGGAAACTACGCGAGAGAGGGCATTTGGAGAAAGGTTGAGCAGTATTTAAAAGATAGAGTACCGGAATGCTATTTGGATTTACTGCTAGGCCGCTTGATGCTTAATGTTACGACAAAGAAGTTCGGCAAAGATCATGCCCCCGACATAGCGGACATCCATCAGGCAATGCGGGAGCTGAAAGAGGAGGGGAAACTATCGAGGAGAAACAGGGACGTAAAAAAGATTGGACCGCAGATCACCGAGGAAGAGCGGATCACCGAGGAAGAGTGGAAGAAGGTTGGTGAAATGATGCGGGGCCTGGCCGAAAACTTAAAATGGAAAAAGCCATGTTAGTAGAGCAGA
>CAZFSZ010000059.1:0-3654 GCA_964521755.1 uncultured Methanosarcinales archaeon | reverse complement strand
AAAAAAAACGACACGGCTTGACACAGAAAAAAAAATATGCTATAATAGTGCTTGGAGGTTCAGAAAAATGAAGAAACTATTTCTCTTATTGCTGCTCATAGGAGTAGCGGCAAGTCTGTCCGCCGATGGATTTGTGAAGGTAGGGAGCAACGTAACTGTTCCCTTAGGTGTTGGCTTATACGCTGGAGCGGAATTAAGTCACTCGTTTGATTTGGGCGGCGGATGGAGCATCCCGCTAGCGGGTGGTATCGGCGCGACCTTTGACCCGATGCTGACTAGTCTCGGCGGTAACGCTTACGGAAAGGTCGGATACGCGTTCGACGGAGAGCTGATCGACCATAGTGTGACGGCGAAGTCTAATTTAGGCTATGGATTTGACGGAAACCCTGTTGTGTTGCTTACTGAATTAGACGGGAACTTTACGATTGGTAAAGCGTTGACGTTAAGCGTTTCACCCGGTGTAGATTGGACTATGACCGGAGGCGTGAGTACGTTCGCTTTCGCGGCAAACATTGAAGGAAAATATTCGTTCTAAGGAGGACAAATGAAGACAATTATTGTAACAGTACTTATTTTACTTGTGGCGGGCCTATCGTTCGCCGGAGGGGAGCGGGAGGCAAAGACAATAGAAATCCTTGTGACTAACTTGGAAGCTCCGGTTGGAGACATGGACGCCTATGACTACGCGGAAGCGAAAGTCTTGGAGAAATATCCTGACGTGGAGTTTGTATACAAGGTCGTAGACCTGACCACAGGTTCGGCGATTACAATGGACACGCTGATTGCCAGCGGTCAAGCCCCTGACGTTTACGCGGACTCGATGGTTCGGGCGAGCAGATACATGACTCCTGACTTCGCGCTGGATATGAGCGAATATTTGGACTTGAGCATGTACACAGATTTAGGTCCGTTCACACGGGACGGAAAGGTGGTCGGCTTGCCGGGACAAGGCGGAGCGCAGGGAATGGCGATAAACCTAGACCTGCTGGAAAAGGTCGGCTATACGATACCGGACGACTGGACGCTCTCCGATTTTTTTGACATGTGCGAAGCAGTCAAACAGTATTCGGAGGAAACGGGCGAAGAGGTCTATGGAACGGGATTGTTCGCGGGGAACCAATCGGGTGATTATTTGTGGACACAGTGGTTTTCTGTGTTTGGTGTTGATCTCTACAGCGATGATTATACAAAATCTACACAGATAAACGGTGGAGCGGAAGTGTGGAACTTCTACAGAACGCTTATAGACAAAGGATATATTCCACCTAACACACCGCAGCTCGTAGACGACGACTATGTTATCCAGTGGGCGCGAGGGATGTTCGCGGCGACCGCGTTCTATCCAAGTTGGACGGAGCCGTATTTTGATTCCGTGATGAAACAGGGACTCATAGACAAACCCTTTAACTACAAGTTCATCGAGTTTCCAAACGACGCCCCCGCGTGTTCTAATTTTAACGGAACGGTTGTAAACAAAGACACTGAGTATCCGGAAATTGCCATGGAATATGTAAAGGCTCTTGGAAGTGTTGAGGTCAGAGAAGCGTATGTGATACACAAAGGTTCTTTGGCATTCCGAGAAGACGTGACCGCGGAACCGCGGGATGAGAAAGTTAAACAGGTCAACAAGATTGTCGAAGAAAACGGCATGTATGACCTAGGTGTTACCAATCCGTGGTTCGCGGAAGTGCGAGCGCAAGGATTTCCTATTCTTCAGGAAGTGCTGATGGGAAAGATGACTGGAGAAGAAGCAGCGAAAGAATACACTGAACGGGTCAACGAAATTATAGCTCCTTAAAGCCCCCCCTAGAGGCTTTGATGTATAACCTTTGGCGGGGTGCAAGCCCCGCCTCTTTTTTTTTACAGGAATTTACAGGAGGAAAATTGAAATTTCTGTGGCTAGCGATAGCGTTAGTGATAATACTCACATTGCTGCCGTCCTGCCTGATTATTTACGTAAGTTTCTTTAAAACTAATCTTATAACATGGGAGTTTGTAGGCTTCCAAAACTATGAGCGAATGTGGCGAGATTTTGGCCGCGCCGTAATCAATTCGTTTCTCTATGTTGGTATGATTCCGGTCTTTGGGACCGGCCTGTCTGTGTTCGTTACATTGATGATTGTCGGCAAGAAGCGTTCGGTTCAGGGGCTGTACAGGGGGATTTTTTATATTCCCGTCTTTGCCAGCGGAATGATTATCGCGCAATTCTGGAAATGGTTTTATTCCGACACGGGATTCGCTAACATGCTGATCGAAAAAAACATAGCGTGGTTTCAAGGCTGGACGGGTATTCCTGCTATCGGCGTTGCCGTTATGACCTCAACAGTAGGAGGACAGATTGTTCTTTTAACCCTGCACGCGATAAATATAGACCCACAGCAGTATGAAGCAGCGAAGATAGACGGTGCCGGCTGGTTTCAAATAAAACGCTATATAGTTCTCCCGCAAATGCGAAAGGCCATATCAGTTGTCTTGCTGTTTAGCATCGTAGGCATATTTCAGATGTGGGAGACGATATACATTCTAGCGCCGTTTAAGCACACAGCTTCCATGATGTTCAGGATTTTCGCTGACGGCTTTATGTACGGTAAATACGGAATTGCCGCCGCGGAATGCGTAGTAATGGTTATAATTGTTGTAAGTGTTTCGATACTCCGACAGAGGGTTGCAAAGAAAGAATGAAATTGGTATCATATATATTGCTTACTGTCCTTTCTATTTTCCTCCTGCTCCCCCTTGTCTTTACGGCCTGGGGGAGCTTTATAGATATACGGGGAGTAATGCACTTACCGCCGAAGCTGACCGCCTTTTGGACCTTAGAAAACTATAAGATTGTATTTCAGAATATCAATTACCGCTGGCCGATAAACACGTTGATACTTACAATTATGGTTGTGTCCGGATCGGTGTTTATCTCAGTATTTACCGGATACGGTTTGACCCTGTTTTCACGACGCTGGATACGTATGATTATTATTTCAACGGTAATTATACCGCGCTACGCTTTAGTGATCCCTCTCATCATTGAGATGAGGATGCTAGGACTGCTAAATACCTTGCTAGCGTGCGCCTTGCCATTGTTGGTAACACCGCTACACATATTGTTGGCGGAAGCGTATTTCAACAGATATCCGCGCTCACTGATAGACGCTGGAAAAGTAGAGGGGTTGGGAGACTTGGGAGTGTTTTTTCGGTTGATTCTTCCGAACGCGAAGGCTCTAATAGCGTGTTTGGCGACACTGAAAACAGTCGAGGCGTGGGGAGATTTTTTATGGCAATATTTAGTTTTACAGAACCCGAACAAGAGGACGCTTTATGTCGGTTTAATCGCGTTTGTGCAAACACGGGGAGGGATAGAAGGAGGAATGCAGATAAATCCGATAGGGATAAGTCTAGCAACGAGTATAGTAATATTGATTCCGTTTCTAGTGGTGTTTGCCATAGGGAGCAAATATTTTATGTATGAATTAAAAGGAGTAGACTAATGAAATATTCTCCGTATAAAAAAAGATGCGCGATGTGTTTGAAAAGAATAATATTTTCGTATAAAATAGATTTAGCTCCGCACATTCACTTACTGGTGTGCCGGGAGTGCAGTGCGAAGCACTGTGCGCAGCACAGATGTACGGAGTACAGGATGTACGGAGTACAGGA
>CAZFSZ010000058.1:0-6369 GCA_964521755.1 uncultured Methanosarcinales archaeon | reverse complement strand
CATTAGTCCCTATTATGAAAATTGCTCATTCGATAAAGATTACAGCTTTTGCAAAAGAAGATGAGGATGAAAACAGGATAAAGAATAAGATGAAAGAGCTTGTGCCTTCTGATATTGAAGAAAGCAAAGTTAAGCTTGAGCAGAAAATAGCTATAGGATTTAATGAAAGAAAAATAAAGATATTTGAGATATTGCTGGAAAAGGACAAATATATTTCTATGTTTTTGGATAGTCTAGCAGAAAAATTAAGCGATGAGGCAAAAGAAATAATATTGAAACAGGCAGAATCAATGCTTGATGAAAACTGCAATTTCTTTTTGAGATTCAGCAAAGATAAACTGCTGGAAGAAAATGAGATGTGGATCACAAACCAGGGAAACTGTTTTCATATAAGGGTAAATATCGCAGCATTTCCAAAGAAAAAAGAAAAAGCAATGGAAATAATTAGAAAGTTATTTAAAGTTAAAAAATTGGAATGATGATATGAAAAAGAAAATAATCGATCCATGGGGATCAGAGCTGGTAGAAGATTATGAGAAGATCGTAAAAGATTTTGGGCTGGAAATTTTTGATCCAAATCTCTTTCCGGAGCCAAACAGAATAATGAGAAGAAAGGTAGCTTTTGCTGGAAGAGATCTTAAACAGATAGCCAAAGCCATTAAGAACAAAAAAAGATTTTATGTTCTTTCAGGGATAATGCCTACTGCTAAGAAGATTCATTTTGGAAATAAAATGGTTGTAGAGAATATGGCTTATTTTCAAAAAAAAGGTGCAGACACATATATACTAGTTGCAGACCTTGAAGCAGCAGCTGCGAGAGGAGTAAGTTTAGCAGAGGCAAAGAAAAGAGCATTGAATTTTCATATTCCTGCTTTTATCGCTTTGGGGCTGGATCCCAAAAAGACCAATTTTTATTTTCAATCTGAAAATGTTAAAGTCAGCCAAATAGCTTCTGAAGCATCCAAGAAAGTGACAGAAAATGAGTTTAAATCAATATATGGAAGTTTAGATCCTGGGAGGATATATTCAGCATTTACCCAGGTAGGAGATATACTTTATCCACAGTTAGAAGAGGAGATGCCAGGAATAATACCTGTAGGAATTGACCAAGACCCACATATAAGATTAACAAGAGATATTGTCAGAAGATTAAAGAAAAGACATAATTTCTTTTTGCCAAGTTCAGTATATCATAAATATACTCCTTCTTTGGATGGCGGTTTAAAGATGAGTAAAAGCAAACCAACAAGTTGTATAGAACTGCCAGAAACTTCAAATAAAGTTTGTGAAAAATTAATGAAAGCGAAGACAGGAGGAAGAGAAACTATAGAGGAGCAAAAGAAAAAAGGAGGAGAGCCTGAAAAGTGTGTTATCTTTGAATTGTATAAACAACATTTGATTGAGGATGATAGAATGCTGCAGAAGATATATGGTGACTGCAAAGCAGGAGAATTGATGTGTGGAGAAGACAAAAAAAAATGTTGCAAGTTAATGACCGAATTTATGAAAGATCTTAATGAGAATATCAAGAAAAACAAAAAGAAGATTAAAGACTTAAATTTTATAAGATAAATAAAGAGGTGAATTAAATGGGATTGATAAAAAACCTGTTCAAAAGAGTGGCTCCTTTGCCCACTTCTTTTATGATAGTGAGCATAGTGGGATTTTTGGTATCAGCATACATAATAAATGAATTGTCCTGGAAATTTACAATGCTGCTGTTTTTTGCGGTGATGTTCATTTCGAGTTTTATATCGATGATTAAAGGGCCAATTATAGAAGAAAAATAAATATGGTTTTTGTTATAAATTGAATTCTTTTTTTATCTCTTCTATCGCTACAGGCGCTTCTCCTCCATGCCAAGTAAATCTTGGGCGCATCTGTATTGGATAAAGTTTTTCATTCATATCATCAAAGACTAGTGCAGCTCCTTTTACTCTTGGAAGCTTGTTTAATTCTTCATCAAGCCCATGACGCATATAACTTTGCATCAATTTACCCAATGCATCTACATCAATTTTTGCAGTTAATCTGTGTGATATTACTGTGTCTGCCTGGGTCATAACGTCTGTGTGAATCTTTCCAGGCTGCTGGGATGCAAGGATCAAAGATACACCAGGCTGTCTTCCTTCCCTTAGTATAGTTACCAAAGCATCAGTTGCAGCTGTTTTTCCTTTATAAGGAAGAAATTCATGGGCTTCATCTATCATAATCCATATTAAAGGAGTGGCCCTCTTTATCTTTCCCTTCTTTTTTTCAGTAAAATAGCTTTCTGCTTTTTTCAAAAGCATATGTTCTTCTGCTTTTCTTGCAGCCATCCTTTCAACAAAAACTTTTTCAGATATTATACCGATAACCAAAGATTTTATGTTCCATGTTCCTGATTGGGTTGCATAGGGGCTTAAGTCGATAATTATTGTTTTTCCCCCATAGGTTAAATCTTCTATGGGTGTCCCGTGTTTTGAGAAAAGACCCCATGATTTTGTTTTTCTAAACTGGTTTTCAATCATGTTTTTGTCATTTTCTGAAGATTTTTTATCTGATCCAACTTTTTTTATTATATCGGAGACAGTATAATTAGTTCCTTCTTTTTTAAGCCCATTTATAGTTCTTTCAAGTAAAACACCTGCAGGAGTATTGGAGTCAACATCAAAAGTCAGACACCAGTCAGAAGGAGCCAGGTCAGAGGGTTTTATTGAAAAGGAATGGTCTGTAGGGATTCCCTTTTTTTTATATTCCTTGAAATATCCTTTTGGAGTGTAAACATCTATATCGAGGCTTTTTGGCTTAAGATCCCATTTTTTAAGCAGAGCTTCATCTTTTTTATTTGGAAACTTCATTGTCCAATATATTCCCATGGTATCGAAAATTATAGTGCAGATATTATTTTTTACTTCTTTTGGAAGATCAGCAATACCCTCAGCTATCGATCCCATTGTGTAGGATTTTCCAGAACCTCTTTTTCCACATACAAAAACAACATGGGTTCTGTTTACATCCAGCAGTATATTCGAAGAAAGAGATGTGGTCTGCCCCATCTTAACATAATGTCTTCCAAGAAAAGTAGTTCCTTTAAGATTATATTTTTCCCTGTCAGATTCACTTCTTCCTATAATTATCTCATAAGCCATATTTTTTTAATTATAGGAATGCATATAAAGATTTATGGTTACTTTAAAGTAGAAAAACGAAAACTTTAAAAAAAGAATTCAGTTGCTCGCAATAAAGGTGGGTAAATGGACAAGAAAAAAATCATAAAAAATAAGATCAAGAAAATAAAAAACATCAACAATAAACTTAACAAAGGCATAAAAAAACACAAAAAATTTCTAAAATCTGCAAAAAAAAATATTAAATCAAAAAAGATTATGGTTGCAGGCGGATCAATACTTATCTTGTTAATATTGGCTGTAGGATTTAATCTTAACAGGTTTTTATTGAATGAAAACGATATTGCAGTTACTGTAAATGGAGACAAAATTACAATGGATGAACTTGATCACGAGTATGATTTTTTCTTTTTTTTGATGGGTTATCCTGAATCATATAAACAGATGATAACAAAAGAATCATTTTTAGAACAATTAATAAATGAAAAGCTTTTATTGCAGAAAGCAGTTGAAGATGAGATAAGTGTATTGGACAAGGAAGTTGATGAAAAACTCGAGAAGATGATATCCAACAGTCCTGTCTCTAAAGATGAGTTTGAGATACAACTTAATACTGAGGGGTTTACAATGAAAGACCTTTTTGACTACTACAAGAAACAGGTAATCATATCAGAAACTCTCAATGAATCTTTTTCAGATAGCAGGGTAAGCAATGAAGAGGCAAAAATATACTATCATGAAAATAAAGATATATATACTGTAGGTGAAGGGGAGATAAGGCTTAGACATATATTAGTAAACACAAAACCAGAAGCTCAGGAGATTCTAGAAGAATTAAAAAAAGGAGAAGATTTTATTGGACTAGCAAAAGAGAAATCTATAGGTCCAAGTTCAGTAAATGGGGGAGATTTAGGTTTTGTAAGCAAAGGGCAGATGGTAGCAGAATTTGAAGAAGCAGCATTTAAGTTAAATGAAAACCAGTTGAGTGAAGCTATTAAGACCCAATATGGATACCATATAATCAAAAGAGAGCCAGATATTTTAACTTTTGCCGAGGTCAAGGATTCTATAACTGAAGCGTTAGAAACAGAAAGACAGAAGGAGATACTAGGAGAATACCTGGAAGACATAAAGCAAAAATCAGAGATTGTCATTAATTTTGGACAGGCAGAATTGTCAGGAGCAGCTGTTTCAGATTCATGTTATGGTGGTTATGGATTAAGTTCTAGTACAATCATCTTTTACCATGCAGACTGGTGTCCGCACTGCAGCAGAATGATATCTGTGGTGGAAGAGCTTGAAGAAGAAGGGTATGATTTTTATTGGGCAGAGACCAGCAGCGGGGAAGGAGAAGAGGTTGTAGATTCCTGCTTTGGTGATGTTTTACAGGGAGGGGTTCCACAATTTATCTGTGCAGGAAACAAAGAATATAAGTTGGGAGAGATAAGCAAAGAATCGTTAAGAGAATTTGCAGAATCCTGCCAATAAACAATAGATTAATGGTAATATATTAATTTTTAATTCTTAAAATTTATTTATTTGATTCTTTATCAAGAAAAAAAGGTTTAAAAAAATAAAATAAAAAATTAAATTTTACCTGTTTTTTACAGATCAGATTCTGTCAAAATGTTAATCCTTGTTTTTGAAGGATCTATCTTACTTTTCATGGAGACAAGATATTCTACTCTTGCTGATTCTGCAACAGACAACAGCTGTTTGTCTATCATACCATCCAAGACAATCGCATATATGCTTGTGTTAAGACTTTTAACTGTGGTAGAAAGCTCACTGATAGGAACTTTTCCCATTATATTCATCTTTTCATCAAGTATATAAGCTCCTCTTGTTCCAATCAAGTCTTCAAGCATATTCTTGAACTCTGATTTTTCTTTAGGCGAGATAGAATAAGATTTTGTATATCTTTGATTTGACCTATTTTGCCTCGAGTACCTTTTTTTACCTGAACTTTTGTTTCTGCCAGAGCTTGAACTGCTGTTTCTTTTTTTGTTGTGATTATCTGAATTTCCATTAGATATCTCCATCTTTGCCTGTTCTGAAGCGATCTTTGCCCTTAATGCCTTGTGGATCTCCTTTTTTGTTATCTCTTCAACTTCTTTTCCGTCTGGGGCATTAGATACATGATCCAAATCAGCTACAGTGGTAAGTTCTTTTATAATAAGATTTCCTCCTCTGTCTCCATCAACAAAAGCAGTAACTATTTTCTTCTTGCTCAGTTCTTTTATGGTTTCAGGGCAGGAGGTTCCATTCATAGCTATGGCATTTTTAATACCATGTTTAAGAAGATTAAGAACATCTGCTCTGCCTTCTACAACAATAATTTCATCACTTTCTTCTATTGCAGGCCCAGCAGGCAGTCTGTCTTTGCCGTACTGTTGTATCTCCATTACTCTTACTGAATGGGCTACTTCATCTGACAATTCCTGCGAGTCAGGCAAAACATTGTCAGTCATCTGTTTTAGAAGTTCTTTAGCTCTTTCAATAACCAGTTTTCTCTTGCTTACTCTGACATCTTCAATCTTGTTTATCTTTATTTTAGCATTGCAAGGCCCTATTCTTTGAATAACTTCTAATGCAGCACCCACAATACTGGTTTCTGCCTTATCAAGACTAGATGGTAAAATTATTGAACCTTGAGATTTTCCAGATTTTGTACCAATATTAACTTCAATTCTCCCTATTCTTCCTGATCTTTGGAGTTCTCTTAATTCAAGATCAGCTCCAAGAAGTCCTTCAGTCTGGCCGAATATTGCACCAATCACATCAGGACGTTCAACTACACCTTCTATTTCTATTGAAGCGTGAACTATGTACTTTGCACTTACTGGGCTTATTTTTCCCATCTTTATCATCCTCCGATATTATAGAAGGAGCATTAATTAATCTATCATACAATGTATCTTGTCTTTCTTATGTATTTGATGAATGATAAACATTAAATGCCCCTCTGATTTTAGAATATAGAACAAAACTAACTTTTACTTTTATTTAAATCCACATAACTGAACTTAGTGATAATAATGATTATTTAGTGTTCTATATTCTTTTAAATGATTATTAAAGGTATTTGTGACCCGTAAAATATCTCCCAAGCTCATTGCTTGGCTTAGCCGTAAGCTCCATTGAGTAACTCTCATACGGGCCTTAATATGTCTTTTTTGAGCTTAGATTGCGCTTAAAAGCAACATATTAATATAGAATAAGTATAGTAAAGGATATTTATAAAGATTTGCTTTTTAGT
>CAZFSZ010000057.1:0-6442 GCA_964521755.1 uncultured Methanosarcinales archaeon | reverse complement strand
AATTCAACACAGAGAATCTCACCAGCAGCGACGGCAAGATGAAGGTCAAGTTGAAGGCTTTACCAGATGAGCCGAGAGGTAGTGCATGGCCGTCGTCAGCTCGTGCTGTAAAGTGTCCTGCTAAGTCAGGCAACGAGCGAGACCTGTATCTACAATTGCTAACGACTCTTTTAGGAGAATCGAGCACATTGTAGAGACTGCCTTGGAAACAAGGAGGAAGGCGCAGGCTACGGTAGGTCTGTATGCTCCGAATCTGCTGGGCTACACGCGCGCAACAATGGTAAGGACAATGTGATGCCACTCTGAAAAGAGAAGCTAATCCTCAAAACCTTATCTTAGTTCAGATTGAGGATTGTAATTCATCCTCATGACGATGGAATCCCTAGTAATCAGACGTCATCAGCGTCTGGTGAATATGTCCCTGCTCCTTGCACACACCGCCCGTCAAACCATCCGAGCAGGGTTTAGGTGAGACTTAGTTTTTAATTAAGCCGAACCTAAATTCAGTGAGGCGGGTTAAGTCGTCACAAGGTAGCCGTAGGGGAACCTGCGGCTGGATCACCTCCTTTTATTTTTTCAAACTTGCTCTTTTTATATTCATAAAACAGGTTATCTGTTTTGATACGGGCCCGTAGCTCAGTCTGGTAGAGCATCACCCTTGCATAACTTATTCAAGTAAGGTGGGGGTCTTGGGTTCAAAATAGGGAAAGTATCTGCTTTTCCTGTGAATTTCCCGACGGGTCCATAAACTTAAAATCCAGACACACAAGACTGCAGTTGTTGATTCAGCTGCATTGCAGTCCAAGAACCGCAACTCTTGGATCAAGGGTGAGATATATTTTCCCGAATCATATTGATGAAACCATGCATAGATAGAGTAAAGATCTTACGCTGTTAGATGGATGGCTGGGCTCTAAATGCCGATGAAGGGTGTGACAAGCTACGAAATGCTTTGGCGAGCCGCATGTAGGCTTTGAACCAAAGGTTCCTGAATGTGTCTTCATACTTCTTCGGAAGTGATTCGAAAGAATCGGGAACGCAGGGAATTGAAGCGTCTTAGTACCTGCAGGAAAAGAAATCAATGAGATGTTGTAAGTAAAGGCGATTGAAAACAACACAAGGCAAACTGAATCTGTCATGGAAACATGATAGAGATGTGGTGTGGCTGCCCTTTACCGTAACTATGGAACTCGAAGTCTTCTGGAAAGAAGCACTATAAAGTGTGATAGTCACGTAGAGGCAACTTAGTCGGTTTTGGACAGTTCAAGAGTACCATTTACTGGATACTAAATGGGAAAATGGGAGGCATCAACTTCCAACCTTAAATACATTTGGAGACCGATAGCGAATATAGTACAGTGATGGAATTCTGAAAAGAACCCTTAACAGGGTGTCAAAAGAGCCTGAAATCTGACAGTTATAGAATGATACGGCTTTTCGAAGTTGTATCGTACGTTCCGAATAACGTGCCAGGGAGTTTATCTAAGTAGCGAGGGTAATCTGTAAAGGAGTACCCAAAGGGAAACCAAAAGCTCGCAGCTTGCGAGGAGCGAGGTGTGAAAGTGCCTCAAGTTACTTGGGTAAGACCCGAAACCGGGCGATCTAATCCTGAGTAAGGTGAAACGGGGGTAAAACCTCGTGAAGGCCTGAAGAGGTTCTACGTGCAAGTGTTCTTCTAACTTGGGATTAGGGGTAAAAAGCCAATCGAGCCCGGAAATAGCTGGTTCCTGTCGAAATTGGCCGAAGTCAAGTCCTGGACGAGGCTGCTAAAACGATAGAGATACGGATTTCGGATTTAGGCTGGGAAACTAGTCGGTCCTTTGTCCAACTCCGAATGTTTTAGTGTTTAAGACTTCAGGAAACGGGGGCCCGCGGTAAGCGTGGGTTCCGAGGGGGGAACAACCCTGACTATAGTTAAGGTCCCAAAGTATCGTCTAAGTGTTAAAGGGTAAAGAGTGTTTACGGTCATAGACAGCGAGGAGGTTGGCTTAGAAGCAGCCACCCTTTAAAAAGTGTGTAACAACTTACTTGTCAAGATCGTAGGTCTCTAAGATGGACGGGGCTAAGGCGGTCACCGATACTATAGACTAGCCAAAAGCTAGTGGTAGGCAGGCGTTTCGTGAGAGTAAAAACATTTTTGAGAAAGAATGCGAATCTCATGAAAATGAAAATCCTGGTAGTAGTAAGATCTTAGCAGAGCGAGAATCTCTGCCACCGTAAGGGCAAGGGTTCCTTGACAATGTCAATCAGTCAAGGGTTAGTTAGTCCTAACTCCAATCATAATTTGAGTTGGAGGAAAGGGAAAAAGGTTAATATTCCTTTACTATTTAAGTATACGCGGCGACGCAGGTTTGATTTCTGACTCTTTGGAATAAGTGGGCATGGATTGTCTTCCATGTTAATAGGGATAAATCAAAGGAGTATCATAATGATGAGAATTTGATTAAATCCTAGAATAGTAAGTCTTATGGCTTATCCTGCTGATTTCTGGAGATCATAAAAAGGGAATCAAAAAAGATCTTAAATATCTATACCCAGAACCAACACAGGTGCCCCTAGGTTAGAAGCCTAAGGTGTGAAGGATATAATCTAATTGAGGGAATTCGGCAAATTGGCCCCGTGCCTTTGGTATAAGGGGTCCCTGCGGTAGTTGTCTTTTATTGATTGCTATTGCAGGGCGCAGTGACAAGGGTGGTCCGACTGTTTAACAAAAACATAACTGACTGCTAGTCCGCAAGGATGTGTATAGTCGGTGACGTCTGCCCAGTGCCAGTACTTGAAACTTGGTTTCAACCAAGCTAAGAGCTGGTAAACGGCGGGGGTAACTATAACTCTCTTAAGGTAAGCACAAAGTTGCCTTAGTAAAATCTGGCTGTATGCTGGGAGATCTGAGTATCTCAGACTACTTTTCATTTTGTTTTTCGCAAATAATTTATAACATGAAAAACAAAATTAAATCAATGGAAAGTAAAAATGTCTTGAGTGCAGATAATCAGCAGGAAAGACTAGATGTTAAATGGATTGTCGGATTTGTTGACGGAGAAGGTTGTTTTCATGTATCTATTAATAGATTAAAGAAAATGACTTTAGGTTGGCAGGTGCTTCCTGAATTTAGGGTTGTCCAGCATCAACATGATGAGCAAATATTGCATAAACTGAAAGATTTCTTCGGTTTCGGCAATATTAATGTAAATCATGGAGACAGAAAAGAGTTTAGGATAAGAGGTATTAGAAAGCTTAACAAGATTGTTAATTTTTTTGAGAAATACCAATTGCAAACATCAAAAAGAGAAAGTTTTGAAATCTTTGCAAAAATTATCGGACTCATGAATAATGGACAACATCTGACAAAGGAAGGATTAAATAAAATTGCCAAACTAGCGTCACAGATGAACAGACAAGTTCCAAGAATTCTAGAATCCTCAGAGACTATACGCCAGAACAACAAATAGTTGTAAGATATAGTCCGACCTCATTAGCGATAATGAGAAGCAAGCAGAAATGTTTGCTCGCCATGAAAATGGTCATTACCTTTTATAAGGGAAAGTAACAGATGTGAGCGAAATGCCTTGCCGTTTTAATGACGGCTTGCATGAATGGTGTAACGAGATCACCACTGTCCCCAATTAGAATCCTCTGAACATTCCATTCTGGTGCAAAGGCCAGAGATCTCCAGTGGGAAGCGAAGACCCCGTGAAACTTTACTGTAGCTTATTACTGCGACGTGAGTTTTATTGTATAGCGTAAGTAGGAGTCGTTATGTTCTGGGCGCAAGCTCAGAAATAGACGCCAATGTAACACTACTCTTTAAAACTCGCGTTGCTTACTGGGAGTTGACTCCTAGGACACTAATAGGTGGACAGTTTGGCTGGGGTGGCACGCTGTTGAAATGATATCAACAGTGCCCAAAGGTTGACTCAATCCGGTCAGAAATCGGATGTAGAATGCAAGAGTAAAAGTCAGCCTGATTGGATTCTCACTAAGACAGACTCCAAAGACGAAAGTCTGGTCTAGCGAACCTCAAAATCTCCTTGATAGGGGTTTGAGATGACCGAAAAGTTACTCCGGGGATAACAGAGTTGTCGCGCCCGAGAGTTCGTATTGAATATACGATGTGATATTCATGAATAAATCGACGGCGCGGTTTGCTACATCGATGTCGGCTCATCCTATCCTGGCTGTGCAGCAGCAGCCAAGGGTGTAGGTGTTCACTAATTAAAAGGGTTCGTGAGCTGGGTTCAGAACGCTGTGAGGCAGTTTGTTTGATATCTACTGGAGATGTTAGATGTCTGAAAGAAAGGATCTCTTAGTACGAGAGGAACAGAGGTTCGAGGCCGCTGGTCTACCTGTTATCTGACAAGGTACGCAGGGCAGCTACGCCTTAAAGGATAAGTGCTGAAAGCATCTAAGCACGAAGCCTTTCTTGAAAAGAGACATCTTAGAACTCGGATAAAAGATCCGTTTGATGGGATCGGTGTGTAAGTACAAAGCTTCGGCAATGTATTCAGCATGCGATTTCCAACCGTTCTTACTTTACTCTATCTATCGCATGGTTTTTTCACTTTTTTTTCTTAAAAACAAACAAACTAGCGTCAGCTTTGAAATTTTAACAAACTTTATAATAAATATTGGATTAATTTATTTTTATGGCAAGAAATTATAAGAATTATATTGTCTATCAAAAAGCATACCAATTGGCTATTGATTTATATAAAATAACTGAAAAGTTCCCAGCTCACGAACAAAATAATTTAATTAGCCAGATAAGAAGGGCTGCTGTCTCTATATCTGTTAATATAGCAGAAGGAAGCGCAAAGAAATCATCCAAGGAGTTTTTGAATTTCTTAAATATAGCTTACGGCTCTGCAAAGGAATTGGCTGTGTTAATTGATTTGTCAAAAGACATTGGTTATATCAATAATAAAATTCATGAAAGAATTTCTGACCAGATTGATAACTTTAATAAGAAAATATTTTTGTTTATAAGACATGTTGAGAAAGAACACGGTGGAAATGGTTTTTTTCAGAAATATAAGAAAAAAATAGAAAAAGATAGCAAACCTTAATAAACAACTTTCTTATTCTCTTCACTATGATATGTTTAGGAATAGAATCAACTGCACATACTTTTGGCATAGGTATAATGGATGATAAAGGAAATGTATTTGCTAATGTTAAGGACAGCTATACAACAAAAAAAGGAGGTATAATACCTTCAAAAGCAGCTGACCATCATGCAAAAGTATGCGGAGATGTGATCCGGGAAGCTTTGAATAATGCTGGACTTTCCACGGAAGATATTGATTTAATCTCTTATTCAATGTCCCCTGGAATAGGTCATACTTTAAGGATAGGAGCTTTTGCCGCAAGATCCCTTGCCTTAAGATACAAAAAGCCATTGGTTGGAATAAATCACTGCATTGCTCATCTGACTATAGGAGAAGCATTAACAGGTGCAAAAGATCCTGTGTTGCTCTATGCCTCCGGAGCAAACACCCAGATTATTGCATATGAAGGAGGAAAATACAGGATATTTGGAGAAACTTTGGATATTGGTGTTGGAAATTTTCTTGATTCTGTTGCAAGAGAGATGGGTCTCGGTTTTCCAGGCGGGCCTAAGCTGTATGAATTAAGCTTTAAGGGAAAAAAGTTTATTGAGCTGCCTTATTCTGTAAAAGGTATGGACGTCAGTTTTGGGGGTCTGCTTACAAATCTAAAACAAAAGATAAACTCTGGAAAATATACAGATGAAGACCTTGCTTATTCAACCCAAGAGACTGTTTTTGCTATGCTGCTTGAAGTTTCTGAAAGAGCTATGGCCCACTGCGGAAAAAAAGAGCTGTTGCTTGGAGGAGGAGTTGCGTGTAATGTTAGACTTCAGGAGATGGCCAAAAAGATGTGTGAAGAAAGAAAAGCAAAATGTTTTATCCTTGAGAATCAGTTTAATGTTGACAATGGAGCTATGATAGCATGGCAGGGAATTCTGCAGTATAGGTCAGGCAGACAAACAAAAATACAGGAAGCAGTGATTGATCCATACCAAAGAACAGATGAAGTAGATGTTAGCTGGAAATAATCAGTCAAAAATAGATAGAAATATCTATAATAAATAATAAATATCTTTACTCTTTTTTCATGCCTGCAGCTTTTTCAAACTTTTCTTCGTCTTCTTCAGACATAGGTTCAAATATCATTCCGCAGTCTTTGCAGATAACTTGCTGTTTCTTGTCGTTGTGAATGATGTTTTTGGATGCACATTCAGGGCATTCTTTCACTTCATGTATATCTTTTATCATTTTTTATAATTCTTAAAACAATCTTAAAAATATCTTAGATTCTATATTAAAAAATAATATGATTCATTTAAAAAGTTTGCGGTAATTACAGTATCGAACGCTTTGATAAACTCTTAATAAAATCCCTCATTTAGTATAAATCCAAT
>CAZFSZ010000056.1:0-6676 GCA_964521755.1 uncultured Methanosarcinales archaeon | reverse complement strand
GTTTTACCTTAGTTGAGTGTGTCCATTTTAAAAAAGTCCCGGGCCCTTCATTTCACCTAATCTTTTCTATACGAAAAATGCAACTACTATATAATCAACTTAACAAGATTAGCACTTACAAACACTTCCAGGAAAGCAGCTATGATTATAAGTCCTGCTGCAATCAACAAAAGAACTAAAGCATCTTTCATTACGTTCTTGAAGCCTTTGCTCAAAAAGTCTTCTCTGACTATGGCTCTGGAGACTACTCCTCCTGCGATGGCCGCTGCAAGGAATCCAGATAACTCAGGTATGAGGTGTATTAAAAAAAGTAGTATCATTGCCAAAGAGTTTCCTATCTCCCTCACAACAAAGCAGATAAATGCAGCAAATACAGAAGCATTTAATACAATCAAGAACAAAGCTCCTGCTCCATAGAATATTGATAATATAAATGCAATCATAACCACAAAAAGATTCTGTGATATCAATGCAAAAACATTATCAAAAGAGGGATGGTATTCTTTTTCAGCAAATTCTGTAAGTATGTTTGCAGTAAGATCCCCTCTTGCTTCAAGAAAATCAGTCTGATAGTTAAATACTGCAGGCCCTGCATAAGCACCCAGTATAAGGAATGCAAAGAAAATACCCTTAAACAATGCGATATATATCTTGAATATATCTTTGTGGTTGTGGAAAAAATGTTTTATTCCTTCCTTGCTTTCTATTTTCTCTTCAAGATTTAATATCGTTGATATAGAGGGAACCAGCAGAAGAGTTATAGTAAAGAGCATCGCAACTGAAACAGAAGCCTGAAAAAAATAAGCAGAGACAAAATAGCCTACAAACACGTAAAACATGCCCAATAAAAAGATAAAAAGCATATGTTTTTTTACATTGTCTGATGAAAGAAACTGCTCAAAGACCATTTTATAAAGCGAAAATTATTGTGTTTTTAAGTTTTAATTTCATTTTTTGGGATAAAATTCTAAATTTATCTTTTATCAAAATAACCTTTCCAATTTACATTATTTTTCTTTGTTTTATTTTTGGAAGGTTTGAAGGCCAATAAATATAATGCTCCAGTTATTACAATGAATAATATCCATGCAAGAGGATTCTTTGCAACTTTGCCAAACCACCCTGTTGCATAACCAACACCAGAAGGTGTTCTTGATTCAGATTCTTCTGTTTGGTTTTCTGCTGTTCCTATATCATATGATTCAGTTCCCTGATCAACAGCAGGACATTGTCCGCAGTCTTCCGGGCAGTTTTCACAGTCTTCATTATGAGCTTTAGTACACTGTCCGTCTCCGCAGTAGAATTCAGAACCGCTTGATGTACCTGAATCACTGTTTTTTGTTTTTTCAGGGGGAGCAATTATTTTCAGTTCAGCAGAAGCAGAATGGTTTATTCCCTTTGCTGATATTATAAATGCAGTTATTGTGTAAGTTCCCTGTCCAGGAGCTTCAAATGTATAGCTGTAAGAATTGTCTATCTCTATAGAAACATTCACTGTTTCTTCTGGAAGATACAATGTTATATAATCCTCAGGAGCAGCTGAAAGATCGTCCAACAATACTGTTCCTGATGCAGTTACTTCCTGTCCAGGTTTTGCTTCTGAAGGATCAAGGTTAAGCTGTATTGAATATCCATTTACAATTTCAAATTCATCAACAAAAGTGTTTTCATTTCCTAAATCATCTTCTGCTTTTATGGTTATATTATATGTTCCCAAAGGATAGGATAAATCAGTTTGTATTGTTCCTGAATAAATATCTCCCTGGTTTGTTATGTTAAGCAAATTATTATTAAATTCTATCTGTACATCAGTTACATTGCTTGGGTCAGTGATATTAACATCAAAGAGATAATCTTCTGTTCTTGAAACATATTCAATATCTGAGATGATATCAGGGCCTGTAACATCAGTCACTGTCAAATTTCTTGATGCTGTCTGGAATGAATTTCCTGCATCATCACTGCATTTTATATACCATTCATATTCATCCATAGGTATTATAATGGTCCAGTTAACTGTTTCATTTGTATTGAATTCTCCAAAAGTAGTGAACACATCATCAAGATATAATCCGCAGTTCAAATCTTCATCAAGATTATCATTTAAATCAAATACAAAACTAACATGGACATCTGAGCTTGCATTGTTTTCAGGAGAGATTAAATTTATAGTTGGTTTAGTTTTGTCTACAATGATTGTGAAATCTTTTACTGCGGTGTTTCCTGCCTTGTCTGATGCAGTGACTGTAAGGATATTGATTCCTTCTGAAAGGTCTGAAGAGTTAAGGCTTGTGCTGTAGGTTACATTATCCAGCTCGTAGTTGTCATCCACATCAATATCTATCTGCACATCATCCCCTATTATGGAATTGTTTTCAGGATCATTTAAAATAATAGTAGGAGGAGACATATCAATTATTATATTCCTGGTTTCTGAGTCTGATGAAAGCCCTACAAGATCAGTACATCTGACTTTCCATTCATGTGTTCCTTCGGAGATGTTAGTCATATCATAAGTGGTATTTGTTATCTGGTTGTTTTCTGCGGTTGTAGAATCTACTGTTTCACCGTCAACAATCCATTCACAGGTTAGATTTGGAGCAAGGTTGTCAGTTGCAATAAATGAAAATAATGTGCTGTCTCCTCCATAAGCATTGTTTTCAGGAGCAATCAAAGAAACATTTGGAGGTGTTCCATCAAAGCCCACTGCTCCAGTTAAAGATGAGGTTTCCAAAGCATTGTTGTTTACATTAAACTGGAAGCACATTTGGTCTTCTTCTTTGTATTCAGAAAGATCTGTCTGAGCATTACAATTGTTATTAACACAGTTTAATTCAATTGTATTTATAGTAGAATTTGTTGCGTTTGCAGAGCAGTTCCAGTAAGAAAAGCTTGCATTTTTTATTCCTGTCTCATTATCAACTGCATCAACAGAAATTAGTTGGTCTGTTATTCCTTGTCTTAGAAATCCATTGTCTTGAGGAATATTGTTTGAAAGTACAGGAGCAGTATCATCATTTAATATTGTTATCTCAACTGTATCTGTAGTCGAGTCTTGCCCTGTTGTTATTATCTCAATATTTTGGCCTGTATCTTCATCAACTAACTTTGCTTCTGCATTAAACTGAAACAAAGAAAAAGAATTTGTTTCAATATCTCCATCATACCAGATTATCTGGTCTTCTGTAAAGTTATTCTGCCATCCAATAAATTCTCTTACATTTGTTACTTTTAGATTTATAGTGTTTAATTCAATCTGGTTTATTACTTCATCTTTTAACCAATTATTGATAGTCAGATTAAACAATGCGTTGTTGCTTTCGTATAATTCAACTGGAGTTAAATTTACTTCTGCATTAGGCGCTGCAATAGCAAAACTGGCTAATAGAATCAGTCCTAGTATCCACACCTCTTTTACCCTCATTATGTAAGATATTATAGCACACCTAGTATATAAATATTACTATTTAGTATACTAGTTTAGATTATCTTTAAAAAGGAGATTATGACTATCTTGGAGTTACACCAAAGAGTATATATAGTTGAAATACTGGAAAAATAAGGTGAGGGGTGGTTAATCATTTTGAATAGAGCTGTCTATTTGGCAGTAGCTTGTCTTGTTTTTTTGGCTGCTGCTTTTTTAGCAGAAGGAGAAGTAAGATATGCTTTTTCTGTAGATGCAGAACCAGTTGATTCTCCTGCCGAGCATATTTCTGTTGAAGATTTAAAGGTTTATAATGACAAAGCTGTTATTGATAAAGAAAATCTAATCTGGGCTAGAGTTGAAGACACGCATTCTATGGAGCCTGTGCTGAACAAAAATTCAATCTCACTGGAACTTTCGCCAAAAATGAGTTCAGAGATAGATGCGGGTGATATAATATCTTTTAACCAAAAAGGAAAGGTTATCATCCACAGAGTTATCTCTGTTTCTGAAGATAAATCAGGATGGTTTGCAGAGACAAAAGGAGACAACAACAAGGTTAAAGATCCATGGAAAGTAAGGTTTAATGATGTAGAAGGGGTTGTGGTTGGGATATTGTATTAGACGCAGGTTTATAAACTAAGAATTTTTTACCTTTTCATGAAGGAAATAGATAAATTTGTAATTGACAATGTGCTGAAAAATTACAATGATAACTGCAAATTTCTTAAAACTGCTTCTATTGATTATCCAGGCATTACAGCAGGATTAGAGATAAGCAACATTCTTTATAGCAATTTCAAGAAGAGTATAGATTTTCCTGAATCTTTTGTATGCATAGATCAATTAAGATATGTTTTGTTTGGACAGGGGATAATAGACAAGAAGATAGATTATCTTGAAAATATGGAATTTGGAGATTATCTTGATATTTTAAGCAGAAACAGATTCAGGATAGCAAGCCCTCCGCGAATAGAATTTCCAGGAAAGATATATTTTGATGCGCCTTTTAGAGGGGAGATGAAGATAAGGCACTCAGAACTTGATATTGAACATGGTTTTTATGTAGCACAGCTGGAATTTTCTTTAGGCCAGGGAGCTTGGAAGGGAAATATCGATGTTGGCATCAAAAACAAAAGAGACAAAGATGTAAATCAGCAAACAACTATCGATGAGCTATACAATATTTAAAAGATATAGGATAAGCTTACAAGCTTGAAGTTTTTTTAAATCTTCAGACAAACTCAATTCCCAATTCGTTCTCAATCTCTTTCTTTTTCTTGTCAGAGACCTTTACATCATGGCCAAATATCTGAGGACTTTTAACACCTGTTATAACCAGCATCGCTCTTATTGTTTTGTCCAAATCTTTTGATATCTGAGCTCCCCAGATTATTTTTGCTTCGTCATTAAGCCTTTCAGAAATAGATTCAACAACTTTTCTTGCTTCATCTAATGTCATGTCTTCTCCTCCAGCTACATTGATCAATGCGCCGGAAGCTCCCTCTATATCAACATCAAGCAAAGGATTGTTAATTGCTTTCTCAACTGCTTCTGCAGCCCTGTTTTCAGTGTCAGATTCTCCAACACCTATCAAAGCAACACCGCCGTTTTTCATCACTGCTCTTATGTCTGCAAAGTCCAGGTTTACCAAACCAGCTTTTGTCACAAGCTCAGCAATGCCTTTTACAGCATTTGTCAATATCTCATCTGCAACCTTGAATGCAGTGTGCAAAGGCAGATCAGGAGCCAGTTCTAATAGTTTGTCGTTTGGAATGACTATTAATGTATCAACTATCTGCTCCATCCTTTCAAGTCCGGCAACAGCGTTTTCATATCTTGTATTTCCTTCCATGGTGAAAGGCATTGTTACAATACCTACAGTAAGAGCGCCCATCTTTTTTGCAGTTTCAGCTATAAGCGGAGCAGAGCCTGTTCCAGTTCCCCCTCCTAATCCACAGGTTACAAAAACCATGTCAGCTCCCTGGAATGATTTTTTAATATCCTGCTCGTTTTCCCTTGCTGCTTCTTCACCAAGCTTTGGATTGGAGCCAGCTCCCATGCCGTTTGTGGCTTCTTTTCCAATCAATATCTTTTTGTCTGAAGAAGTGTATAATAAATCCTGGGCATCTGTATTTATGGCAATTGTTTCGGCACCTATGATGCCTACTTCAGTTATCCTGTTAATGGTGTTGTTTCCGCCTCCGCCTGTTCCAGCAACCTTTATTTTTGCCTTTTGCTTTGAAAGCATAGATTCAAGCTCTGCATCCACATCAGATTTAGAGACATTGCTTTCTATCTTTGTCTCTTGTGAAGCTTCATTTGGCTGAGGATTAGATTGAGGTTCAGAAAATGAGCTTTCATTATCTGAACTGGATTCTTCACGAGATTCATAATTTTCTTCAGATTGAGTAAATTCTTGTTCCACCATGGACACCTTATATAATTAGTAAATAAATTAAAATCGTTCTAATATAAAAATATTGTTATTCTAGAATAGTTAAAATAATTATTTATCCTGTTTTTTTTCTTTTTCTGTTTTCTCTTTTTTATTTTCTTTCTTGAACTCTATCTTTTTGATCGAAGGAATAAGTTCTTTTAATTTTTCAGAAAGTTTTTCAGTTATCTGTTTTGGAAGCTCTTTTTCTGTTTTTATCTCTGTTGTCTTGTCTTTAACATCAACAGATATATCTTTCCTGTTTAAAGCAAGCGAGATATATGATTTGATTTTTTCCTTATTATCTTTTATGATCTTGTTAAGCTTTATGTCATAAACAACTTCTTTGCCTGACAAGGGATGGTTGAAATCAACAAGACATCTTCCTCCGCCTGCTCTTTTTATGATTCCTATCGATCCGTCAATATTAACCTGCATTCCTGGCTGAGGGACTATGTTCTGTTTTTTGAATGCTGAAACAGGTATTGTTTTGATTAATTTAGCATTCTTTTTTCCAAATGCCTGCTCAGGCTGAAGCTCTATGCTGTATTCTTTTCCAGTCTCTTTTCCCTCGAGCTTCTTTTCAAGGCCATGTATTATCTGTCCCTGGCCAAGGCATATTGTAACCGGGCCGAAAGTCTGCTGCTGAGAATCCATTCCTGCTTTTTTTGCCTCTTCTTTGTTTGTAGTGTCAAATACAATATTCTCTTCTTTTAATCTTCCAGTGTATTCTACCTGAACAAAGTCTCCTTTTTTTATCTTAGCCATTTTAAAGAATTAGTTAAGGGTATTTATTTAAAGGTTTTGATTAAATT
>CAZFSZ010000055.1:0-6754 GCA_964521755.1 uncultured Methanosarcinales archaeon | reverse complement strand
TTTAGAATTAGTTGGTGTTATCTCATTTAGAAAATCTATTCGGAGATACTGTTATAGAGGCAATCTTTATATACCATATACATTCCAAAAATAGTATATAAAATGGTTAAAGAAGAAGAATTTTTCGAGGAAGCTGTAATCGCTCAGGAAGCAGAAGAGGAAGAGAATAACGATGACGAGCTTGTTGAGAATGACGAGATGACTGCTGAAGAAGCAGGATTTTTAAGAGGCTACAGGGAAGCCAACAAGCTTGACAGGGAAAAAGAAGCAAGAGAAGAAGAAACTTAAACATCTTTTGTTCTTTCTTTTATAGATATTGTGCTCTAATTTTACATAAGGTTTTTATATAACATTTTTTATGTACAAATCATGTTCACTATAACCGGATTAAAGGAAAAATACGAAAATATTATTGAACAAGCAAAACAAGAAGAGTGCAGAAAATATGCTTTGCATGTAAATAACAACATACCTCACAATACCCCTCGTAAAGATAAATTTCTGGAAGTTCTGGTAAGAAACAACATTGTGTCAAACGATTCTATGAGGCAGGCTATGGATGAATATCTTGCTCACCAGGAAAGCTCAAGAAAAATAGAAAGTTCAGGATTGTGGAAAAATATATACAAAGACATGGTCAAATGCTTTAATTATTTGATCTAAATGTCCAAAATCTAAACTATTTCAGAACATTTAAATGAAATTGGCTTTGCCAATAAACTTAAATGTCCAAAATCTAAACTATTTCAGAACATTTAAATACTATTGTGTCTAATTTCTTTCTATGGTCCTTAACGAGACAGCAATACTTGCAAATCCGTTAATAGCTCCTTTGGCAAATGTTCTTGATGCATTAAAAGCCATAGTTGGGGGTATCTTTGGGATATATATAATATTATTAATTCTAAGATGGATAGAATACAAAAGATTCGGAAAGGTGTTAAGGGATGTAAGAGATGAACTTCAAAAACTTAACAAAAAAGTAAAAAAATTAGAGCCAAACAAAAAAAAGTCAAAGAAAAAGAAGAAAAAATGACTAAAGTAAAGATATCAAAAAAACTTCTAAAAAAGTTTCCAAAACTGATGTTGGGAATAGTCATAGCAAAAGATATAGGCAACAAAGGCTCTGATGAAAAGATATATCATCTTATAGAGGATATTGAAAATCTTCTCAAGCTTGATTTTACTCCGACAGAACTTGCAAAACATCCTTTGATATCTCCGTGGAGGACAGCTTATTCTGAATTCAGCAAAAAACCAAAAAAATACCATAGCTCTGTTGAACATCTAACAAAAAAGATTCTAAAGGGAAAAACAACCCCAAAGATAAACAAGGCTGTTGACATATCCAATTATCTTTCATTGAAATATCTTGTACCTACAGGCGTAAATGATCTGGACAAGATAGATGGAGATATCTCATTGACTCTTGCAAAAGGAAAAGAAACATTCATCCCTTTGGGCTCAGATGCAAAACAAAATCCAGACAAAGGAGAGGTCATCTACAAGGATTCAAAAGATGTGCTTTGCAGAAGATGGAACTGGAAGGATGCTGAAAAAGCAAAGGTTGAAGAATCTTCTAAAAACCTTATATTCTACATCGATGCCCTTCCTCCGGTGAAAAAGGAAAGGGTGAAAGAGATATTAAGAGATATAATAGACTTATTATCGATGTTCTGCAGTCCAAAAGGGACCAATATCTATATTATGGGAAAAGGAAATTCTGAGATAGAGTTCTGACCAAAAATTTTATAAATGAACTGCTTTCTGTTTTTAAGATGGTATTCCATCACAGCTATCCGCTGAACTACAGTCATATAGGGGATACTCTTCATGAGATAGAAAAAGCAATAGAAACTGAAACAAACCCAGAGATAAAAAATCTTCTTCAGACCTCAAAATCTGATATTGTCCATCTTCTTGCAGCTATAAAAGGCAATGAGGAAAAAAACATTGAAACTTTTATTGACTCTTCACCTGAACTTAGAGGATTTATCAAAAAAGCGATTGAAAAAGACAAAAAGGTTGGATATCTGTTAAAAAAAGACGGGTTAGCTATCTCCAAAAGATACAGCAGAGAGGATGCAGAAAATTTAACAGAATATGCTGAAAACAGCCCCCTTTACGGAAAAAAAGAGATTGCAAAGATTAAAGCCAATCTTAAATCTGCAGAGGAATATTGGAAAATAATGAAAAAAGGCTCTTCATGCAGAATGCCAAAGCTTGCCCAAAGATTTAACATCAAATAATCAAAACATTTTAATACCTTTTATCCTAATTTACTTCTATGAACAAAGCAAAAAAAGAAATTATAAGTTTATTAAAAAAAGAGACAAAATTAAAACAAATTAATCTAGAAATACCTCCTGATTCTAAATTGGGAGATTATGCCTTTCCTTGTTTTCAGCTCTCAAAAAACATGAAAAAGAATCCTGTAGAGATAGCAAAAAATCTTTCCAAAACCTTAAAGCCAAAAAAACTTATCAAAGAGATAAAAGAAGCAGGACCTTATCTTAATTTCTATATAGACAAAGAAGAACTTGCCAGATTAACAGTAAAAGATATCTTAAAAAAAAAAGAAAACTATGGAAAAAGCTCTTCTAAAAAACAAAAAGTGATGGTTGAGTTTGTATCGCCAAACACAAACAAATCCCTGCATCTCGGTCATGTAAGGAATGGAATATTAGGAGAATCTATCTCAAGAATTTTGGAATTCAGCGGCTCTAAAGTAATAAGAACCTGCTTGAACAATGACAGGGGAACAGGAATGACAGAGGCAATGCTGGGATATAAAATGTTCCATAAAGGAGAAACTCCTTCTTCACAAAAAATAAAGCCCGACCATTTTGTAGCTCAATGCTATGTTGACTTCAAAAATGAAGAAAAAGACAATCATAACTTAAAAGAAGAAGTTCAGCAGACAGTCAAAAAATGGGAAGAAAAAGACAAAGAAACAAGAAAATTATGGAAAAAATTAACCAATTGGGTCTATAAAGGATACAAAGAAACCTATGAAAAACTTGGATTTGAATTTGACAAGCAGTATTATGAATCAAACATCTATAAAAAAGGAAAAGAGATTGTAAAAAAAGGTCTCAAAAAAGAGATTTTTGTAAAAGAAGAACAAGCAGTAAAAGCAAAGCTTGAAAAATACAATCTTCCTGACAAGATACTCATAAAGTCAGACGGCACTTCTTTGTATATGACTCAGGATATTTACTTAGCTAAATTAAAATATAAAGATTTCAATCTAAATAAATCAATATATGTTGTTGCATCTGAACAGGACAATCATTTTCACCAATTATTCAAGATAATAGATCTGCTAAAATTAAAAACAGCAAAAGAAAATATCCATTTAAGCTACGGCCTTGTCAATCTTCCACAGGGAAGGATGAAATCAAGAGAAGGCACAGTTGTAGATGCAGATGATCTGATTGAAGAGGTGAAGAATCTTGCTAAAAAAGAAGTAAAGAAAAGGCATAAGAAATTATCCAAAAAAGAGATAGAAAAAAGAGCAGAACTTATTGCATTGGCAGCGATAAAATTCTACATACTGAAGCATGATAATATAACTTCTTTTACTTATGACCCGGAAGAATCTTTGTCCTTTGAAGGAGAGACGGGCCCTTATGTCCAGTATGCTCATGCAAGGATATCCTCAATACTTAAGAAATATGGCAAAAAAGTAAAAAATAAGATAAATTATTCATTATTAAAGACAAAAGAAGACAAAAAACTTATTTCTCTGCTTTCAAGATTCCCAGAGACTGTTGAAGAGGCAGCTTCTTCTTACAAACCCCACATAGTTTCAAAATATTTGCTTGATATTTCTCAGGCATTTAATGAATTCTATCATGAATGTCCAATACTTCAGTCTGATGAAGATACAAAAAGAGCAAGATTGAATCTAGTTTTAGCTGTAAAGCAAGTTTTGAAAAATGGTTTGAATTTGTTAGGGATTGAAGCTCCAGAGGCTATGTAAGTGAAAAATTAAATAAACTTAATCTGAAAGAATGATTAAAAAGATTTCTAAGGTTTTCTAAAAATGTCTTAAAATAGAACAAGCAAGATAATCAATAAACATTAGTAGAAATATATTTTAATTGTTTTAATTAATTTTGAATTTCAACATCTATATTTTTCGAACTTTAAGATAATAATTTCTTCATATCAAACACAAACTGTTTTGCTCTTTCTAAAGAAGTTAATGCTTTTGACTTCTTAACCTGCTCATCCATATTATACTGGAATTTGGATCTCTTTCCTCTTTCAAAATCAAAGGATTGCAATAAGGTATCTGTTTTTGAAGATATTAATTCAAGAGCATCTTCTTTTACATCCTCATATTCTCCTATTAATTCTTTTTTTAATTTAGTTCTAACATAAATAATAAGGGCATCGCTTGTAACCTTATGGCTAATCCTACTTCCTATTTTATAGCCTAATTCCAGCAGAACAGCATTAGCAATATAATACATAGAATAATAACAGATTACAATAATCCATAAATGAGGCTTGTATGTTTCAGTCTCTAAAGAAATAAGTTTCTGTGCAGTTTCTAATGATAGGTCAGCATTTTCGATATACATTTCTTTTGCTGTTTCATTCTTCTGTTTCTTAAGCAGGCCTTCTTCCAAATACTGTTTTACATTAGCTTCAGCTTCTTTTATTCGTTTTTCATCAAGCATTCTTTAACCTATAATAATTCTCTATTCCATATAAGATTATATTATTTTCTATTGCTTCCTTAACAACATTTATTTTTTTGGAATCCTTCATCCTTATAAATTCATTTTCTGTAAACGCTAGAGTATGAGTTTTCAAAGGCAATAATGAAAGGATAGTTGTAATCTTTTCTTCAAAATTTTTTTCATTCGAGATAAACATTATATCAATATCTGAAGATTTTACTTGCTTGGATTTTGCATAAGATCCAAATATCAAGAATATAAACTGGCTTGATTTTAGTTTTTTCATTATCTCTTTGTATAATTGTTTAATGTTCTTATTTTTAAGCAGATTCATTTTTCTGTCATTCTCTGCTTTATAGATATCAATGCCATAATAAGCATGATTTAATTCACACAATGTACTCTTTCCTACAGTTTTTGATAAAAGAATGTTTTTATCCAATAATCTTTGCACAGCTGTATGTGTTATTCGATAGTCTGACTTTATTTTTTTAGAGATTTCTCTGATGGTTTTAGGCTGATTTTCTTTGATAAACAATTTTATTACTTTGTTTTCTGTTTTCATTATGTACATAAGTACATTATATTATGTATTTAAATCTTTCGGTTTTTAATGGAAGGGTAGATTCAAAACAAAAAATAAAAGAAAATTTTTTGCCTGCTCAGATAAGCTTTGGAAAGAGATTTTAGCAGCTTTTCGTTATTTTTATTTCAAACCTTCTTGTAAAACATAATATTTTTTTCTTCAAAACCCATTTTTTTAAATGCCTTTATAGCAGATTTATTTTTCCAATTAGTGTGGAACTTGGAATAAGAAATTCCCTTCTTTTTTAGAAAGCCTAAAGCAAAATTACTAAGTGCCCTGCCTACTCCTTTACTTCGATATTTCTTGTTAACTGTTATTAAATCAATATATCCAAATTTTTTTAATTTGAAAAACTTGGGATTTTTCTTGATTTTAAAGTTAATTATTCCTACGACCTTTTCATCAAGTTCAGCAACAAAATAGAAATTATTCTTTTTTTTATTATTTATTGCACTTCTTGCATGTTTTAGATGATCTTTCTCACTAAGTTTTTTAGCAGGAGCAATAAATGGATCTATATTTGCATGAATCTCCCAAAATTGTTTATCTAGTTCAGCAATGTCTTTCTCGTCACTTTTTTTTGGTTTTCTTATTTTCATTTCAGCCTCTTTTATTTTGTAAATAAACAAATGATTATTTAAAATTATCTAATAATCTTTATTTCCATCCTTCTGGAAGATTTTCTTTGAACCATGTCGCTTCCTCAAAAGCCCTATCATCTAAATAAGAAGTAGAAGCGGGGAGCATATCCTTATTTCTGTGTTCTAATGCATCTAAAAATTTATCATCAGTAATAAATTCCAAAAGTGCTCTATTTTCCCCTTCTGCATTTTTATCTCCTGGAGAGCGAGGAGCAAAAGTAAAACTTAAATTTCCGCAAAATGGTGAATAAAGCTCGTGCTTTTCAAGAGACTCATAATCCCTTCTATAATAGGGTGTATCAAAGAATAATCCCTTGCCAATTAAAACCATATCTGATCTTATTTCTTTTACATAATTAGCAATTGTTTTTGCATAATATCTGCCCATGAGCTCGGTTATTACTGCAACTTTGTTTTGTGGTTTGGTGCACATTACAAGAAGTTCCATTGGGTCATAAGTTATATTAACTAAACATCTTGGATTATCTTCTTTCTTAGTGTATTCTTCATAAGCTTTTTCCATACCCTCGTCAGGCCAATACGCACCACATCCTATTATAATGCCGTCTTTTTCTTCTGCCATTTTCATTCACATTGCCTATAATCTGTAAAAGCCTTTTTTATGCACTGCAGTGATTCTCTATCTGCAGTCATTCCTTTTGCCTCATCATACAAATGTAGAAACTTAGGGATATGCTGTTTCATTCTTCTGTTTCTTCAGCAGGCCTTCTTCCAAAATAATTCTATTTTAGATTATAAGTTAATAAAATTATCTATCTCTATCAGTATCTCCGAATAGATTTTCTAAATGAGATAACACCAACTAATTCTAA
>CAZFSZ010000054.1:0-7021 GCA_964521755.1 uncultured Methanosarcinales archaeon | reverse complement strand
GTATATACGCAAAATTTAAATAGTAATTCTATTTTATTATTGATATGCATCCAAGTACGAGTTTAGGACACAGAATTTTCAAGATTCTGTTAGTGTCCAATGGATGCTACAAGCCATTTATGTGGTAAGAACTCAATCAAAATCCCGGGTTCTTGCAGCATAGAAGGTTACTGATTCTTAATCTTGTTTCAGTCGCTGAAGAACCTGGTTAAAAAAAAAGCAGGAAAAAATCCTGTAAAACATAGGTGATGTGGTATGAAAACCGCGCAAATACAACCAGAAGAAGCAAAATGTATAGTTTGTCAGGAGGTAATAACAAATCCGATCTGTCCGGAATGCATGAAAAAACAGATCAGGGGATGGCACCCTTCTTTAGGGAAATCATTAGTTGTCCCTAAATCCGAGACAGGAGTCAGGTGCCTTTTCTGCGGCAAATATATGGGTGTTTGCGCGCACTGCTACAGCGAGGAAGTTGATGATCTTATAGGCAGGAAAAGGCCTAAACTTCAGGAAGAATTCAGAGAGCTATTTGGGTTAAGAAGAGAGGCGCAGATCTGATATGTTTTTTTATTTCTTTTTTTTCTTTTGATAGTCTTTAATAGCTTTTTTCAGCGCTTTTTGAGCAAGAACAGAACAATGCAGCTTTACACTAGGGATATCTCCCATCTTTTTTACAACATCTTTACTAGTTACTTTTAGAGCTTGCTCTAAAGTTTTGCCTTTTACTATTTCGCATAGAAAATCAGTTGATGCAATTGCTGCAACACAGCCGTAGGTTTTGAACGAAATTTTTTCTATTTTATTGTCTTCTATTTTAATATAAATTTTCATTACATCTCCGCATTTTACATTTCCAACTTCTCCAACTGCATCTGCTTTTTTGAGCTCTCCTGCAAATTTTGGATTTTTGAATCTGTCAAGTATTTTTTTGCTGTACATTTTATAAGACCTTCTTTGCCAGCTTTGTCAACGGGCTTATCTTTCTGAGTTTTTCAACTGTTGTCTTTATCTGTTTGATCGTAAAATCCAGTTCTTCTTTTGTTGTATATCTGCTTATAGAGAATCTTATAGAACCGTGAGCTCTTTCTGAGTTGGGTTCCAGAGCCATGATAACATGAGATGGTTCTAATGTGTGGGAGGAGCAGGCTGAGCCTGTTGATGTGCATATTTTTTTTGAATCAAGATATGAGCCTATTGATTCTCCTTCAATATATCTAAATGAGATGTTTATGTTGTTGCATAGTCTAGATGTTTTTGGGCCGTTAAGTTTTGTGTCTGGGATTTCTAAAAGTTTTTCTATGAAATAATCTCTTAAATTTTGCATCTTTTTTATGTCTGAAGATTTTGCTTGTTTTACTGCTTTTGCAAATCCTATGATGTTAGGAATATTTTCTGTTCCTCCTCTTAGATTTTTTTCTTGTCCCCCTCCATGAAGAATTGTTTTAATTTTAATTCCTGATTTTATGAACAAAGCTCCAGTTCCTTTTGGACCATGTATTTTATGGGCGTTTAAAGTTATTAAGTCAGCATTTTTTGTTGAAAGTTCTGTTTTAGTGTAAGATTGGCAAGCGTCAGTGTGGAAAAGAACATTGTGTTTTTTGCAAATATTGTAAATTGATTTTAAATCTTGAATTGTTCCAATTTCATTGTTTCCATGAATAATTGAAACTAATATGGTTTCTTTTGTTATTGCATCTTCTAATTCTTTTAATTTGATGTAGCCTTCATTGTCTACATTTAGATAAGTTACTTTGAATCCATCTTCTTCTAAGAATTTACAGCTATTCAGTATACAATCATGTTCTATTTTTGTTGTGATGATATGTCTTCCTTTGTTTTTGTTTGCAAATGCGATGCCTTTTAATGCAAGGTTGTTTGATTCTGTTCCACCTGAAGTGAATATTATTTCTTTGTCTTTTGCTTTTATTGATTTTGCGATTGTATGTCTTGCTTCTTCTAAAGTACGCTTTGCTTCCTGGCCTTTATGATGCATTGAAGATGCATTTCCATACGGAGATTTGTTCATAGCTTCAGCTACTTCTGGGTCTAGTTTAGTTGTTGCTCCGTTGTCTAGATAGATTGTTTTCATTCTGGATCTTCTTTTCCTAATAATCTTGGGTCAATGCTGCAGCAGTCATTCCATGTTTCGCAATGAGGGCAGCGTTTTTGTTTTGTAGATATTGGTTTTTTGCATTTGATACAGCAGTATTCATTGTCTAGGTTGATTCCTAGTCTTGTTAGCAATTTCTTTATCATTTTTTACCTCTTGTGCATTCTTTGCTGCAGTGTGTTTCAACATGTTTTGTTACTAGTTTCATCAAAGGAATGATGGTTTCCTTGTTTAATGAGTAGATTCTTTGTTTTCCTTTTTGTTTTACATCAAGGAAATGACAGTCTGTCAGAAGTTTTAGGTTGTGTGATATTTTTGACTGCTCTTGATTAAGTGTTTTGCATATTTCTGTTACAGACATTGGTTTTTTTTGAAGAGCTTCAAGTATAGCAAGTCTTGTTTTGTTTGCAATTGTTTCGAAAAAAGCATTATATGCGTGGCATTTCATATGAATAGGGATTCATATGTGGTATATAAAGCTTTGGGTGATGTTTGGAAATATTTTGTCTAAGAAAGTTAATTTTATAAAGAATAGGGGTTAAACTAATGTTATGCTTAAGTTTTACAATACACTTACAAGGAAGATGGAAGAGTTCAAACCTATCTCTAAAGATGAGGTTACTATTTATACATGCGGGCCTACGGTATATGATTATGTTCATATTGGGAATCTTAGGGCTATGCTTTCCTATGATATTGCGATAAAGTATCTTAAGTTTAAGGGGTATAAAGTTAAGTGGGTCATGAACATAACTGATGTTGATGACAAGACTATAAGGGATAGCCAGAAGCAAGGAAAAAGTTTGAAAGAGTTTACTTCTTTTTATACTGAAGAGTTTATTAATGATTTGAAAACTTTAAATATTACAATTCCAGAGATAATGCCCAGAGCAACTGATGAAATTGATGGAATGGTTGAGCTTGTCAAGAAGTTGATGGAGAAAGGCTATGCTTACAGAACTGATGACGGAATATATTTTTCAATTTCCAAGTTTAAAGATTATGGGAAGCTTGCTAAATTAGATTTGGAGAGTTTGAAAGAAGGTGCTTCAGGAAGAGTTTCTGCTGATGAGTATGACAAGGAGAATGCTCATGATTTTGTTCTTTGGAAGTTTTATGATTTGAAAGATGGAGATGTTTTTTGGGAGACAGATATTGGCAAAGGAAGACCAGGGTGGCATATTGAATGTTCTGTTATGTCTTCTAAATATTTAGGACAGCCTTTTGATATACATATGGGAGGGGTTGATTTGATTTTTCCACACCATACTAATGAGATTGCGCAGTCAGAAGCTGCTTATGGGACTAAATTTTGTAATTACTGGCTGCATAATGAGCATCTGCTTGTGAATGGAGAGAAGATGTCAAAGTCTTTGGGTAATTTTTATACTTTAAGAGATTTACTTAAGAAGGGTTATAAGCCTGAGGCTATAAGATATGAGTTAATATCTACTCATTACAGAAACAAGATGGATTTTAGAGAGGAAAATCTGAAGAAGATTCCAGAGGTCCTGCAGAAGTTCTATGATTTTATGGACAAGCTTGAGAATGTTGATGGTCCAGGTATTCCTGAAGTGAAAGAGATGGCAGATGTTGCTTTGGGAAATTTTGAGAAAGCTATGGATAATGATTTGAATGTTTCAGGAGGATTGGCTGCTGTATTTGATTTTATGGGTTCTGTGAATAAGGTTATGAGGGAGATGGACAAGAAAGATGCATCTGCTGTTAAAGAAATGATGATAAGTTTTGATTCTGTGCTTGGGGTTATGGAGCATAAGAAAGTTGAGCTTGATTCTGAAATAGAGAAGATGGTTAATGAGAGAGAAAAAGCAAGAAAGGAAAAAGATTTTGAGAAAGCCGATAATATAAGAGATGCATTAAAAGAAAAAGGAATAATACTCGAGGATACACCAGATGGTGTAAGATGGAAAAAGGCTTAAGAAAAATCAATAACCCCTTCTTCTTCATCAGCAAGTTCATCCAGTGATTTTGTAAGATATATAGCAGCTTCTCCCGCTCTTATGCCTGGCTCGCTTGATTTTTTATGATCATACAATGGATTTCTGTTGTTTATATCTTCTTTATCTGCATCTGTTATGTCTTTCTGCTGCAGGTTTAATATCCAATGGTTTTGGTTAGCAGCATTTTCTCTTATTTTTTGTATCAATTTATCAGGAGCGAGGTTTTCATATTTTTCAGGGTCTTGATAAGGTATAATACTTCTGTTTTGATGATAAGGTATAAGATTCATCTCTTCCTCAGCTTCTTTTTTTACTACTGCAGCTAATCTGTCTGATTTTGATCTATATTTTGAACTTCCCATTTTAAAACCTCCAAATATATGATGTATATACCTATCAGTTTTATAAAGTTTATGGATTTTTTTTAAGAATTAAGGTTTGATGCTTATCTTTGTGTTTTCATTGATATCTATGTCAGCTTTGCCTTCTAAAGAGATTTTTTTTGCTTTTGTTGTTGATTTGATGTCATCCAGGAAAGGTTTTAAGTCTGTTTTTGTGTTTATGGTCAGAGAAGATATCTCTTTTCCCAGGCTGATGTTAGATTCTTGTTTTTGTCTTCTTACTTCTTCGATTATCTTTACTGCAGTGTCCCCTGCTGCTTCTAGTTTTTTGTCTATCTTTATCTCTTTTGGCCACCCTGTTATATGGATAGATTTACTTTTTTCTTTTTCTTTAAAGTATAAACTGAAGATCTCTTCTGTGAAGAAAGGTGTGATAGGAGCCATAAGTTTTAAGCATGTAAGGATTCCATTGTATAATGTGTATTGTGCAGAGGTTCTTGCTGCTTTTGTTCTTTTGTCAGGATTGTAAAGCCTGTCTTTTGCAATTTCCAGATAGTTGTCGCAAAGGGTTTGCCAGAAGAATTTTTCTGTAGAGGCTTTTGATTTTGAGAAAGCAAAATTCTCGAATGAGTCTGTTGCCGTTTTAATAAGACTATTAAGTTTTATTATGAACCACCTGTCAAATGCCTCAAGTTTTTTAGGTCTTTGTATTTTATAGTCTTCAAGGTGCATGATGGCAAATTTTGAAGCATTCCAGAATTTTGTGATAAATTTTTGTCCTGCTATAAGCTCTTTTTCAGGGAAAGGAAGATCTTCCCCCAGCTTTGAGTTTGCAGCCATGTATCTTAATGCGTCTGCAGAGTATTTTTCAATCATTAATTGTGGTTCTATGATGTTGCCTTTTGATTTTGACATCTTTTTTCCTTTTGGATCAAGCATCCACCCGTTTATGAAACAGTCATCCCATGGATTCATGTTGTAATGGAGATGTGATTTTACAACTGTGTTGAAAAGCCAGAAAGATATGATGTCATGACCCTGCGGTCTTAGGTCCATAGGATTGTCTTTCAGTTTTTTGTATATTGGGGTGTTTTTGAAGAGTTCTTTTACTATTGTAGGTGTTAAAGATGATGTTGCCCATGTGTTGATTATGTCTGTCTCTGGGATTATGTTTTTAGATTTACATTTTGGGCATTCTTTGACTGGAGGCTGGTCTTCAGTTGGGTCAACCGGAAGCTGTGATTCTTCTGCAGGGATAACCTCATCACAATCCTTGCAGTACCACACTGGAAATGGAATTCCAAAGGGAAGCTGTCTTGATATAAGCCAATCCCACTGTAAACCCTTAACCCAGTTGTCATACCTGTTTTTCATATGTTTAGGGTGCCAGTTGAGATGTTTTCCCCATTTAAGCATATCATCTTTTAAATCCAAGTATTTTACAAACCACTGCTTTGAATGGATGAACTCAATAGGTGTTCCGCACCTTTCATGAACATTTACAGTGTGTTTTATCGGCTCTTGGGAGATCAACAATCTTTTATCTTTCAGATCTTCGATAATCATCTTTCTTGCAGTTTCAATAGACATCCCTTTGTATTTTTTAGCTAACGAGGTCATCTTTCCCTGTTTGGTTATCGCTTCTTTGATTGGGAGATTGTGGGCTTTCTGCCATTCAGCGTCTGTTGAGTCTCCAAATGTGCAGCACATAACAATTCCAGTTCCTTTTTCAGGGTCTGCTCTTTTGTCTTCCAGTATCGGAACTTTGAAATCGAATAACGGGACAACTGCTTCTTTGTTTTTTAGTTTTTTGTAGCGCTTGTCATCTGGATGATAGAATACAGCAACGCAGGCTGGAAGAAGTTCTGGACGGGTTGTTGAGATGATCAATTCTTTATTGTTTACTTTAAATACCAAGTCGTTGAAATAAGAACTGATGTCCTTGTCCTCGCATTCTACCTGTGAGATGGCTGTCTGGCACTGAGGGCAGTACATTGCAGGAGCCTCTTTCCTGTATTGTCTTCCTTTTTTGTAGAGGTCTAAGAATGATTTTTGGGATATTTTTCTGCAGTGCTTGTTTATTGTTGTGTAATTTACATTGAAATCACAGCTTATTCCAAGTCTTTTCCAGTCACTTATGTATTTTGGCCTTAATTCTTCTTTTAATGTTTTTAAGACAAGATCTCTGAATTCTTTTCTGCTTAGATTATTTGCTCTTATGTTTTTGTTTTTTTCTATTAATAATTTAGTTGGAAGGCCGTTGTCATCTGTTCCAAAAGGCTGTAGAACATTGAAATTGTTCATTCTTTTGAATCTTGCTATGAAGTCTTGTTGTGAGTTTCCAAAAGCATGACCCATATGCATCTTTCCAGATACAGTTGGCGGAGGTGTATCTATGCTGTATATCTTTCTTTTTTTGTCATCTGGATTGAAAGCGAAGATATTATTCTTTTCCCAGAATTTTTGCCATTTAGGTTCAACTTCTTCTGGGTTGTAATGTTTTGGTAATTTTATCATTTTCTTCGAAAAGTATAAACCTTACTCGTAGTAACTCGTAAGATCCATAATGAATGATTGATGGAGGAGGTTTATAAAGATTTTGATAAATT
>CAZFSZ010000053.1:0-7227 GCA_964521755.1 uncultured Methanosarcinales archaeon | reverse complement strand
GTTTTTAAGAGTTAAATATATAAAGAGCCTTTTACTTTTTCATGGTATGAAAGAAGAGAAGAAGAAAATAGTAATAAGTTTGTTTGTAATCTTTTTGATGGTCAGCAGTATATTGGGATATATGTTTGGCAGATCAGGTGTTGAGAGGTATAAACACAATGGTCATTCTTTTTTTAAGAGAAACAATGAATGGATATTGGACAGTGAAGAAAGTGAACTGAGCTTTGATTTTTTTCCTGATCAAGTAGGGAATATTGAGATGGATTTTGATGCTGCAGATATTCTTCAGGATAAAGCTGAAATTGATATGACTTCTGATCCTGAAAGCGAATATGCAGAGGCAATAGCAGTTTCACAATTTAAATTTCAGCAGAATATAATGGAATATTCAGACTCTTTTGTTTTATTGGGAATGACTGGAAAAGATGATGAATTTAATCTGCCTGTGGTAACATGCGAAGATGCAACAGAGGAAATTCCAGTAATATATTTCAAGAAATCAAATACCTCAAACATAAAATTGGCTGGTGATAACTGCATTGTTTTGGAAGCAAAGGATGAGATTGATCTTCTTAGGCTTAAAGACAGGCTTTTATATGATTATTTTGGGATTATAAAATAACAAAATTTTTAAAATAAAATATCATCCTATATTTAAATGGCAGAAGAATCTGAAAATAAACCAGAAAGTGAAGGTGAAAAGGCACCAGAAGAACAGCCTGATTCTATAGAGAATATTACTGGAGCAGATGCAAAACCGGAAGAGAAGAAAGAAGAGTTAAGCGAGCATAAGATCAAGCTGGATATCATCAAGAAGATAC
Organism: uncultured Methanosarcinales archaeon; assembly: GCA_964521755.1. Classification (GTDB taxonomy): domain Archaea; phylum Nanobdellota; class Nanobdellia; order Woesearchaeales; family WJKL01; genus WJKL01. The sequence goes on along the minus strand of CAZFSZ010000053.1, from coordinate 6,406 downwards.
TGGATGATGACAAGAAAGAAGGAGAAATCCAAATAGAGGAAAATAAGGGTGGTCCGGAAGGCAGTGAAGGAGCAGGAGAAAATAAGGATATTGACAAAAAAGAAATCATAAAGTGGACATCGATAATCACAGGAATACTGATAGGTGTTATCTTTATCCTGTTGATAGGGGCAAGATTATTACATAATCCTTTAGATGACTTGGAAAAGAAAGATACAGATATTCAGATGGAGGAGCCTGAAGAAAATAGGGTAAAAGAAACAGATATAAAAGGTATAGAAGAAGAGGATGAAGATATTAAGAAAGCTGTGGACAAAGATGACAAATATAAAGAAGAAAAAGAGATAGATGAAGGTTCTAAATCTGACAAGGGTTTTTTTGGAGAAATAACCGGCTTTGTTATAAACTTTTTAAAAGAGCATATTGAAGAAAATCTAGAGGCAGAGGCTGTGAGCGAAGAAAACAAAACAGAGGAAATTGATGAAGATACAAAAGAGCTTGCAGAAATAAAGGATAAATTACTGGAAGGAATAATAGGTTAAGAAATATGGAAAAAAAAGAAGAAAAAACAGGAAAGGAAAGAAAAGAAAAAAAGAGCAGTATAAAAGAAAATAACAACAGCACAAAAAAACTTTTGATTGTGGTAGGAGTGATAATAGGGATTTTTGCTGTAGGTTTTTTAGTAAGGTTTGTATACAGCCCTGAAAATGAAATAATAACAATAGATGAGATGCATAGAAAAAATTTAGAAGATGGAGGAAATGAAATAAATTATATTTACAACGGGTTTTCTTTTATCTATCTGGACAATATGTGGTATACACAGGTTCAGAGACATTCGGACAATTCACTGATGGATATTCCGCTTCATTTTGGGCCAAAAGATCTGGAAAATATTTCTATAGACGGAGGGGTTAGTGATGATTTTAAAAAATCACAGGTATATATTACGTTTGATCCTACAGATGAAAGACTTAATTATGTTGCTCTGGCAACAGCAGAACTTAGTTTGAATCTGGCGAAAGGAATAGGAGTATATCCTATTGCCGCCTGCGCTGTAAATGAAACTGAAACATGCAATACCAGGCCGATAGTGGACTGCGATGACGAAGACAAGGCAGTGATTTATCTTAAGCAGACAGAAGGAGCTGGAGAAGTAATAATGGATGACAATTGTGTAGAACTGAGGGGAAATGACTGGGAGCTGGCCAAGGCAACAGACAGATTTTTGCTGCAGTGGTATCAGGTCATGAAGTAAGATGACAAAGAAAAGCGAATGGGAGGATATGATAAAGAGGGCTGCAGTAAAAGCAAGAGAAAAAGAACTTCATGAAAAAAGAACATTAAGAAAATTTGTAGATTCTCTGAAGACTGTCCTTACGATGGAATTATTAATAGGAGTGGCTGCGGCTTTTTCTTTGTATATATTTTTTGGATGGAACGAGCTTTTCAATGTTTTGCTGAGCTGGATAATAGGCATCACAATGGTTTCAACAGTTGTCACAATAATGGTAGATAGGTACAAAAAACTGCTTCATCTGAGATAGATTTTAATTTTTATAATCTTCAAACTTCTTTAACTCCCTCAGGTGTAAGAGAAACAAGTCTTATCCCCAATCCTAACTTTAACACTGCAGAAAGAACAGCCATGTGCTCTAACTGGTTACGCTCAGTTAACACGCAATTGCGACATAAGCTCACAGAGTAAAATTACCTGTTCGCTTAGTCCCATAAATCAAACTTCTTTAACTCCCTCAGGTGTAAGAGAAACAAGTCTTATCCCCAATCCTAACTTTAACACTGCAGAAAGAACAGCCATGTGCTCCTTGCCAGTGCCTGAAATGAGATTGAGAGCAACTTCTGTGTCATTTATTTTTCCTTTTAGCTGTTTTTGGATGTCATTTATTATCTCTGAAAGATATTTTTTTGGGTCTATCAGTATATATTCTACTTTTGGAGGCTCTTCCTGCTCTTTTATCTTTGGCTGGAAGTTTTTCACTCCAAAATCATTTGTAACCAAGAATATATTATCCCATTCCTGTTTTTCTATCAGTTGTGAAACATGAGACCATGTTCCTTTTCCTGAAGATAAGCACGCTATTAAAGATGCCATATTATGATGTATCTGATAATTCCTTTTTAATTTTTATGATTCTCTTCTTTCCATGTTCTTCTTTTTCTATCAGGTTTTTTTGCTGAAGTTTTTTGACTGTTCTGAAAACCTTTACTCTGGACATGTTTGTGATTGAGGTTAATTTTGCCTGAGTAATCTCTTTTTTATCTTTGATTATATTTAACAGTTCTTTTTCTTCTTTTTCAAGGAGATTTCCTATTATCCTGTGATATTTTTTTAGATATGTGTTTTTTTGAGTTAATCTTCCTACCATTAGATAGTATACTAATGTTCCGATGAATAAACCCAATGAAGCACTTATAGGTATTAGGAAAGGAATAGGAATAGTGCAGGTTTGAGTTGAGCCACAAGAAATATGTCTTTGAGTGTATAATGAAGCAAAGGATATTATAAATAGGAATATTGCTATAATCATAACTGAGATTAAAAGTTGTTTGGATTTGAGCATTTTTATCATGTTTCAATATTTGAAACAAACCTTTATATATTGTTTCATTTTATTAAATATGTAATATTTAAAATTATTGGTAAATTAAAATGAAAAATAAGATATTTTTTTTAATTGGAATATTACTTTTAATCAGCTGTTTTTCTGCAGCTGCACAGGACAATAAAGTAGAAGTTCATGTATTTTACGGGCAGGGATGTCCTCATTGCGGAAAATTAAATTTGTTTTTAGAAGAGTTACAGGAAGAATATACCTCTTTGGAAGTTAAACATTTTGAAGTTTACAATAACCAAGAAAACAGAGAGCTTTTTGAAGATATGACTGAAGCTTTTGGAACTTTTATACAAGGTGTTCCAACCACTTTTATAGACAATAGGGTTATCGTAGGGTTCAGTGATAAGATGGGAGAACAGATTGAAAATACTGTGAAAAACTGCATTGAAAAAGGATGCATATCTCCTGATGAAAAATTGAATGACGGAAAGAACAATGAGACTATAAGTGTAGTAGGAGATAGAAGCCCTGCTGAAGAAAAGAAAGATGGCATGTTAAAAGGATTGACTTTTTCTGCAGTAACTGCTGCTGCAACTGTTGATGCAATCAATCCGTGCGCTTTTGCTGTTTTGATAATTTTGCTTACAACTATATTAGCTGCTAAGAAAAAGAAAAGATTAATCTGTGCTGGACTTGCTTTTTCAACATCAATCTATATTTCTTATCTGTTGATGGGAATTGGATTATATTCAGCAGTGCAGGCAGCCGGATTTTCCCATTGGTTTTATTCTATTGTTGGAGTGTTAGCTATATTTATAGGGCTGTTTAATCTTAAGGATTATCTTTGGTATGGAAAATGGTTCAAGATGGAAGTACCTCAATCCTGGAGACCTAAGATGAAAACATTGATAAAAGGTGTAACTTCTGTTCCAGGAGCATTCTTAATAGGTTTTTTAGTTAGTTTGTTTTTACTTCCATGCACATCAGGACCATATATTGTAATTCTAGGATTATTGTCAAAAGCATCTACTCAAGGTATTGCGTTCCTTTATTTACTGTATTATAATTTTATCTTTATACTGCCTATGCTGATAATAACTTTTGCAATTGGATTTGGATTTACAACAACAGAGAAAGCAGAAGAATGGAGACAGAGGAGGCTTAAGGTGCTTCATCTGATTGCAGGCATAATAATATTATTGTTAGGAATAGGGATGCTTACAGCATTAGCATTAGGGATTGTTTAGTTCTGCCAGAAATTTGTTTTCCCATAACCATATAACCTACCTTTTTTTCCTGCTCAAATATTTGTTGTTTTTTGCAGAACTTAATTTATATTCTTCCTCTTCTAAGGTAATCTTCTATGTCTTCAGAGGTCATGTGTGTTCCAGAAGAATGAGGTCTTCTGTAGATCCTAACTTTTTGGGTTTTTTGAATATACAGTCCGAAAAGGATTCCAAATATTCCCCCTGCTATATGGGCCATAACTGCTATGTTTGAAAAGAAGAATATGTCCAAAACAGTGAAAACTAAAAGCGCTTTCCACAGGTCCATAGGGACAGGTATAAACAAAGGCATGACTTTCAAATTAGGGATAAGGATGATTATCGCTCCCAGTATCCCAAAGATAGCGCCGCTTGCACCCAATGCTCTTGAGTAAAAGAAACTTGCAACAAAAGAAGCAAATATTCCAGAGAGGAAATAAAGCAAAAGAAACTTCTTTGTTCTGATCCTGTTTTCCAGCAAAGTTCCAAACATAAAAAGAACATACATATTAAAGAAAAGATGAAATGGTCCTCCGTGAAGGAACATTGATGTTAATAATATCCAAGGCCTTGTAAATACATCAATTGAAACAAGCATAAACATTTCAGTAAAACTGTTTCCAAGTATTCTCTGCAGCAGAAAAATCACTACATTAATCACAATAAGAGGAAGAACAGCATTATTTATATTGTATTTTCCTATTCTCATATTTTTTGTTAATTTTTTTATTTTTTTAAATCTTTGTTTTTTATGCTATATTTTTGTTCATAACAATATTTTTATAGATTTGTGTTTTTTTTGTTAAAATGGGCGGAAAAGATATTCTTAAATCAGTTTCAGACAGTTCAAGCGATGAATTCTATACTCCATTTCCTGAAGGATATAACATAGGCAAGACTAAATATATAATAGTTGCAGGAAGTGTTATGAGCGGAGTGGGAAAAGGAATCTTTGCGTCTTCTTTGGCCAAGCTTTTACAGTATGCCGGATTGAAGGTGAGCCCGATAAAGATAGACGGATATCTTAACCAGGATGCTGGAACTTTAAATCCATTCAGGCACGGAGAGGTTTTTGTGCTGGATGACGGGATGGAGTGTGATATGGACCTTGGAAGCTATGAAAGATTTTTAGACAAGAATCTAAGCAGGGAGAATTATCTTACTGCAGGCATAATATTTAACAGGATACTTAAAAGAGAAAGAGATGGAAATTATCTTGGGAGAGATGTACAGTTTATACCTCATGTGACAGGGGAGATAAAAGGAATATTAAGAAAACTTGCGATAAAACAGAAGGCAGATGTTGTTTTGGTGGAGATAGGAGGAACAATAGGTGATTTTGAGAATGCTTATGTTATCGAAGCGATGAGACAGCTGATATACGAAGAAGGGAAAGAGAATGTTTGTTTTATCAATCTCTGTTATATAATTGAGCCTTCCAGCCTGGGAGAGCAGAAAAGCAAGCCATCCCAGCTTGGTCTTGAAAGGCTGAGAGGCCTGGGGATACAGCCTGATTTTATGATATGCAGGGCTGAAAATGATGTAAGTGAAAGTATAAGGGAGAAGATAAGCGTGTATTCAAACGTGGCTTTGAAGAATGTGATAAGTTTTCCAAATAAATCTACTGTCTATGAAGCTCCTTTGCTGCTTAAAGAATTGAAAGTAGACGAAAAAGTGATGAATCTTTTAAATGTTCACCGGCTGTTCAGCAGATTCAAACAGAGAAAACAGCTTCTGCAGTGGACAGAGTTTGTAGAGCAGTACAAATCAACACAAAAAAAGATCAATATCGCTATCGCAGGAAAATATACTGGGTTGAATGATTCATATGCTTCTATATTAAAGGCTTTGGAGCATGCTGCTACATTTAATAATGCCAGAGTTAATATCAAATATATCGAGACTACAAAGATAGAGGATGGAGAAGTTGATGCAGGAGAGGCGATGAAGGATGTGCACGGGCTGATAATTCCGGGAGGATTCGGGAAAAGAGGGGCAGAGGGGAAGATTGAATGTGTAAAATTTGCAAGAGAGAATAATCTTCCTTTCCTGGGGTTATGCTATGGGATGCAGATGGCTGTTATAGAGTTTATGAGAAATGTTTGCGGGATGATGGATGCAAATTCAACTGAGCTGGAGCCTGATACCGGCTATCCAGTCATTGATATCCTTCCTGAGCAGAAGAAGATTGAAGGTTTGGGAGGAAATATGAGACTTGGAGGACAGGATGTTGAAGTTAATGAAGGAACCAAAGCCTATGAATTTTATGGAAAAGAAAATGTAAGATTAAGATTCAGACACAGGTATGAGGTCAATCCCAAATATATTAAATTGTTAGAGAAGAACGGGATGGTGTTTTCTGGAAAAGCTCCTGAGTATAATATAATGCAGATTCTGGAATTGCCCAACAAGAAATTCTTCATGGCAACACAGGCTCATCCTGAATTTAATTCAAGACCTTTGAAGCCAGAGCCAATGTTTGACGGGTTTGTTAAATCAATTCTAAAATAATCTATACTATCCTGAGTTAGGTATACACTTTTTGTAAGCATGTAGTAAATAACA
>CAZFSZ010000052.1:0-7274 GCA_964521755.1 uncultured Methanosarcinales archaeon | reverse complement strand
AAGGGGCTTACTAAAATAAATCAAGGCAAAATTTCCGAGTAATATTGCACATAACATCGCAAGTTGCTGTTATACGTAGTCGGACTTTGATGTCCGACGGAGTTTTTTATTTGCCGGGAATGTAGTTTGCACCGTAGTTCATCAAAAGTTCTTTAGTTAAATCACGAGCAAAGCGAGACTAGAGTTTTGGGGGGGGACTTAAGAGAGTAATATCAATAGTTTTTTAACTTCTTTTGTTGTCGTGTTGCAAGAATTCGTTTTTTAGTTAGTTCTAGAAATTTATCATCCATTTCTATTCCAATATATTTTCTTCCTAATTTATGAGCAACTGCTCCAGTAGTTCCTGATCCATTGAAAGGGTCAAGAATAAGATCTCCCTCATCCGAAGAAGATGCTATTATTCTTCTTAGAAGTTCTTCTGGTTTTTGTGTTGGGTGTTTTCCATGTTTCTTTTCATATCTTGGAGTGAGTGGAATATTCCAGACACTTCTCATTTGTTTTCCGCTATTGCTGATTTTATCGCTCCATTTTTTCATAAGTTGATAATTAAATTTGTGTTTTGCTTTCTTGCTTTTCTTAGCCCAGATTATGGTTTCATGGGCATGAGCAAAACAACGACACGCTAAATTTGGAGGAGCATTTGGTTTGAACCATGTAATTTCGTTAAGAATATGAAATCCTAAAGACTGCAAAGCATAACCGACTTGATAAATATTATGCGGTGTGCCAGAAATCCAAATCGTTCCATTTGGTTTGAGTATCTCTTTACAACGTTTTATCCATTCATAAGTAAATTTATAATCTTCTTCTAGACCATTTGATTTATCCCAATCTCCCTTGTTAACAGAAACCATTTTTCCTGCTTTACAAGTGATTCCACCATTGGATAAATTATAAGGAGGATCTGCAAAAATAGTAGTAACAGATTCTTTTTTGAGTTTTGGAATTAATTCTAAGCAATCTCCCTGTAAGAGCTTCACACCATCTTTTTCAAAGTAAACCATCTATTTTAGGTAAACTGAACTTGTTTATATATCTTTCTATTTTTCTTAACAAATTCTTAACTTTATTTAAATATAACCTATACCTATCTATTACTATGGATTGGAAATTATTTGCTTGGGTAAAAAGAGGTAGTCGTAGGAAAGACGTATTAGGATTATTAAAAAAAAGTACTAACCCTCTTACCGCAAATGAGATCAAACAAAAGCTAAAGATTGCTTTGTCTCAAGCATCATTCACATTAAAAGAATTGAATGATAAAGAGCTGGTTGAATGTTTAAATCCTAACGATAAGATAGGGCGATTATACAAAATAACAAAGAAAGGCGAGGAAATGCTTAAAGAATTATAATGGATAAAGACAAAAAATATTTGGAATTTGCATCAACTCTTAGCTTCTTTGAGTTTATTCAAGAAGAGTTTTATAACCCTCATTTTGATATTAGTGAATATGAAAAAGAGATTGAAGCATTAGAGGATATTAAAGCATTAAACAAGAATGACCTAAAAGAATTGATTGTAAATTCCCCTCGTGTTTTTGATATATTTGAACAAATATTCCAGCTTTATCGATTTACAAACACACAATTCATTAACTTTCTTTTTAACATTGAAATTTTAAACTCTATTGACCGAAAGAAGATTATTGATTATTTAGTGGAAAATGTTGAAAGTGATAAACATTTTAAGGATGTCTTTAATAAATATCTAAAAAAGAAAGATCTTGCTTATGACACTGTGGAAGAACTTAGAAAAAAAGATGATGCTTTACTTGTTAAATTATTCAAAGAGGCAATAGTATCTTATGTAAATTCTGTTTCAAAGAAGAGAGCATGGGTTTATTACAGATTAATTCATAATGAAAATTCAAGAGAACGTCTAGCTGATTATTTAATAAACAATTTGAAGTTAGGAGAATTTTTGGAATCAATAAATCTAAAAAGTTTTCTCAAGAACAAAAGAATTCCCAAAGATACAAAAAGTATACATGGGAAATTTGGTACAATTAAAATTAACAATAATTTGGTAAACCTCGGCGTAGTTAATGCTGATGAAGAATTTAAGAAGATAAAATTAAGAGAATTAGATGAAGATTTAAGTGAGTATGAAGAATTGAACGAGTTTAAGGGTAAGTGGATATTTGTAACTGAAAAGTATGTGAATAACATTCTTAAGAAGAAGCAAGGAAAAAGAAAGAAATTTGATTTTATTATCATCCATGACCTGAAAGTAAAATATGTTGTTGAAACAAACTTCTATTCTACTCAAGGAACTAAGATTGGGATTAATGAAGAAGAATACATCGATCTAAATGAAGAAGTTAAGAAGAAATTACCAAATGTTGGTTTTGTTTGGATTAGTGATGGAAATTATTGGTTAACTAGTGATGGGGAATCACGATACAAGAGAGATTTAGATTATTTTGGCGATAATATTCTCAATTACAATCTTTTCAAATTGAAAATAGGAGAAGCTATGAAATGACGACAACAGAAGTTACTTGGAACGTATCTGGAGATAAAGAACGAAATGAATTAAGAAAAATAGTAGTCAATAAACTAATAGAAGAAAAACCAGGGGCTGGAAAAGGCGACCTCACAAGCAAATATATCTACTTTGTAGAAAAATTAAAAGATGGGAAAAGAATATTTTTGACAAGACCTGTTGTATTAAATAAAGGTTTTGATTTCATTATTCATGTTGAAGACCAAATATTTATCAATAAAAAAGATAATCCCCGCCACGAAGATATTCTAAACGACTTAAAAAAGAAACAAAGTGAAGATGCTAATAAATATGAAGAATTTTTACAACAGATAATAGATGTTTGTAATTGTAAGGATGTTGATTCAATACTGAAAGATAAAGAGATTATCTTTAAATCAGGATATAGCACAGAAATGATATTAAAAGTTCTAAAATGGTTATTTATTGAGCAAGATATAAGGTATTGGAATTGGTCTGGAAGAAATATGTTGTTAAATGGAATTAAAGAGATCAATAATTCGTAACTACAACTTCGTTTATTCTTCCTCGTCCATTTGCTTTAGAATTAATCGCTCGGCGAGCTTTGACAAAGTGAATATTATAATCTTTGTATAATTCTTTAATAAATTCGGTGTCACTATTGCTTAGCATAACAAAACATCCTCTTTTGTCTAATTTTTTGAAAACTTCTGCGAGTTTTTTCTGCTCTTCTTCCAAAAACTTATTTTTTGCATAAGTTGTGAAGCTTTTCTTATTCTTTAAAGGATGATAAGGAGGATCAAAATAGATAAAATCGTCTTTCTTTGCGTGATTAAGAACTTTCTCAAAAGACATCACTTTTGTTTTTACATTTTTAAGAAGTTTTGATATTTTCATTAGTTTATCTTCTTGTGTTATATCTGGATTCTTGTAAGAGCCAATTGGGACATTAAATTTTCCTGATGAATTTACTCTGTATAATCCATTAAAGCAGGTTTTGTTAAGGTAGATAAAACGTGCTGCTTGTTCTAATTCTGGCAAGTCTTTAGAATTAACTTTTCTAATTTCATAATAATAGCCCTTTGCGTCAGCAGAGTGGTATTCTTTATGTTGTTTTAATTCAACAGTTAATCTTTCTACATCTGTTTTAATGATATTGTAAGCATTGATCAATTCTTGGTTTATATCAGAGAGTAGAATTTCTTTTGGCTTGAATTTTTGCAGAATGAAGAAAGCTACTGCACCACTTCCAACAAATGGCTCAAAGTAACGGTTAAATTTCTTTGGATAAAGTGGTTCAAATTGGTCTAATAGCTGATGCTTTCCGCCAGCCCACTTTACAAATCTTGGAACGTCTAAATCACTCATTTTATATATAAAAACAACAATCAATTTAAATAATCTTTGATTCCAGAATATAGTAGAGGAGATTATGAAATATGACTACAATATTTGCTTTTAAGGCAAAGAACGCTTGGGTGCTTGTTGCTGATAGATTTGCTACCAATAACCTCAACATTGAGGATGGGAAAATAGAACGCCCATATCAAACGCTATTAGCAGATGTTGATGATAAGATTATAATCCATAAAGAAGAATTAGTTTTCTCTGGATGTGGAGACCAAGAAAGAATAACAGATTTAGCAGAGGAGTTATCAAAAAATTGTTCTTCATTCTGTGAATGTAAAGATTATATAGCTAAACAAGATAATGATAATAAATTTGAAGGTTTTAAGAAAATCCTACCTAAGTTGCTTATTTTCTTTAAAAAAGAAGAAAAAGGTATATTGATTAATTTTGAAGAAAGGGACATACTGAAAAAAATTGTGGAAGTTGAGCATTTTATTATTTTAGGCGGTGGAGAAAGATCAATAAATAAGGCAATAGTACAGCAAGATATCTCTGAGACTATTAATAAGGATATTAGTAAAGAAGATGCAAAACATATGGCCGTAAGATGTGCAAAGCTACTGGATAAAATTTGGTTAGGATTACACAAGGATGACTTAAAGCTCACTGGCCCCCCATGCTTTATCGGTTGTACTGTTTGTATAATCTGGAAAGATAAAATTGATAGGATAATGGTCTCTCCAAAAGACTATGAGACTGTATAAAATGGAAGAAATTATAAACAAAATTAAAGGAACTAAGTACAAAAAAGATGAGCAACTTAGTCTATGGTCTTCAATATCAACGGAGATTAGTAATGAAGATAGATTAAAAATACTTGAAGATTTAATTGAGGAACGAATTTTTGGCTACTTAGATCTCATTTCAGCGATTTTATATGAATTAACAGCAAGAGATAAAGAATTTATCAAGCTTTTAGAAAATGTATATCAGAAAATAAAGAATGATTTAGCTGCAGGACCATTCTATAATCTATTAATTAGAATTGGTGAAACATCCAAAAATCCTGTAGAATTTTTTGAATTTATACAGAATGAATCAACAGATGCAGATTTTAAAGTTATCTCAGGATTAATTTTGGGAGGCTATGGGAAAATTAAAGAAGGCGAAATTATTGATTATCTAAAAGCCAAACTAGAAGATCCAACCAAAGAAGAAGTAATTGCTTTCATTAGAACTATAATGGTGATGTACAAAGATAAGGAAATACCCCCCAAAGGAATTGAAGTATTAGAAAAAATTTATGATTTTAAGGATTACAACATTTACCCGGATTATATTAATTTATCAACTGATTTATTCAATAAGAACAAAAAATTCTTTATTGAGAAGATAAAGAATATGTTAAATAAAAAGAACGACAATACTAATTATGTACTTTTTAGAAACTTAACATACCAAAAATTAGAAATTTCTGAAGAAGAACTAGTTGACTTTATTAAGTTAGCAAAGGATTCAAATGAGCATGTTATTGATGAAATATTACATACAATAAAAAATAAGAAATTATTTAATGATGAAATTGGAAATATATTCATCTATTGGATAAATAAGGATGTTAACCCTAGAAATTTTGATTGGGTTCTTGAAGAGTTAGCAAAGCAAGAAGAGGGAGTAGTAGACTTCTTTTTTTCTAACTATGCAAATATCAAACATTGGCAATTTAAGTTTAAGCATATAATAAAACCATTTGTCAAGTCTAATCCTGCATTAGTTTCTAAACAAACAATAAAAATAATCTCTCCAGATAATTTGGGTTTTATATCTGAGTTATTCAGAACAATTATTGGTTTTATTTACAAATCTAATGAATATCATAATGTATTAAATGAAATTTATACTGAGCTAAAATCAATTGCAGAAAAAAGAGATTATATAGATAGAAACTTAATCAGGTTATTAAATAATAAAGATTTTAAGAAAGAATACGAGCTAAGTATTGATAAAATTTATGAGTTAATTAATCAATTGCTAAATAGAAAAAACACTTACAAATTTAAAAAAATATCAAAAAATTTAAAGGAAAAGTATCCTACCATTTTTGATTATACAAAAGAGTTAATTTCTGAATGTGAAAAAAATAAAAAATTTTCTCCTCTTTTATGGTTAGGTGAGAATGAAGAACCAGAAATGATCTCACCCAAAGAGGGAGAAACTTCTATGGAAAAAGCATTTAGGCAATCACATAACAGAAGCCAATATTGGCCAAGGGCGTACTTAAAAGAAATAGAAGAATGGTTTAAAATTATGCCTAACATAGAAAATGAACGATATAAACATATAACTAAAGATAAGTATAAAGAAATTGTGGTTAATGAATTAAAGAAAGATAGATCTTTTTGGAATTACTTCTCGGAAATATGTGTGTTTAATAGATTAAATCGTGCGAATCTTCTTGAAAAAGTTGAACCATCAAGAAATAATAATCAATTGGACGCATCAATAACACTAAATAATAAAAAAGTGCTTTTTGAAATAACTAGTCCAATGATGGATAGAAAAGTTAGGTTAGATTTTGGAGCAGTAGCAATGAGTAATCGGTCATTAAACATCATTCAAAAGAAACTCCAACAAGCTTATGGATTCCTAACAGATGATGAGCATTTGATACTTGCCATAGATGTTAGCTCTAATGCAATTGACGAATATCACATATTAAATTCTCTTCATGGTTCTTTAGGCGTAACACTGCAATATGATAAAGAGGGAAAGTTTGTGAGGGATTTCCCCTCAAGAACTAATGATTCTATATCTGAAAAATTTAGGAATCATTCTTTGCTCTCAGCAGTGATTATTTTTAAGAGACTATTTGTTTTTAAAGAAAATTGGTCTCCATATATAGTCTTACAAGGAAATATTTACTCTAATCCTCATGCAAAAAATAAATTGGACGATAGTTCTTTAAAAAAATTGAAAGAGGTTATATTTTCTTAGATAAAATGGTTGATATTGGAGAATTAATTTTATCATCTGTGTTGACTACAATTGTTAATATATTCATTGGGATAGCTTTAACTTCTATTTTAGTGGAGTTTGGTCTTGACAATCTTGTTTCTACTATTTGGATGCTTTTGATGGCAGGAATACCATTGGAGGTTCTTGTTGCACTAGGAATAATAAAGAATATCTCTTAAGTCCCCCCCATTTAGAACTTTTGATGAATTTGGGTTGAGCGATAGCGAACCGCATAGTTAATGTTATATTCAGTTTTAATTGAATTCTTTTTGTTTTTATCCAACTATGCGAAGGTGCAAACGTTAAACATTCCCGGCGTAGCCCGAAGCTTTTCCGAAGAGGTAGAGAACGTAGTGATTGTTAGCTTTTTTCTTTGATGGAAAAAGCGTGACATCATCGGAAAAGTTGGAGTCAGAGCCGACGACAAGGCAAATAAAAAA
>CAZFSZ010000051.1:0-7429 GCA_964521755.1 uncultured Methanosarcinales archaeon | reverse complement strand
TCTTGATTTTCTCTGCAACCTCTTTTGCTTTCTCAGCAGCCTTTTCTGTCCCTTTCTTCAATGCTTTTTTGCTTTTTTGCAGCCCTTTTTGAACCTTGATAGAATGATACCCCATATAGCCTGCAACATCCTTTATTTTGCCTCTCCAGCTGTTAAAATAAGCAACATTTTCAAGAGGAAATTTTGCAGACTCTTTAACTTTTTCAGCTGAATACCCCGCTGTAATCACTGCCTGAGGCCTTGCTTCATCTGGAAGCCCGACTGCTCTTCCAAGCATATTCTCATCAAAAGCCCCAATCCAGCATGCTCCAAGCTCAAGATTATGCGCCATAAGCAGCATATTTTCAACAGCTGCTGCACAGTTTTGGATAGAATAAAGCCTTTCTCCTCTTGTTCCGTAATATCTTTCTGCTTTCTTTGGTTCAGCCACAACAACAATATGTACAGGAGCCCTGTTCATCCAGGTCTGCTGAAGACATGCCTCTGTTATCTTACGCTTTTTTCCCGCATCCAGAACAGCGATAAACTTCCAGTTCTGAAGATTGCCTGCAGAAGGCGCAAGTCTTCCTGCATCAATTATCTTTGCAACCAGATACCAAGGAATTTCCTTATCTAGGTATTTTCTTATGCTTCTTCTTGTTTTGATGCACTTATCAAGCTCCATAATGTTAATTCTATATTATGCCTTAATAAATTTTGCTGTTTTTCAAAAACTTTTTAACTATTTCAAGTTTAACAAAGGATAATGGAATATAAAGAGCTTGCTGAAATCTACCAGTCATTGGAAGACACTTCTAAAAGGCTTGAAAAAACATATTTAATTTCAAAACTTCTTAAAAAAACACCTTCAGAAGATCTGAAAAGAATAGTGTTGTTGTTAAAAGGAAGAGTGTTCCCTCAATGGTATCAGAAAAATCTGGGTGTTGCTTCAAGGCTTGTATTAAAGGCGATAAACATCGCTACAGGAACATCAGCAAAAAATGTAGAACAGGACTGGAAAAAAACAGGGGATTTAGGTGTTACTGCTGAAAACCTGATAAAAAACAAGACCCAGTCAACATTGTTCTTCAAGCCTTTGACTGTAAACAAGGTATTCAAGAATATAAAATCTCTTCCAAAAGCAGAGGGCCACGGCGCTGTTGACAGAAAGATAAAATTGATTGCAGAATTGCTGTCATCAGCAAAGCCGATAGAAGCCAAATACATCACCAGAACAGTTCTGGAGGATCTAAGGGTGGGCGTAGGAGAAGGAAGCCTGAGAGACGCTATTGTCTGGGCATTCTTTAAAGAAAAGCTCAACATAAGATACAGCAAAGAAGAAAACGAATTTGACATATCTGAAGATGAAAGAACAGAATACAACAGATATATCAGCGCTGTACAGGAAGCATATGACATGAAAAATGATTTCGCAGAGGTCGCAAAGATAACAAAAGAAAAAGGCCTTAAAGGCTTAAAGAATGTAAATCTTGAAGTTGGAAAACCCATAAAAGTCATGCTTTATCAAAAAGCAGAGGATTTTGAAGATGCTTTTGAGACAGTCGGAAAACCTGCTGCTCTTGAATACAAATATGATGGATTCAGGCTTCAGATACACAAAAACAAAGGCAATATAAGCTTGTTCACCAGAAGGCTTGATAATGTAACTAAACAGTTCCCTGATGTTGTGAAGACAGTAAAGAACAGCATTAATTCTGAAAATTTTATACTTGACGCTGAGATAATCGGAATTGATCCCAAAACAAAAAAATGGCTTCCTTTCCAGAATATTTCTCAAAGGATCAAAAGAAAATACAATATATATCAGATATTAAAAACAATACCTGTCATAGTAAATATATTTGACGCCATACAGATAAACAATAAAAATCTTATAAAAGTACCTTTTTCTGAAAGAAGAGCAGAGCTTCAAAAGATAACAGACCAGATACCTGGAAAGATTAAATTAGCAGAACAGGTTATCACAGACAGCCAAAAAAAGGCTGAGGAATTCTACAATCAAGCCCTAGACAAAGGAAATGAAGGTATAATGATCAAAGCACTGGATAAGCCATATAAACCAGGATCCAGAGTGGGGTATGGTGTTAAGGTAAAGCCAGTTATGGAGACGCTTGACCTTGTAATAACTGGTGCAGAATGGGGAGAAGGAAAAAGGGTCAGCTGGCTTTCATCATTTGCTGTTTCATGTATAGACAAAGACGGAAAATTCAAGGAAATAGGAAAAGTAGGTACAGGAATAAAAGAAAAATCAGGCTCACCTGAAGAGGTCCCAGTTACATTTAAACAGTTGACAAACCTTCTAAAGCCATTGATAATCAAAGAAAAAGGCAAACATGTAAAAGTAAAGCCAAAGATAGTTATTGAGATAAACTATGAAGAGATCCAAAAATCTCCAACCTATAATTCAGGATTTGCATTAAGGTTTCCAAGGCTTATCAAACTAAGACCTGAAAAACCTGTTGAAGAAGTCTCTACATTAGAGCAGATAAAAGACTATTATGAGACACAGAAACATAGAAAATAACCTTTTTTTATATTATAAAAATATTCATAGTCATTATTCTCCGTCTAATTGTTCCAAATATGAAACAACGTTCCACATAATAAACACCGTTTCAAAAACGATAATATTTATATAATATCTTGCTTTATAGCTGAATATGCAGGCAGTTGATGTGTTAAAAGACTTGTTTGATGAAAAGATACTCTCTATCCTAAATATAATCATCAACGATAAGACAGGAGGCATGTATCTTGGAGAAATATCAAGGGCTGCAGAAGTTCCAAAAGCTACAACATTCAGGATAATAAATAAACTGGTCAATTCAGAGTTGATTGAAGAAAAAAAGATAAAAAAACTAAAGCTTTACAGATTCAAACGCTCTGGAAATTCAGAATTCTTGTACAATATATTCAAAAAAGATGTCCAGATCCTAAAGATATTCATAGAAAAAGTAAAAGACCTAAAAGGCCTGCAGGCAATACTGCTGCACGGAGAAGAGACAAAAGACAGGGCAAATATATTGTTGATAGGGGGAAATATTGATTCTGGAAAAATAAAAGAAACATGCGCTAAGATAAAAGAAAAGCACAATTTTATCATCTCGCCCCTTACATTAACAGCAGAACAGTATAATTCTATGTCTAAGATGGGCCTTTACAGTGGAAAAAAGAACATTCTTTTTGAGAAAAAAGAATAACTTCATATTTAAGATAGAATTCTAAAAAAGAAAAAAAACCTCCGCAATATTTCAGCGGAGAAAGCAATTATGCCTTCATTTTGGGGGTGGTTAGGGAGTATAAAATGAAGGCAAGAAAACACATCACATTACTATGTGACTATGAAAGTGATAAAAAGAGGGATAAAATGGATTATCCCTGCTTTATTGCACTATCTCGATGCCTAATTCTTCGCTGATCTGTTTCGCCCTTGCACTTGGCTTCTTATGGTCAACTTTTCCAAGTATCCATGGGCTTTTGACTCCTGTAATTATTGTCATTACAGTAAGCTTGCCTTTCATATCATCTGAGACTCTTGCTCCCCAGATAACATTTGCTTCATCATCCAGGCTTTCAGTTACAAGCTCTCCTGCTCTGCTGATCTCGTCAAGAGTCATATCAGGTCCTCCGATAACATGTATCAAAGCTCCAGTAGCTCCTTCATAATTTATATCCAGCAGTGGATTGTTCAAAGCTCCTTTAACAGACTCTTCTACCTTGTTGTTTGTATCTGAGCTTCCAACCCCAATAGCAGCTACTCCTCCATTAGTCATTATTGCCTTTACATCAGCATAATCAAGGTTAACCAGTGATGGAACTGCGATTGTTTCAACAATACCTTTAATCATTGTAGATATCAGTTCGTTTGCAACTGCAAATGCCTGTTGTATAGGCAGATTTCCTGCAATATTTACAAGCCTGTTATTGTCTATTACAATAACTGTATCACAAACCTGTCTTAATTGCTGCAGTCCAAATTCAGCCTTGTCAACTCTCGCTCTTTCTATATTAAATGGCATAGTAACAGTACCTATAACAATAGCTCCTGCATCCTTTGCAACCTGAGCTACAACTGGTGCTGCTCCTGTTCCTGTTCCTCCTCCCATTCCTGCGCAAACAAATGCCATATCAGAGTCTTTCAGCTGTTCTTTTATATCGTTTAGGCTTTCCTGAGCAGCTTCAGCTCCTCTTTCAGGATATCCTCCGCATCCAAGACCTTTTGTCGCTTCTCTTCCTATCAAGAATTTAGAATCTGCATCTGTAATATTCAAATGTTGTTGGTCTGTATTAGCAGCGATAATCTCTGCTCCTTTTATTCCTTTGTTGTAAAGCCAGCCAACCATATTGTTTCCGGCTCCACCTACACCTGCTACCTTTATTTTCGCTTGTCCTACTTCAGCATCTTCAAATTGTTTTTCGTCTGCATTGTTAAGTGCATTTTCTACTATAAAATCCATTTTATTTTTACCCCCTCTTTTTGAGTTTTTTTACCTCTTTTTTTGATTTTTTTTAATGTATAGTTAAATGTATAAACTCAACTATACAAAAGTTTATATATAAGTATTGTCTAATACCCTTTAGAAAAAGTTGTTTGATTGTTTGCGCCAACAAATAATTAAACTCGAAAAATCTTTTTCAACCACAAAAAATCGATTTATCCGTCGATTAAACACATAACACATGAAACGAGTTTTCCGCCAAAAAAACTCAAATTCTTATTTTATTTATAAAACAAAACTTATATTTAAATATTTCTATTCTACAGGCTATATTTTCAATGCAAAAGCTTAATATATAACACCTTATTCAATTTTAATATGACTCTTTACTTTATTGGACTTGGAATCGGAGATGAAAAAGACATCTCATTAAAAGGACTGGAAGCAGTAAAATCATGTAAAAACATCTACTTGGAAAACTATACCTCTGTTCTTCAGTGCTCCAAAAAAGATCTTGAAAACCTATACAAAAAAAAGATAATCCTGGCTGACAGGGAAACAGTAGAAAAAAAACCAGAACAAACAATTCTAAAGAATGCAAAAAAAGAAAACACTGCTTTCCTTGTGATAGGAGACCCGATGTGTGCAACAACTCATATTGATCTGATGCTAAGGGCAAAAAAAGAAGATATCTCTGTCAAAGTCATCCACAATGCTTCAATAATTTCAGCAGTTGGAACAACTGGCCTGGAAATCTATAAATTTGGGAAAACGACATCAATCCCTTTTGAAAATAAAAATATAAATGCCCCTTACAAAATCTTGATAAATAATCTTGAAAAAGGGCTCCATACTCTTTTCCTTCTTGATCTTAATCCAAAAGATAAAAAATTCCTTACTGTCAAAGATGCTATAAATTACCTTGAAAAACAGGGATTGACAAAAAACACCAATATCATAGCATGCTCAGGAATAGGTTCAAATTCTCAAAAAATCAAATATGGAAAACCAGACAAATTAAAAAACATTGACTTCAAAAAACCGCCATACTGTCTGATAATACCTGCAAAACTTCACTTTATGGAAGAAGAGGCATTAAAACAATATGAATGATATTATATTAATAGCAGGACCTTGCGCAGTGGAATCAAAAGAACAGATAATTAAAACAGCTGAATTTCTAAAAAAACACAATATCGAATACTTAAGAGGCGGAGCTTTCAAGCCAAGAACATCTCCTGATTCATTTCAGGGACTAAAAGAAAAAGGAATAAATATTCTGTTAAAAGCAAAAGAAAAATATAATCTAAAGATAGTAACTGAAATAATGGATACAAAAGACATTCCCTTTTTCAAAGATATTGATGTGCTTCAGATAGGAGCAAGAAACATGCAGAACTTCCCCTTGTTGATAGAAGCTGGAAAGACAAAAAAGACAGTCTTGTTAAAAAGAGGCTTGTCAGCAACAATTGAAGAGTGGATAAATGCTGCAAAATATATTCAAAAACAGGGCAATGATAATATCATCATGTGTGCAAGAGGAATAAGAACTTTTGAAAAAGAGACAAGAAATACTCCAGACATTGCAGCAATCCCCATAATCAAGCAAAAAACAGATTTCAAAATAATCTTTGATCCAAGCCACGCAACAGGAAAAAAAGAGTTAATCCTGCCCATTGCAAAAGCCGCATTAGCAGCTGGCGCAGATGGATTAATGGTTGAAGTTCATCCAAACCCAAAAAAAGCACTTTCTGACTCAAAGCAACAGTTTAATTTCAGTGAATTTGAAGAATTTCTCAAAAAGTTAAATTTATAACTGTTAAAAATAAAAGAAACTAGTATAGAAATAAAAGAATATGATAAATTTGATGAAGATATAAAAAATCAATTAGATGGGCCACTGCTGAATATAAATATATTCCTGAACTAATGGATGAACTTGATGAGATTAAAAAAGAAAAAACAGACGAAAGCATAAAAGAACTTAGGAAATTAATAAAGCTAGTAAGATATATTGGAAGAGCTGAGAGAAGAAATGTTTATAAAATACCAATATTGATTATCACTACATAAAGGTAATTAAAATGGATTATCTAGAACAAATAAAATCCAGCGAAAATTATGGAGATATACTTAAAAAATATGGTAAATATCTTACTGCAACTGCAAAAAAAGATGTTTTCCCAACAGGAAACAGACCAGACAGAACAGGCGTAGAAAAGTTACTTGCTGAGGCAGGAATTCCTGTTAAAGAAATGAGTGACAAATCAATTGATTATCTGATTCTGCAAATTACAGAAGATGTAATAATGAAAAGAACATAAAACTATCTCTAGAAAAAATCAATCAAAAATAAAAAAATTAAGAAAAAAATAAAAAAACAAATACCTAAATTTATGGTATTTTTACAATAATTTCTCCAATTTTGTCATGAGCCATGCTTGTTGCCTGGTTAATGTAGCTAAAGATTACATCTCCTTTAAACTTACCTGAAGAAGGAGTGCATGATACACTGTATGTGGCTTTCTGTCCATTTGTCAATGTTGGCTGTGTTGTTGAATCTGTTCCAACGCATCCAGTTCCATTAACAGTGACGCTGATATTTGTCATATCAAATCCTGCTCCATTTTGTATAGACATCTCGATATCTCCGCCTGATGAATCATATCTAAAATCTAGACATGCTATTCCTGAAGGTAATGTACATTTTTCAGGCAGGAATCTATCTGGGCTCAAAACACCAAAATAAGCTAATGCTCCTATAGCTGCTAATACAACTAGAATAGCCCAACCATAAGTCATCAAAAACTCCATTGCTGCTTGACCTTTTTTATACATAAAATTTCACCTCTTTTTTTGATGCAAGTATACTGAAAAGTATACTAATATACCCCCTTAGATATATCTTTTATATAAATCTTTTGTTTTATTTTCAGATGTGCTATCCTATATTGAGTTTACACCTAAGTAAACATGTGCAGGTGTTTCAT
>CAZFSZ010000050.1:0-7433 GCA_964521755.1 uncultured Methanosarcinales archaeon | reverse complement strand
AAAGGAAGAAGAAAAAGATCCATGTTAAAGATTTTGATGATGAAGTTTTTAATAGGTACAATAAATTAAGAAAGCTTAAGGGGATAATGCAGATATCTGAAAGAAAGCATCTTGACGTAGCTATCAGCAGGATATTGGAAAGCATTAATTGGTATAAATAAAATGGCAGAAAAGATACCTTTATTACAAGCAGTAGAAATTGTAGGTTCAGGAGTTTCTGAATTTGAAGGCAATAAAAAGTATGTTAAAACAGGTAATTTAGAGACTGGAAAAATCCTTACTTTTGATCAAGTAACTTATAAAGATAGACCGAGCAGGGCAAATATGCAGCCAAAATCTGGAGATGTTATGTTTGCTAAGATGAAAGAGACTGAAAAAGTGTTTTTGATTGGTTCAAAAGAGACAGATGAATATCTTTTTTCAACAGGATTTATGATCCTAAGGCCAAATAGAGATAGGATTTTGCCAGAATATCTTTACCATTATGTTAAATGTAAGAAATTCCAGAGAAAGAAAAATAGCTTATGCCATGGTGCTACTCAAAAAGCCATCAACAATAAAGACATGGTCTATTTCCAGATGGAATTGCCTTCGTTGGAAGAGCAGAAGAAAATTGTTGATATTCTTGAAAAGATTGAAGGATTGAAAGAGAAGAGGAAGAAAGGGGATGATATCAGCAGTAAGATTCTTGAAGCCGCTTTCATAAAACTATTTGGAAACCCTCTCTCCAAAAAAAGCAAATTTAAAAAAACAAAATTAAGAGGGGTAATTGATATTATTGTTCCTACAAGGGATAAACCAAAGAAATTTACTGGAACTATTCCATGGGTTACTCTTCCTGATCTAACCGATTCGATTTATATTGATGATTCAAGATATAAATTATCTGTAGAAGAAGCTAAGCCAACCAAAACAAGATTATTTCCAGAGAAAACAGTTCTATTAAGTTGTGCAGGAACATTAGGGAAAATTGTAATTGCTAAGAAAGAAATTTATTCTAATCAGCAGTTTTATGGTTTGGTTTGTAATCCTGAGATGATTCTTCCTGAATTTTTAGCATATCAGCTTTTGATATTTGGAGAATCCTATTATAAGAAAATCGGTGGTATGTCAACCCTTACTTTTTTTAGCAAGAATGTGGCTTTGGATATTGAAGTTATTCTACCAAATATCAAACAACAAAAGGTTTTTTCAGACCTTGTTATCAAAAGCGAGGAGATAAAACAAAAACAATCAAAATCAAAAGAAAAAATAGATCATGTTTTCGATGCTTTGATGTATAAGGCTTTTAATGGGGGATTAGCATGAAAATAGGTAGAAATGCTCTGTGTCCGTGCGGTTCTGGAAAAAAATATAAGAAATGCTGCTTAGGCAAAGAGAAATCTGAGACCAATCCAAAAGAAGATGTTTTTTTAACTGAGCCTATACCAGATTATGGTGTTCCAAAAATTAAAGATGATTTTTTTGATGATAAGTTTCCTAAGATGCCTACAGCTGCTGCACTTCAGCATTTTATGATGTCTCAGAAAGGAATTGATAATTTAATAGGTGAAATAGTGAATAAGATTATCCCGCAAGACAGAAAAGAAAGAATAAAAGAACAAAAACTGATAATCAATGATACTGATGATCCAAACAAGCTTATTGATATGCTTAACCAAAAGATTGATCAAAACAATGAGATATTGTTAATAAGAAAAATGCTTAAACATTCTGATTATATAATTCCTGAAGTGATATCCAGATTAAAGAGCAATACAAATGATTTTTTTGTGGAGTTTAGTGTAAGATTGCTTAAAGAAGCAAAAAATAATGAATACACAAAACTTCTTATCAATTCCTTAGGTTCAATTAAACATGCTTATACCTTATCTACTGTTTGCCTGCTTCTTGGCTTTATAGGGAATAAAGATACAATAAAACCTATATGGAACATTTACAACTTCTTTAAGGATGAATACCCTAAAACTACTTTAAATCAGGGCCCTTTATTTGCGTTATATGAATTTAAAGAGAGAGGTTTGCTCTAAATGAACAAACAAAAACTGATACAGGATTTATATTCTAAAGAAAGAGAAAAAGTAAATGAAGCTGTAAAAGAGATCAAAAAAAATTCATGGGAAAAAGACAATGAAGATGATAAAAAAAAGATTTTTATGGAAATACTTGACAGATATGAAAACAAAGACAATGAGAATGTAAAGATAACGATAAGAGGCCTTAATGCTGCCCTTTATATCGGAATGCCTATAGATTACCTAAAAAGATACAAAGATATACTGCTTAATAACATAACAAGCACAGACAGCACAGTCAGAAGAACAATAAATTCTGTCATGGACGGCTATAGGTCTATTTTTCTTACTGGCATAATAGGGATTTTAGGAGCAGCTAAAAAACAGATATATACAAAAGAAGAGACTGATGAGCTAAACAGGCTAAATGTTGATTCTTATGTTGAACTGACTGTTTTATATGAAAAAGAAAAAGATGAAAAGATAAAATCAAGCATAATGTCTGCATTTAAAAGATTTCACTGCATGGCTTTTTATGAACTGATTGATAACACAGAACACAAAGAGATATATCAAAAATATGCAAAACCACAGCTGCCTCCAATGAATTTTGGCCTGCCTGAATTCATACCATTGCGAAAGCTTCTAAAAGAAGATACAGAAGCAATAAAGCATATAAAAAGCATTTATGAAAAAGAACAGGAATACAGCGACTTTCTTGGTGAGATAGAGCATGCGATAGCGGAATATTTTTACTATGAAGATGAAAATATAAAAGATGAAGATATTAAAAACATACTAAAAAAAATAAAAGAGAACTATCTTAAAGACCTGAATTTTTTTAAGCATGAGTTAGAGATAGAGATCATGGAGGTATTAAGTGAAGTGCTTGAAGAATATCCTATAACACATCATGAATTAAAGCTTGTTTTAGATTATATCTTATGGGCGATTGATAACAGAACATGGATGCAAGACAAGCAGGCTTATGTCAAATGGATTGCTTTTTCTCATGAGCTTTATGACAGCAAAGAAGCAAAAGAATACGAAAATAACATAGAAGATTTTGGGAAAAAGATAGGTATGCCGCAAAGCGCTATAGATGCCGTACTTTTAAGAAACGATGATTTTAACATCGATGATGAACAAAAAGCATTAGGCAAGGAAGAAAGCGAATTCTTTTCAATGGATGATAAGCAAAAGTTTAACTTTTTAATGGAAAAAGGCACTCTTTTTGCTAATCTAATAAATGATTTTTTGATAGAGCTAGCAGAGAATGGCGATTATAGCACAATTGATAAGTTCTACAATGAGTTTACAGGACAATATCCCGATTTTATTCCTATTTATGTATTCATGGCTCAGATTTATTTTCATAAAAATTCAATAATGGCTAAGCACTATATTGAGAATGGAATTAAAGAGCTGGATAATTCTACTACTATGCCTGATGATATAAGGATGAAGATGAAAGATATGCTTAAAAATGCTATCAAAAATATAGGTGATAAAAAATGATGATGGAACCGTTCGATCTAAGATTTGAAGATATTGCTAAAAAAGAGACAAGGTGCATAATTCTGCCAGAAGACTCAAAATACAAGCTTCCTAGAGGCGAGTATTTTTTTGTCGAAAGCTACTGCAATGATCCAGACTGCGACTGCAGAAGGGTATTTCTTAATGTTGTCCACAATAATGATATAATCGCAACAATTGGCTTTGGATGGGAATCACTAGAATATTATAGAGAATGGATGGATAAAGAGCATGCCAAAGACCTTAAAGGGCCTGTCCTTCAAACAGAAGGTACAAATACTAAATATGCTAAAGAAGCATTAAATCTTATTAAAGATATTTTGCTTGATGACGATATTTACATCAAAAGGCTGAAAAATCATTATGAGATGTTTAAAGAACATATAAAAAAGAATGATGATGTAGCTGAAACAGATCCTGAAGATAGATTTTCTTCTGAAGATATGAAAATAGTTTCTTTGTTAGATGAAGCAAGATACCATAGAAATGCAACTTGTAATGATAAAAAAGCAATCAAGATATGTGATAAGATTCTTGAGATAGATGAGAACAATAGGGATGCGATGCTGATAAAAGCAGAAGCTTTAGGCCAGATAGGAAAAAATAAGGCATCAGTTGAGTTGATTGAGAAAATAATAAGAATATGGCCAGAACATTGGGAAGCTTATTATCTCAAAGGATTGAGATTATTTAATAAAAATGAAAGAAAAGCTCTGCAGTTATTTAAAAAATCCCTTGAAAAAGAAGAACGTTTTGACAATCTGGTTTCTACTGCACAGCTTGCATATTTTATGGGGAAGCATAACTATCAGGACTATCTTGATAAAGCAAAAGGGTTAGATCCAGAAAGATTTGAAAGTTTTATGAAAACTTGCTGGACATATGATTTAAACTAGAATGAGGCGATAAAAATGGTCGAAGAAAAAAAAGATTCAGTGATTGGCATCCCATACTATACTGAAGTTGACTGGATGATACAATGCCAAAACAGTGTCGATGATTCTGGATTTAAAAACTATGAAGAGATGAAACTCCACACTGAGAAGCTAAAAAAAGATATGATGTCTCAAGGATACAATGTGGTGGATGTTCAGATAAATGCGACTGAAATGCAGGAATATTTTGAGAAAAAAGGTATAAAGAACAATAGCAGCAACAGAAGCAGATATGTTGCTGAAATCTTGAGAAGTGAAGATGAACATAAAACAAAAAGAAAAACATGAAACATCCTTAAATTTAACTTTAAGCCTATTTAAACAAGGAAAATCTATGCCTGAGATTGCTTACAAAAGAAAACTTGCTTTTTCTACAATTGAAAGCCACCTAAGAAGACTATTAGAGCAAAAAAAGATTGAATTACATGAATTATTAGATAAAAAAAAGATTAATCAAGTTAAAGAAACGATAAAAGACAGCAATTCCTTAAAAGAAATCAAGGAAAATCTTTCAGAAGATATAACCTATGGTGAAATAAGATATGTGCTTACTGATTTAGGGAAAATCCAGAATGAAAAGAAAACTCAAATAGATACTGCAATTAATACTTACATCGGCAATTATTGCTATAGAAAATGCTTTAATCATGATAATATCCTTATAGATTGTTTTAATAAGTTTGAGGAGCTTAAGGGAAACATTGGTCATATGCAAATAACTTTCAAAGAGCTTAATGATATGATTAAAAGCGAAGAAATAAGAATCTGTAAACTTCCATTAAATGATAAAAAACGCTATGTGCCATGGAGATATTTTGAACACCTTAAGGACAATGATACTGATTTTTGGGATTTGATTGAAGAGGAAAATGGCACAGACTAAGCTATTTATATTTAGAGAAGATACGCCAGAATACGGCAAAGATGAATATATAAAACATAAACATATTAAAGAAAAAACAATTCTTTCAAAGCAATACCAGATAGATATTGCAAAAAGTGCATGTTCTGCAAACACGGCTGTTATCCTACCCACTGGATTAGGGAAGACAATAATTGCCTTTTTAGTTATTGCTAAAATCCTCCCAAAAAAAATACTATTCTTAGCACCTACAAAGCCATTAGTGATGCAGCATTATGAAAGCACTAAGATATTTATCAATATAGGTAAGAGCACAATTACGATGCTTTCTGGAAGTATATCTCCCAAGAAAAGAAATAAATTGTTTGAAAGGGGAGTGGTTGTCATATCTACACCTCAGACTATCAAAAACGATTTACAGAAGAACCTCTATAGCTTAGATGATATTGGTCTTGTAATCTTTGATGAGATGCACAAGGCAGTAGAAAATTACGCTTATGTTGAGATTGCTAAAAGATTTAGAGGTTTAATATTGGGCCTAACTGCTTCTCCTGGCTCAAGAAAGAAAAAAATAAGGCAGATATTTGAAAACCTTAAGATAAAGAATGTAGAAAGCAGATCTGAAGATGATGTTGATGTCAAGAAATATATTAAAAAAATAAAGATTAACTGGATCAAAGTTCCTATGGATGAAAAATTAAGGAAAATTCAAAAGCCATTATACGATCTTTTTCTTGAAAAGCTGGCAAAATTGAATAAGCTTGGGATACTTACTTATAAAAAGCCAAACTACATTTCAAAAAAAGATATACTTGGAGCAAGGATGAGCATAAAGAAAAGATTTGGAAGATCGCCTTATGCTTTTGCAACATATAATAATCAATCTGTATTGTTGCAGGCGTATCACTGCCTTGAGCTTATTGAAACACAAGGGATTGAATCCTTCTTAAGATACATTGATAAATTCGATGAAAAAAAGAAACTTTCAAGGTCTGAAAAGATGTTCTTAAATCATGAGCTTTTAAAAAAAGGGATATCACTTGCAAATGAAGATATCAAGTTATCTCATCCTAAACTTGATGTATTGAAGAGATTAGTTGAGGAACAGTTTAAGAAAGAGGGCAATTCACTTATCCTGATATTTACTCAATATAGAAACACCATTAATTCTATAGAACAGATACTCAGACAAATACCTCAAGCTAATATCCATCGCTTTGTTGGGCAAGCAAAACAAGGGCAACTAAAAGGCATGAATCAAAAAGAACAAAAAAATATTATTGATAAGTTTAAGCAAAGAGATATTAATATTCTGATTGCTACATCGGTTGCTGAAGAAGGGATTGATATTCCGAATGTAAATAAAGTAATATTTTATGAGCCTGTGCCTTCTGAGATTAGATCGATCCAAAGAAAAGGCAGAACCGGAAGAAGCCATTTAGGGGAAGTAACTATACTTATTACAGAAGGAACAAGGGATGAAGCTTATTTTTACGCTTCTATAAACAAGGAAAGAAAGATGAAAAGAATAATTAAAAAGATGGAATGATTATTCTTTTTCTTTGAAACTGTAATAGCAGCCATTCCCAACAATGACATGGTCAAGAACTTTAATATCCAATAAATTTCCTGCTTCAAAAAGCTTTTCAGAGATGACTTCATCTTCATTTGAAGGGTTTGGATCACCTGATGGATGATTATGTACTAATATAATTGAGTTTGCGCTCTCTTTTATTGCTGATTTGAAAACTTCCCTTGGATGTATTATCGAAGCATTTAATATCCCTATTGAGATTATTTCATCTTTAATTATTCTATTTTTTGAATCTAGGTGTAAAATCATGAAATGCTCTTTATCATTTGGCAATTTTTGAGAAGCATATTCAAAAACATCTTTTGCACATTTTATTGAGTTATTATTCAACTTTGATAGGTTGTGCCTCTTATTGAACTCAAATAATGCAAGTATTTGTGATGCTTTTACTTTACCAATTCCTTTTATTTCTTGTAGTTCTATTAGCGAACAACTGCTTAATTTGCTTATTCCATATTTGGATATTAACCGATTGCTCATGTCTATTACAT
>CAZFSZ010000049.1:0-7909 GCA_964521755.1 uncultured Methanosarcinales archaeon | reverse complement strand
ATAACCTTAGTTTCCGAAAGCTTTAAATATATAACATTGTTATATAGCTAATATGTGCCAAAATAATAAGAATTGCCATAAGGGCTGCGGATATCCTGAGAAAAGATGGATGCAGTTTCTGATACTTAGAGTGGTATGTAAAAAATCAAACTATGGATATCAAATAATAAAATCTATTGAAGAAATTACTGAAGGTAGACATAAAATTAAATCTGGAACCATGTATACAACCCTTAGAAGAATGGAAGAAGAAGGGTTGTTGAAATCAGATTGGAAAAAAAGTAAATCCGGACCAGATAGCAGAGAATATAAAATAACTAAGAAAGGAAAAGAGTATCTTAAGAATTGGCTTGAGATGGTTATTGAACGGAAAAAGATGATGAATAAAATGGAAGATTTTTATAAAAATCAATTTGGAAGCAAAAAATGAAAATTAATCATCTTTTAGAAAAATTATGCATATCAACATTTATTGTAACTGCACTGACTTCAATTCCATTGTTTATCAAATATCTTTTAGGCAAATCTCCTGCTTCAAGAATTATCATTAATCTGCATGTTTGGTTTGGAACAGCATTCATAATACTGGTCATTATTAGAGCCATAAAAAATAGAAAATTTGTAAAAACTATGTTGAAATGAGGTAAATAAAATGTATATAAAAGATCTAAAATCAAAAGGAAAACCTTTATCAGATAGACCAAATAAAGAAGACATATTAAAAACAGATAATTTCAACATTGTAGTTGTTTGTCTTGAGAAAGGCCAAGAGATAAAACCTCATCCAGAGCCCTATGCAGTATTCTTTTTTGTATTAGAAGGAAAAGGAATATTTACCAGTGAAGATGGTGAAAAAGAATTAAACAAGGGAGATTCGATTTTTATGCAATCAAATAAAATAAGAGGAATTAAGTGTATAGAAAAATTAAAGATTTTGGGAGTTCAGGATGGCCATTAAGAATAAAAAAATTATTAGAGTAAAATCATTAGTAAAAAAATTCAACTCTTTTACAGCTGTAGACAACATAAACTTTGAAGTTGAAAAAGGAGAAATATTTGGTTTACTTGGTCCTAATGGCGCTGGAAAAACCACTACAATTAGGATGCTTACTGCAATATTCAAACCCACAAAAGGCAGGATTCATGTAAACAGCTATGACCTGCAAAAAGACCCATTGAAAGCAAAACAGCTTATGGGAATAGTCCCTGAGATGGCAAATGCTTATGTTGATCTGTCTGCTTACAAAAACATGGTATTGATAGGTGGACTGTATGGTATGCAAAAACAAAAAATAAAAGAGAAATCAGAAAGTTTGCTGAAGCTATTTGGACTTTATGAAAGAATGCATGATAAAGTAAAAACATTTTCTAAAGGGATGAAACAGCGTTTAATTATAGCTATGGGCCTAATTAATGATCCAGAATTATTGTTCTTGGACGAGCCCACATCAGGGCTTGATGTAGAAAGTGTCAGACTAATAAGAAGACTTATCAGGAAATTTAATGATAAAGGAACAACTATTATCATGACAACCCATAACATAGAAGAAGCAGATAACTTGTGTGATAAGGTTGCTATTATGAACTATGGAAAAATTGTAGCTATAGACCGACCTGCAAGATTAAAGCATATAATTCAGAGCACCTCATCTATTGAGGTTGCCTTTGAGAAAAAAGTGAACCTAGAAGAGCTGGAATTTAAAGGGGTTGATCAGGTAAAGAAAGAAGGTGATAAAATTCGGCTTTACACTAAATCCCCAAAAAATATTATACCTTTACTGGTCAAATATTCTCAATCTTCAAAAAACAAGATTTTGTCCATTAACACTTTAGGACCAAATCTTGAGGATATATTCGTAAAGTTAACTGGTGAGAAAAAATGAGTATTTTAGAGTTTGTAGATCAGATAAAACGGTCCTTTGCTATTGTTAAAAAAGATTTATCTATATATTATATGAAGGGACCTGTGGTGATTTTTGGCCTGCTTTTACCTTCTTTTTTATTCATTGCATTTGCCTTGGGCAAGGAGTTGACAATGGAGTTCTTATTTCCTAGTTTGCTGGCCATGGCCATTTTTTTCACAACAACATCTATTGGGCCAGTAATTGCTCCGTGGGAGACAAGAATAAAAACTTTTGAGCGGCTTGTTTCAGCCCCAATCTCTTTATGGGCAATACTTTTAGGGGATATTTTGGCGTCCTTTTTATTTGGTCTATTTATAACAAGTTTTGTATTTTTATTAGCTGTTAGTTTTTTGGGAACTGGAATTATAACTCTGAGCTTAGTGATAGGCACAATATTAGCTTCTTTTTGTTTTTCTGCATTTGGGGTGGTTTTATCTGCACCTCCTACTGATACTCCTTCTAACATAATGATGTTATCTTCCTTAATAAAATTCCCCTTGATTTTTATAAGTGGTATCTTTATTCCTCTTAGTCAGATGCCGGGTGCAAGCAGATTTATATCATTTATTTCTCCTTTAACTTATTATACAGACATAGCTAGATATTCGGTTGAAGGAACTAGTTATTTTTCTCCGATTCTTAACTTACTGATTCTTTTAGGATTTACTACATTGTTTTTTACTGTAGCTATTATCTGGCACAAAAAGAGTTTGACTAAAAGATTTTAAGTATTTTTTTCTGAGAAAAATAAAAATATGACAGCATTCCATTCTACTAAATTACCAAATGAAATTTTCTCTTAATACTTTTGTTTCTTATGTCTGTTTTAAAACTAGAAAGAATACCTAATTTTTTAAGATTATAATAAATGACTATATTCCAACTAATTGTAATAAATACTGCGAAATTTAGCTGGTAGTCTTTCATAATATCAACAGAAAACTTTATAAACATATTGATGTTTGTCAATATATAAAATGGATAAAACATTGAAAATAATGAAAGCTTTATCAGATGCTACAAGATTAAAAATAGTTGATTTTCTTTTGGATGGAGAGAAATGTGTCTGTGAAATCTTCCCGCATGTTAAAAGAACACAATCAACAACATCAATACAATTAGGAAAACTAGAGAAAGCAGGAATATTAAAATCAAGAAGAGAAGGTAGAAATGTTGTTTATAGCATTAAAGATAAAACCATACAAAACAAAATTGAGAAGATGATGATAAATTGAGCATCAGCAAAATACATGAAAACCAGGATTTATACAACATATTGCTTGCAGCAGCACTGATTATGGGTTTCATATTTCTTGTTTCACTAGCAATATATTTTATTAAAGACAATTACGGAACTTCATGCAGCTGCAGGGTTCCTGTACCTATTATCATAGCTATCCTTACATCATTGGGAGTTTTCGTTGGCATTATGACTTATTATTTTCTTTCAAAGTCATTTTCTAAAGAAAAAAAGGTTATCTTGGGTAATATTAAAAAAACATTAAATTTTTTAGATCAAGAAGAAAAAATCATACTTTCTTCAATAATTGAAAACAAAGGAGAGATTGCTCAAAATACTCTAAGCAGTAAAACGAATATTGATGCTGTTAAACTTCACAGAAGACTATCAAGTCTTGAATCTAAAGGTATAGTGCATAAAGTAAAGAACGGCATGACTAATAAAATAATGCTTAATGATGATTTTAAGAAACTCTTCGTAAAAAATAATTAAAAATGGAGGAAAACAATGTGGTTGAAAACAAAAAAAGTATCTTTAACAATGCTGTCAAAGAGCTTGTTGCTATCGGAGCAGCGATTGGGTCAAATTGCGAGATGTGCTTAAAATATCATTTTAATGAGGCAATGCAGCTAGGAATATCTAAAGAAGATATACAGAATGCAATAGATATGGCCTGCAAGGTAAAACAAACACCTGCAAACTCAATACTAAATCTTGCTGAAAAGTTATGCGACAAGAAAGCAACAATTTCAGGCTGCGGATGCAACAGCACAGAAAAGAATAACAAGTGCTGCTGATTGTTGATTACATAAGCATGGATTAAATGGAGCTTTGATTGATATAGATTTAAACTCACATAAGCATAATAACGAAAACTCGCTACTCGGAGCTATCTACGGACTAAAGTCTGCAGTATTGCGCTCCTCGCTTTGACAAGCGAGTTTTCGGGATTGAAAATTTCATACTAAAGTATGAGGTATTACACCTATGAAATTTTCAATAAAAATAAATTTTAAATATTATAATTCAAACTCATCAATAAAATTTATAATTGTTTTATATTTCTCTAAAAATCTTAAACCTTTGTCTGTCAGTGAAATTGATTTATTATTTGAATGGGTTGTTTCCTTAATAAAATTTTTCTTCAATAATTCTGAGTGATATTCATAAAAATTTGATGAAGAAAGGTTTGATTTTCTTATTAATGGAGTTATTTTTATAGAATTTTGATTTGATTGGATTATAGTTAATATGTCTTTAATTATTTCTAATCTACCTCTTTTTGCCATTTTAATTTGAACCTGCCTTTTTCAAAACCCTATACAACATCAAAAGAAAGATTCCAGAAGATGCCAGATATATAAGTAATTGGAAATTTTGGAAAAAAGTAGGAATGAGAATATCAATTATATTTAATATCCAGAAGAATAATAACAATAGATAAATTGCATAGAGATTATGTCCTTTTGTTTTCTTTTTGGAGTCTTTATAAGAAACATAAACTACAAAAAGAACAAAGGAGAGTAACAAAAGATTTAATCCTAAATATGAAAAAGGATTTCTTGACACAACACTAAAAATAGCTAAACCAAAAGCAACTATATGGAATAAATAAATTTTATGTTCATAGTTCCATTTTTTATGCATAACACTATATAACAAATAAAAAATTGCCATTGCACTAAAATACATAAATATGATCAAAGTTATTTGACTAACTAAGGGGTTCAATAATTTTGGTGAAATTGAAAAAATTCCTTGAACATTAAAATAAAATAATATTAA
The DNA here is from genome assembly GCA_964521755.1 of uncultured Methanosarcinales archaeon. Taxonomy (GTDB): domain Archaea; phylum Nanobdellota; class Nanobdellia; order Woesearchaeales; family WJKL01; genus WJKL01. The sequence goes on along the minus strand of CAZFSZ010000049.1, from coordinate 2,980 downwards.
TTTGATAAATGATCTAAAGAAATATGCTAAAGCAAAGAAAAGAAATGCTTGTCTGAAAAACTTCAAGCCTTTGTAGGAACTTAATTCATATAGCTCTTTGGTTCCAAAATAAATCATTAAACTACAAACTATGATTATAAAAGAATACAAAATCTCTGTTGAGATATTTGCTTGTGCAACTTGCTGCGCTAATTGATTAAGTATCGTTCTGCCAGGTCCCATTTTATTCTTATGAATGTAAAACAATATTTAAATCTTTATAATTTGAATGGACTTTACATCCATCTTACTTATAAATAACATTTTCTTTTATTTTATTATGAAATATAAAATTAAAAGGAGGTCTAAAACATGGATCGAAAAATAGCAGGAATTGGAATCGGAGCAATGCTGGTTATTGGATTATTTACAATAATGGGCTTTGCATTTGCTCAAGATAGCGAAACCGCTGCAACAGGATTTGTAGATGCAGATGGCGATGAAGTCTGTGACAATTTTGTAGATGCTGATGGCAATGGAGTCTGCGACCACAAAGGCCAAGGGAAAAGTTTTGTTGATGCAGATGGCGATAATGTCTGTGATAATGCAGCAAATTGCCAAAAGCAACATAAGAAAAGTAGATGCCATGGCTCTGAAGGATGCCTTAAGATGAAAGAGGGATTCAAAAGAGGATGCCATAGAGTAGCAACAGAATAAACTTTTTTATTTTTTTAATTTTTAAATGGACTTTAAGTCCATATTACTTAAAAAGAAATTTTTCAATTATAAATAGAAGAGGATAAAGATGAACAAATTAATTACAGGAATAATAATTGGATTAATTATGGGTGGAATGATTGGCTATTTTTCACAGAATTTAATTAGTGAATCTACTCCTAAAATGAATGGAGGAGGATTTGAAATAGATGATGAAACTAAATCTGAAGTAATATCTTTTTTTGATTCAAATCCCGGTAATGAAGAAGTAGAAATATATTGTCAGGAAAATAGAAAAAATTGTGTTTATTATTGCACAGAAATTAATCAAGAGCACGAAATTTGTTCTGAAATCAAATTACAAAAAGGAAGTCTCAAAGAATGAAACAAGAAACAATAATTAAAATAGATAATGTCTGGAAGAAATATGATATGGGAAAAGCAAGTCATCTTGTAGTATTAAAAGAAATAAATCTTGACATCAATAAAGGTGAATTTGTTGCAATTGTAGGTCCTTCTGGAAGTGGGAAAAGCACATTGGTTAATATTATTGGAGCACTAGATATTCCTTCCTGGGGTTCTGTAAATTTAAATGGAAGAAATATCTCCGAAATGGATGAGTCTTCATTAGCACATTTAAGAGGCAAAAAAATCGGTTTTATTTTCCAACAATTTAATTTATTACCCACATTGAATGCCTTACAGAATGTTATGCTCCCAATGGAAGTAATTGATATATCTGAATCAGAAGCAGAAAAAAAAGCAACTGAATTGTTAACTGCTTTGGGATTAGGTGAAAGGCTCCATCATAAACCCAATGAATTATCTGGGGGCCAGAGACAGAGAGTTGCAGCTGCTCGTGCTTTGGCAAACGATCCTGATGTAATTTTAGCAGACGAGCCAACAGGAAATTTAGATAGTGAAACTGGAAAATTTGTTATGGAGTTTTTAGAAAAAATGAATAAAAAAGAAGGCAAAACAGTTGTTTTAATAACACACGATATTGATCTGGTTGATTATGCAAAAAGAATAATTCATATTTTAGACGGGAAAATTGAAAAAGAGGTAAAAAATGGAAGAAAAAAATAAAAAAAAGCTGCAATTCATGGGATTATTTTTATTAATGGGAATTTTTTTAGTTAGTTCTGTTTCTGCAGAAGAAATTGTTAATTATAGTTACCATTATGAGTTTGATGGGATTCATTTAATTCAATTAAAATATGAGCCTTATCCAGTAAATACAGGAGAGTATTTTGAAGTATGGTTTGAAGCAATTTTGGGGGACAATGACTATGCAAAATTTGAGTTAATTGAAGAATTTCCTTTTAGTTTGGATAGTAATGAGGAAGCAGTTAGAGTTTATGAGGATGTAGCAAATAGAGAAGTTGTCATGCGTTACAAGGTTAGGGTTGACAAAGACGCAGTTGAAGGAAATAATGAATTAAAACTTAAATACACTTCAAACAAATATTCAGATTCATTTGTAATAAAACATTTTGACATTTCTGTGGATCAGGTACAAACTTCTTTTGACGCAGTAATTCAAGAAATAGCAGATTCAGAAGTTTCAATTGCAATAGCAAACGCTGGAAAAAATACTGCTAATTCTGTTGTTGTAAGAATTCCTGAGCAAGAAGGGTTTAAAGCAACAGGAACAGATGGGCAGATGGTTGGAAATTTAGATGCAGGAGATTATAGTATTGTTAGTTTTAGCTTAATTCCATTAGCACAAGGAGATTCTCAGAAGAAAAGTCTTAAATTTGATGTTCATTATACAGACACTATTGGAGAAAGAAGAGTTGTTAATATGGAAACATCACTAAAAATAAACTCTGGAGGAAGTGATATTCCAGGTTCTAAAAAAGGGATGAAATCACAAGAAGATAAAGATAATGAAGATAACTTTTTTACGGGAATACTTATTATTATAGGAATTGTTGTTATAGGCCTTATTGTATATTTTATGTTGTATAAAAAATATGCCAAACAAAAAATTAAAGGATTATTTAGTAAAAATAAGTCTAATAATTCTTCTAAGGCAGTTCCTGATTGGATGAAGAATGCTAAAAATAAAGAAAAGAAAAAATAGGTCTGAATTAAAAAATGAGATTAAAAAAATCATTCCAATTAGCTTTGAATATTCTATTGCATAGCAGACTTAGAAGCTGGCTTACGATTATTGGAATTGTGATTGGCATTGCAGCGGTTGTTTCCATTGTTTCTATAAGCCAGGGAGCTCAGCAAAGTTTAGAAGAAAGTTTAGGTAGTTTAGGTGCAGATATAT
>CAZFSZ010000048.1:0-8206 GCA_964521755.1 uncultured Methanosarcinales archaeon | reverse complement strand
AATTATGTATTAGATGAAAATCACAATAGATACAAAAGAGGACAGCAGTGAAGATATAAGGAAGATTATCTCTTTGTTATCAACATTAGTTGAAAGAAGTTCTTCCCAAAGCAGGAATATATTTGAAGATTCTGGAAACAGCCTTAGTCTTTCAGAGCCTGATGATGTTTCTATTAATAATTCTTCAGATGAGCCAGGGTCTGGAAATGCTTTTGCAAATATGTTTGGTGATAATGATCCAGATGATGAAAGAACCCCCATTATTGAGCCTTCCAGTGAAGAAGATGAAGATTCACCTTCTGTTATAGAATATTAATTTTTTTCTTTAGATTATCAATAAAACAGCAAGAGATATCAAGATAGAGATTGCAAGCATTATACTCAATGATTTTGCAAATTTCTTTGATCCAAATATATAAGCAATAAGGCCTTTTACACCTATGTTTGTAAGTGCAGCTATAATCAATGAATTTACCGCAATATGTTCAGCAAGCCCCTGGCTGCTTAATTCTGCAACAGATACAGTAACCAGGTCTGTCTTGATAAGTCCAGCCAAGAAACTGGTGATATAAACACCCACACTTGACTGATAAGATATGGCTATTTTAACCAGAAACAAAACAACCACAAAAAGAACAGTGAATATCAATGCAGGCTTTAATGTAAACGGAGATTTAAACTCTATCTCATATTTTTGTTTTTTTATTTTTTTAAGATAAAATAAAGAAACTACCAGTACAACCAGCCCTATGAGCAGGAGCGAGAAAAGAGATCTGTAAAATAAATTTTGATTCAATATAAACAATTCAGTAAGCATTCTCCCAATCATTACAGTATTAGATATAAGGACAGCGAAAATCAAGGCCTGGTTAAACCTTACTTTTTTACTTTTTCCGGAAAAAGATACAGCTAATTGGTTGCTGCTTATTAATCCGCCCAAGATTCCTGTTAGTTCAATTCCTTTTTTACCCAGCCATTTGTCCATGATATAACCAATCAGTGATATTCCACTTACCAAGACAACAATCAACCACATCATATAAGGGTTAAATGCTTTGAAGGGTCCAAGCCATTTGTCCGGAAGAAAAGGAAGAATAACAAAAGCGATAATAGCAAATTCAAGAGTAGCATACATTTCTTTTCTTTTAATCTTTTTAGCAAGCTTATGAAGAGTATATCTTCCATATAAAAACAAGACAATTATTATTGTAACCAATACAGCAAAATTAACCATATCATAATAGCTTAAAACACCGATGAAGAAAGTCAGCAATCCTGCTACTTCTGTAGTTGCTCCAATTTTTTTCGAAATAGTGTCAAAATAGTATGCAATAATAATCAATGAAGACAATACAATGAAAGAAATTATCAATATCCATATTGAGAATTTATCGCTTAATAATGCTGCCAATGCTCCGAATAAAGCGATTAATGTGAATGTTCTAATCCCTGCAAAGGCTTTGAATTTTCTTTTAGCCTGGGCCATCTCTCTTTCCAGACCTATCAATGCCCCTAATGCAACCGCTATCAGAAAATTTTTGACAAGCTCTAATTCTATCATTTTAAACTCTTTTTATTTGTTATATTCTTTACTCTTTTAAACTTTACTAAAGTATGTTAACAATCCAAGAGTATGCAAACATATTTATACTTTGATATTTTAAGCTAAGCTATGAAAAAATATGAATTTTTCCCCCATACAGCAGATGTAAAATATAAAGCATATGGAAAAACATTGGAAGAGGCTTTTTCAAATGCGGCTTTGGCTTTGACAAAGGTTATAACTGAGGATAAGATAAATGCTAAAGTGGAAAAGAAAATTTCAGTTGAATCTGAGGATAAAAAAGCATTATTGTATGATTTTTTAGAGCAGTTTATAGTTTTGCTTGATTCAGAGGATTTTTTGTTGAGCAAGATTAATAAGATGAATATTGAAGAAAAAGAAGGAAATCTTAAATTAGATGCTGTTGTTTCAGGAGACAAAGGAACTGAAAAATACAATACAGAAACACATATAAAAGCAGCTACGTATCAGGAGATGGAGATTGAAGAGAAAAAAGGCAAGGTTATGGTGCAGGTTGTTTTGGATATCTAAATCAACAAAAAATTTTAAATATGTTTAGATAAATATACAATAAAAATGGCCAAGAAAAGAGATCTTTTAGCTGAGAAAAGAACAGAACTGGCAGAGGCAAGAACTGATCTAGCGCACAAAAGAACAGTTATGGCGGATTTAAGAACATTAGCTACTACAATTCTTTTTGGTCTTGCTTTTTTGGGTTTTTCAAAGGTAAAAGGAGATTTTTTTTATATTGCAGGAATTATAGCCGTAGCTATGGGTGTGTTTTTCTTGATGGGCGCGGTTCACAGCCTAATTAAACATTCGAAAAGGATAAAGGAGATTAAAGAATTCTTTGATGAATTAATAAGATATAATTATAAGAAGAAATAAGCAAGACTTATAAACTAACAGGAACATCCTATCTAAATGGTGTAATTATGGAACAAAAAGAACGGGTTGAATTAAAGAAGAAATCTGATATTTTATGGGAAATTCCAAAAGAAAATGGAATGAAAGTTCCCTGCAGAGTTTATGCTTCTGAGAAAATACTTGAGAAGATGAAACAAGATAGAACACTGAAGCAGGGGAAAAATATGACGTTTCTACCAGGAATCCAGAAATATGCTCTTATTATGCCAGATGGTCATCAGGGCTACGGATTTCCAATAGGTGGAGTAGCTGCTTTGGATTATGAAAAAGGAGGAATAAGTCCAGGCGGTATAGGATATGATATAAACTGCGGGGTTAGGTTGTTAAGAAGCAACCTTAAAAAAGAAGATGTTGGAGATAAAATAAAAGAATTATTGGATAAAATATTTGAATACTGTCCAGCTGGTCTTGGAGGTAGCAACATTAGAGTGGATAAAGAGCAGCTGAATGGAATTTTGGAAAAAGGAGCAAGGTGGGCAGTTGAAAATAACTATGGAAATGAGGATGATATAGAGCATTGTGAGGAAAATGGAAATTTGAAAAAAGCTGATGCTTCGCTGGTTTCAGAGAAAGCAAAAAAAAGAGGAAAAAAACAGATAGCTACTCTTGGAAGCGGAAACCATTTTCTGGAAGTACAGTATGTTGATAAAATATTTGACAAGAAAACCGCCAAAGCATTTGGGATTACAGAAGAAGGACAAGTTACATTTATGATACACTGTGGAAGTAGAGGACTAGGACATCAAGTTTGTTCTGATTATTTAAGAAAGATGGAAAAGCAGTTTCCTGAGATATTACAGAAATTGCCTGACAGAGAACTGATATATGCTCCTGCGGGAAGCGATATGGCTGAAGAATATTTTAAGGCAATGTGTGCTGCTGCTAATTTTGCTTGGTGCAACAGACATGTATTGGGGCATCAGACAAGAAAGGCAGTTAAAGAAGTGATTGGAGATAAAGCTGAGTTAAAGACAGTATATGATGTTGCGCATAATATTGCAAAAGTTGAAGGGCATGATATTGACGGGGAGAAGAAAAAATTATGGGTTCACAGAAAAGGAGCTACAAGGGCTTTTGGACCAGGAAGAAAAGAGATTCCTGAAGCATACAGGGATGTTGGACAGCCTATACTTATTCCAGGGAGTATGGGGGGAGGAAGTTATGTTTTGGTTGGAACAAACAAAGGGATGAAAGAAACATTTGGAAGCACTGCTCACGGCGCTGGAAGGATAATGTCAAGGCACCAGGCTAAAAAAGAATTTTGGGGAGAGACAATCAAGAAAGAACTTGAAAAAAAGAACATATTTGTAAAAGCTGCTTCAATGAGCGGTATTGCAGAAGAGGCTCCTGGAGCATATAAAAATCCTGATGAAGTTGTTAAGGTTAGTGATAAGGCTGATATTGGAAAATTGGTTGTAAGGTTAAGGCCCTTGGGTGTGGTTAAAGGGTAGAAATATATTTATTCTATGTCTATTATTTTTCCTTTTTTTCCAACATTGATAACTTTTGTGTTGCCTATTTTCTCTTCAATACCTTCTGCTTCGTGGACATGAGAGCATAATAAGATATTTGGCTTGAAGGCTTCTACTGCTTTTCTTATTCCTGTTGATCCTGGAAAGAATTGTGTAAATTTTTCCATTTTTGAATCTGCTGGGTGGACATGGGTGACCATTATTTTTGTTTTTATATCTTTTATTCTATCATGGCCCTGTTTTAACAGGTTGTATAATTCTTTTTCTTCAAGCTGGAACAATCCTATGTTTGCACCGCCTGCTCCGAATAGGCCGACGTTACCTGCTTTTATCGAATAACCATGCAGGTTTACAGCGTCATATTTCTGGGCAAGATAATCTGCTGTTGCAATAGTTTCGTGATTTCCTGGAATAAGTACAACTTTCTTGTTTTTTTCCTTGAAAGGGCCTATGATCCCTTTTGTTGACTGCTCTGCATAAGTCAGATCTCCACAGAGTACAACTAAGTCAACGTTTTCTTTTTCTGCCTTATCTGCTAGATTTTTAGCTAGAGAAATATCTCCATGTATATCTCCTGATGCCAATATCTTAGTCATTTTAAGTTAAGAGAATAAAGATTTTAAGATTTATAAAGGTTAGGTATTAACTGAATTATCTTTCTTTTACCTTAACTTCGTTTTTTTCAAGATGGATTATTTTTGAAGGTCTTCCTGGTTTTTCTCCTTCATACAGGATAAAGCTTAGTTTTCTTTTGATATCATCATTTATATCCAAATCAAGGTCTTCGATCTTTTCCATGAAAGGCTCATCAGTTACATTTACAGAAGTGGTTATTATAGGAACACCTATCCATTCAACCAATGAAGATATCCAGTGATTTGGAATTCTTACTCCAAGTGATTCTTTTCCAGGCGCTACTTCCTTGCATACAGGGCTGTCTTTTGTCTTTAATATTAAAGTATAAGGTCCTGGAAGCTTGTTCATCCATTCTTTTGCTTCCTGTGTCAATTCACAGTTGTCTTCGATCCATGCTTTTGAAGGAGCAATAACTGAAAACGGAGAATCAGGACGTTGTTTTGCTTTTCTTATCTTTTTGACTGCCTTTGAATCGAGAGCATTGCATCCAAGCCCATATATAGTATCTGTAGGATGTATGAAAACATCTCCTTTGAGGGTCTTTTCTTTGATCTCTCCTTTTCTTAACTTTGCTTCTGCGCGGGTTATAACCTGCATATTTAGATTATATTTAATCAGTTTAAAAAGTTTTTGAAAATAAGAACCTCTTCCCGAGAGGAGGGAAGAGGAGAGGTATTCAGCGACAGATAGCAGTTATAGAATTAGAATCAATTGGGATTTTTATATCCAGCTATCTGAAAATTGAATATCAAAGCTTTCAGCTGCAACGCATCTTTTAGTAACTCTTCTTATTTGGTTGTAAAATAAATTTTTTACAAAATCCTGGCTTGGGGATTTATAGTACATAAAGTATCACCTCTATTTTTTATTTTTGAATAGCAGTTAAGGCAAATATGTTTTCCGATAATAGCAGTATTTTCTATTGAAAATGGATTGACAAGTTCAGCAAGGTCTAAATGAAACGCATCCCTTGCATCCATCTTCTTATCACATTCAAAACACCTGATTTTCATGTTAATATTCTACTGTTTAGGGTTTATATATTCTGCGCAGGTAAATGTCCAGTGACCAGTGGTATGCTGAAATTGCTTATTCTTTAGAATTTGGCAGTTAGAGAAGTTTTGAGCACTGGACAGGTATTTTGAGGTTTTTAGAATTATATTAAAGGTTTTTTTAGAAGTCAGTAAGTTTTTTTGTGGTTCCTTTGTATTTTATTATGCTTGTATTGCCTTCATCGCCCCCTTCTGTTTTTTCTACAGTGATGAATTTTCCTTTTTCAAGCTTTTTGATCTTTCTTTGGAAGGTTTTATATGAAAGAGAACCTCCATCTTTTTTGTATTTTTGAAATAAATCCCCTATCTTTGAATGGCTGTTTTTCTTTATTATGTTAAGGATGAACTTAATGTCATCTTTTAGCCCTGTTGATTTTTTAACAGAAAATTCGTCCAGTTTTTCAATTGCAGATTTTACATGCTCTGTATCTATCTTTCTGCTTGCCTTGTCTTCTGCAAGTGTTGCAGATTCTTTAAGAAGATATAATCCAGATCTTATATCTTTAAGGTCTGAGGTTTTTTTTGCAATCATCTCAAAAGCAGAGTCTTCCCATACCCCTGGAGAGAACGCATATTTCATCCTTTGTCTAAGGATACCTCTTGTCTCTTTTGCATTATATTGTTTGAACTCAACCAATTCTGCAGTAAGCCTTGATTTTATCCTTTCATCCAGATTATTAAGCCATGATTTATAGTTTGTTATAAGGAAAACAGATTTTCTGTATATCTCTTCCAGGATTGTGTATACAAACTCCATGTCATCTAATTTGTCTATCTCATCAAGAACAAATACAGCTGATTTTTTGTTTATTATCTTTTTTATCTCATCCATAAGCTCATCTGCTCTTTTGTTTTGGATGAATTTATAACCTATTTGGCTGCAGATCTCTGTAAGAATCTTGAAGGATGTGTTTTTTTTCCAGCAGTTGATGTAGATTGGATATATTTCATCAGTCTCATTTTCCAGGTCCCTTAAAACATACCTTGTTGCTGCTGTTTTTCCTATTCCAGGAGGGCCGTGAATCAAAAGATTCTTTCCGTTTCTTTTCTGCATCAAAGGTTTTATGCAGTTTGCAAGATAGAACTGTTCTTTTTCCCTGTAAGGCAGAAGCTTTGGAAGAAAATCATAATCCAGTGCAATCTCATCTTTGAACAAGGATTCATTGTCCTTAAGCATATCTTTGAACAGATTCATTTTACCCCTATCGTAAGAATTGGTCTTAAATTTAAATATTTTTGGTTTTGTGGTTATTGATTAAATAAATCATTTCTCTGCATTGATCTTCTTCAGTCCACCCATATAAGGCTGCAAAGCTTTAGGAATCTTAACAGAGCCGTCTTTAAGCTGGTTGCATTCAAGCAAAGAAATCATCAGTCTTGGAGCAGCCAGTCCAGAGCCATTGAGAGTGTGGATATATTTATTTCCGTTTTTTGTCCTGAATCTTGTATTCATCCTTCTTGACTGAAAATCCAGACAGTTTGAGCAGGACGAGGTTTCAAGATATTTTTTCTGGTATGGAGAATAAACCTCTATATCATATGTTTTTGAAGCAGCAAAGCCCATATCACCTGTTGACAGAATTATAGTTTTGTAAGGTATATTTAGCATTTCAAGAAGTTTTTCAGCTCTTTGTCTCATGTCTTCCAGCTCTTTTTCAGAATGGTCAGGATGACAGAGTTTTACCATCTCAACTTTGTCAAACTGGTGAAGCCTGTAAATGCCTCTTGTTTCTGAGCCGTGCCTTCCAGCCTCTGTCCTGAAGCAGGGAGTATAAGCAGTATAGTATTTTGGAAGATCTTTTTGTTCTAAAATTTCTTCCCTGTGCATATTTGTAAGTGGAACTTCTGCAGTAGGAATCAGGTATTGGCCGTCTGTTGTTTTGTACAGGCCTTCTTCAAATTTGGGAAGTTGTGCAGTTCCGAACAATGCTTCTTTGTTTACGACAATTGGAGGGCAGATCTCTGTCCAGCCGTCTTTTGAATGGAAATCCAGGAAGAAATTTATCAATGCTCTTTCTAATTTTGCTCCAAGCCCTTTGAAAACATAGAATCCTGATCCAGAGAGTTTTATTGATTTGTCTATATCTATGATGTCTAGATCTTTTCCCAGCTCCCAATGAGCTTTTGGCTTGAATTTGAAGTTTGGAAGTTTTCCCCATTTTTTTATTTCTTTGTTGCCTTTTTCATCTTTTCCGATTGGTACTGTCTTATCCGGAAGGTTAGGGATTCCTGATTCTATTTCAAATCTTTTTTGTTTTATTTTGTCTACTTTTTCCTGTTTTTTTTCTATCTTTTCTGGAAATTTTTTTGCCTTTTTAATCTCAGCATCAGCGGATTTTCCTTGTTTTTTCAGCTTGTTTATCTTTTGGCTTATCTCATTTCTTTGGTGCTTTAGATCCTGAAGTTCTTGAAGTTCATCCCTGTAATCTTTGTCTATTTTTAGAAGATTGTCTATGTCTATATTATATCCTCTGTCTTTTACTGCTTTTTTTACAATTTTTGGGTTTTCTCTTATATAATTTATATCTAACATATTTTAGTTTTAAATACAGCTG
>CAZFSZ010000047.1:1860-8278 GCA_964521755.1 uncultured Methanosarcinales archaeon | reverse complement strand
TTCCTAACAACAACATTTATATACAAAACACTCTAATATTATCTAAAAAGAGGAATAGAAATGGCTTATCCTACAAAATTACCTATAGAAAAGCACAGAATAAGATATAAGGGCTTGTTTGACTTTGATGGGCTCTACAATCTTATTGTGCAGTGGATGAAAGCAAGAAGATACTGGTTCCATGAAACATCTTATAAGCACAAGGTTCCTCTTCCAACAGGAGCAGAGCAGGAGATAAGCTTCATTGGATCTAAAGACGTAACTGAATTCTACGAACACCACATCACCATTGATTTCCATATATGGGATATGACTGAGGTAGAAATGGAAGTAAAAGGAGTCAAAAAAACACTGACCAATGCAAGGATGGAGATTATAATATCGGGAGCGTTGAATGTAGACCAGCAGAGAAGATTTGAACAATCAACATTTTGGCAGAACATAAGAGACTTTTTCCTTAAATACATAATCAGACAGGATATTGAGACAATATGGTATGATGAGCTTAGATACAGGATATACAAGCTTCATAATGCAATAAAAGAATACCTTGATATGCAGGCAAAAGGAAACGAATATAAGCATTACTTGGGTGATAATGTCTGATGTCAGAGAAAAAACTCGTAGTTGACCAGTTGAAATTGACATATGAAGGTATCTTTGACCTGAACGGGCTATATAGAACTATAGATGCCTGGTTCTATGAAAAAGGATATGACAAGTATGAAAAAAAGAACTATGAGCAGGTTCTTTCAACAGGAAAAGATATAGAGATTGAGCTTCTTCCGTGGAAAAAAACAACAGATTATTTCAAGAACATCTTAAGGATAAGGATAAAATTTACAAATGTAAAAGACATAGAGATTGAAAAAAAAGGGGTAAAATTAAATCTTCAGCAGGGAAGGATAATGATGATATTTGACGCTTATCTTGAATCAGACTATGAGAGTAAATGGGATTCAAAACCCATGTTCTTCTTCCTCAGAACAATATTCGATAAATATATATTTAAATCATACTTTAAAAAATTTGAAAAGTGGTGTATAAACGATCTGTACGACCTTCACGGAAGGATACAGAAATTTTTAAATTTATATAGATACGAAAAACATATATAATATGGGGAAGATAAAATTTGCAAAAGGAAGCATAGAAAGGATGTATGTAATCGGTATGATATTTATGATAACTGGTCTTGGAATAGCGTTGATATTCAGGCTTAATGATATAGGGAGGATATTTATAGGAATAGGAGCTGCGATGGCAGTATTTGTCGCATTGTTCAAATAAAGATGGCAGAAAAAAAACTAGTAATAGACGGACTAGAACTTCACTATGAAGGGTTGTTTGATATAGGTGAGCTTCTTAGCGCGATTGACAAATATTCTAAAGAAAGAGGATATTCCAAGTCAGAGAAAAGAAGACATGAAACAATAAAACCAGATTCAAAACAGTTTAGTATGGAGTTAAGACCTGCTAAAATCAAAACAGAATATTATTCACTTATGATAAAGATAAGGATTAACATAACAGATCTTCAGGAAGTCGAAGTTAAAAAAGACAATGTTAAGACCAAACTAAACAAAGGCAACATCACTATGCTGTTCGATGCATGGGCTGTTACAGACTACAGAAACAGGTGGGAGAACAAGCCGCTTTATTATTTTCTTATGACTGTTGTAGACAAATTTATCTATAAGTTCCATTCAGACAGATTCCATGGAGAACTGATAGAAGATACCCAATATATCCATCAAAATATCAAGGCACATCTAAATCTTCACAGGTTTTAAAGCTTGAAATCCCTTACCTTTTTCTGGTCCTTGTCCTTGAAAGGATTCAAATCCTTTTCAAAATTCTTTAGATGATTTCTTAATCCAGCAAGTCTTTTGTCCAGATCCAGCGCATCCTCTATAAGGTCCCTTGATGCCAGAATTTTTTTGTATTTTTTATCCAGCTTTTTAACTCCCCTAACCATACATTGTAATATAGCAGAATAACTATTTAATACTTTTGGAAATTGTAAAATTCAAAAAAAGAATCAGTTGTATTCAACATTGCTTTCCATGTAAAGTTTTCTAAAAACAACCTTTTTTGGTCTTCCGGTCTCCCCTCCGCTGTGTACCGGAAATCTAAGATTTCTTTCAAGCAGTGCTGTATAATCTGTATATCTGCTTTGTTTTTTAAACTTACCTAGACGGCCTTTAAGCAAACTCCCAATATCTTCATGCTCCATTTTATTATCTAGAAGGGTAAATAATATAAAAACTTTATTTAAAAGCCCCTGGCGAGACTTCCAGAGCAAAAGCAAAAGCTTCTGCAAAATTGAACTCGCGACCTCTACCTTTTTGTCCAAAATTTTCAAGCAAAGCTTGAAGTTACCAAGGTAACGCTCTACCACTGAGCCACAGGGGCTTAAAGAAATTCAATGATGAAGTTATTTATAAACTTTTACAAAAAGAATTTAAATCAGCTTTTTCTAATATCTAATATGAATATAAAAGATATTAAAAATAAAGCAAAAAAAAGCATCAAAGAGCTAAAAACTTCATTTAAGAACAAAACAATCGCTTTGTTTGCTTTTCTTTCTGCAGGTTTCGCTTTCTGGATATTAATCCAGCTTCTTTATCTTTTCTATGGCTTTTCTCTAATCAGCTGGATAAAAAGCATACCTTATGTAACACTGATATTTTCTCATATATTCACAGAGATAACAGCAAAAACTGAGCCCGGAATCTTTTATCTTTTTTCAGGCTCTTCTTTGTTTTTCTTTCCTGTGCCTCTGGAAATACTTTTTTTAAATATGTTAAAAGAGATATCTTTTAGTCTTTTGTTTCCTTCTGTACTCCTTGGAATTATAGCAGGACAAATCATCAATTATTTACTTGGAAGGTTCTTTGGCTTTGTTTTCAGACCGTTTCTAAAAAAGAAAACAAAAGAAAAGATAAAAAAAAAGCTTGAAAAATACGGGATATTTGCTGTTTTTATTATACATATACTGCCTTTTCCGTTCCAGCTCTTCAACCTGATCTGTGGAATATTCAGATACAGGGTTTTTAAGTGGTTTTCATTCATGACTCTTGGGCTGCTGGTAAAACATATCATACTCTATTTTATCTACATAAGGTTCTTCTGAAATATTAGTTTTATAAATACCTCTTAATTTTATTCCCCCTATGGAAACACTTGAATTAGGAAAGATAATTGAAGATTTGATTGAAGATCACCCTTTTAAAAAAAATATAGGGAATCTTATCGCCTACCCTGAATTTGCCACTGAAAGATACGATCATGAAGGAAAAGAAAGGTACATAAACTGCTGCGGAACAGCATTGTTCTGTGTAAATTATACTGATCAAAAAAGACCTGTATATGTTTCCCCCAATGTGATGAACCTGATAATTGACATTGATGCTGTTAAGATAAAAAAACCAGGAAGCCTGGTCATTTACAGAAAAGAAAATGATGAGATAAGGCATTCTGCTGTATATCTTGGAGAAAAAGAGAATAAAGAATTTATTTTTCACAAGCCAGGAAAAGATGATGAAGATTTTTGTTTTGATATATTAAGACACAACAAAGATAAAGAATATTACTTCTTAGGATAAAAATATGCGAGGGATGGGATTCGAACCCACGAACCTACTAAAGGACAGGATGCCTTAAATATGTTTATCATCGGCCGAAGCCTCAACACTTAAATTACTTAAGTCCTGCGCATTTGGTCTAAAATCAAGGATTTTAGATGCTTTGAAATCTCTGATTTCATTTGACCAGGCTTTGCTACCCTCGCATAATGCCCGGCTAAACTAAGAAATAAACTATCTGTTTATAAAGATTTCTTTAAAATAAGAAAGAAAGATATTTTAATCCTTTAAAATTTTGCCTATTGATTCCTTAGCCTCAGTTTCAAACTGGGGATTGATTTTTCCATCCCCTATAACGCCTGTCTTGTGCTGTTCATCAAGTATCCCTGAGATATCACCAGCAAGATTTTCATCGATATGGTCTCTGCTTAATCCGCTTTTTTTCCCAAAGATATATATCATAGCCTGATACATCTTTTGCTTTGGAAATAAACCTATCTCTTTTAGATGTGCTCTGTACATTTCACTAGGCTCATTTATTATCATAGTCTTAAATCTAATAGGGGCTTCTTTGTCAGACATGCTTTTATAAGATATAGCATGTACAATTTTTTCAGCCATTTGTTTTATATTGTATTTTGCCATTTTTTTGTCTTTTAACTATATTTAAGATAGATATTACTCCTTTATAAATCTTTCTATTTTATACTACCTATAAGTAGTAACAGGGTGTCTCTAAACCTCGATTTCAGCATTCTCAAATACCATAATTATGCCTTCTCCGGCTTTCTGACCACAGAATTAACAAATAATAAAACCATATCATCAACCTTTTTTTTCTCTGTTTCAACATCAAATCCTTTTAAAATTTTTTTTAAATCATCACTGCTGTAATGCTTGATCTCCTGTTTTCTGTAAAAATCAGCGATAGGTTTCTTGGAGTTTACGATTATCAGCTTTCCCTTACTTTTCAAAACTCTTTTTACTTCTTTAAACAACCCAAAAAGATTCTTAAGATAATCTACAACAAAAACAATTGTAACAGAATCAAAACTGTTGTCAGAGAAAGGCAGTTCTCCTTTATTCAGATCAAGACAAACTTTTCTGCATCCTTCAGCTTTCCTAAGCATCTCTTCAGAAAAATCAACAAGAACAGAATTTTTAACATAGGGATAGCATCCTGAACCTAGACTTAAATTCATCCCCCTTAAATCACTTAATTCTTTCTTGATAAAATCCCTAATCTTTTTAGAAATCCTCTTATCCCATTTATATGAAGCTGTGTTCCAGAAAAACTTTGCATCAAGAGTATCTTCTTTTTCATAAAAATCCAAAAATTCCCTAACTTCCTTTTTCTTTCCTTTTTTCAACAATCTTTTTAGTTTTTTTTCAATATTCTTTTTTGGGTTCTTATTAAAAAACAGCATTTATGTATAATCAAAAGAAAGTTTTTTATATATCTTTCCTTAAATTTTCTAAAAGGGCCCTTGGTCTAGTGACTTGCAAAACAAAGTTTTGCTCGCTGGAAGCTATGACATCACCTTGACTAACGAAGTTAGGCAAGACCAGTAAGCTTTGCTTACGCTGCCTTGACTGTTCAAAACGGTGAGGATCCCCGGTTCAAGTCCGGGAGGGCCCATTTCTTTCTTTAAAAAATAAAAATTTATAAACATCAAAAATAAAAATACAGCAAAGGTGATATAAATTAAAAAACTGGCTCCCAATAAAATATTCTTTGTAATATTATTAATTTTACTCATAGCCATCGCCGCAGTAATCATATTCCCTTTTCTAAAGCCTATTCTTACAAGCTTTATTCTTGCTTATCTTTCCTATCCTTTATTCAGATGGCTCAGCAAAAAAACAAAGAAAAAAAAGCTCTCTGCTTTGATTGTTTCAGTGATAATCATTCTTCTTTTAGTAATTCCTTTGGGATTTATGCTTTATCAGGTTTCAAAAGAAGCAAATATTGGCTACCTAATACTTAAACAAAAACTGGCAAAATCAAATATCCTGGACAATATAAAAGAGATAACAGGAAAACCTGAAATAAAATTATATATAGAGGAAAGCTTTACAAAAATCTCATCCCAGCTTGCTGAAAGCTCTTTAAGCTTCATATTCAGTATTCCCTCAAGGTTGCTTGATATTATTCTCACTTTCTTTTTTACTTTCTTCCTTTTAATAGACGGAAAAAGAATAATAAACAAGATAAAAAAGACAATACCTCTTAAAAAAGCTCAAAAAGAAGAGATAATTGAAAAAGTACACGGGGTTTTGTATGCAATAATCTATGGATTTTTCCTGATTGCGATCATAGAAGGGGTAATTGGGGGTTTAGCTCTAAAGTTCTTTGGGGTTGCTTCTCCTCTGCTGTGGGGTATGGTCATCGCTTTTCTGACTTTTATACCATTTATAGGCCCGATAATAGTCTGGATACCTGCTGCAGTGATCCAGCTTCTTCACAAACATTACTTTAATACGTTCGGTATAGTTGCAGGAGGATTGGCAATAACTTATATAGATACTATCCTAAAGCCCAAAATAATAGGTGACAAGGCAGAGATACATCCTGCTGTAACTCTTATTGGTCTTATTGGCGGTCTGAAACTTATGGGTATAATAGGTGTGATAATAGGCCCTATAATACTTGCATTACTTTTGACTTTCATAAAGATGTCATTTAAAAATAAATAAAAAAAGAGGTTAAAATAAAACTTAAAGTTAAAGACAGCATAAGCAGAGCTTATTGGCCTTTAACTTTAAGAAGAGGTGATTAAAATAAAACTTAAAGTTAAAGACAGCATAAGCAGAGCTTATTGGCCTTTAAC
>CAZFSZ010000047.1:0-1760 GCA_964521755.1 uncultured Methanosarcinales archaeon | reverse complement strand
TTTAAGAAGAGGTGATTAAAATAAAACTTAAAGTTAAAGACATGGATATTTCTACAGGTGGTGTTCTTATAGCTATCTTAAATCAGGAAGATGCCAGAAAATTAGATTTATACCATGAAGACAGAATAAAAGTTAAAGGAAAAAATAAAACAGCTACTGCAATTGTAGATATTGCTGAAAGCAAAAAAGCAGTTCCTGTCGGAAGTATTGGCTTGTTTGAGGAAACTCTTGATAAACTTCAAACAAAAAAAGGAAAAAAAGTAGATATTGATATTCAGGAAAAACCCGATTCAATCCAATATATAAAAAAGAAACTTGACGGAAAAAAACTTTCAAAAAAAGAGACAAATTCTATAGTAAAGGATATTGTAGACGGAAAACTCACAGATTCTGAACTTTCCTATTTTGTAGCTGCATGTTATTCAAAGGGAATGAGCCTAAAAGAGACAGTAAATTTGACTAAAGCTATGGCTTTTAATGGTGGAAAGATAAGTTTCAAGAATAAGATCATCGTTGACAAGCACTGCTCCGGAGGTGTTGCAGGAAACAGGACCACTATGATCCTTGTCCCGATCATAGCAGCAGCAGGGCTGACTATACCAAAAACCTCCTCAAGAAGCATAACTTCTCCTGCTGGAACTGCAGATACCATGGAAGTGTTGGCTCCAGTCTCTCTTTCACTTAAAAAAATAAAAGATACAGTCAAAAAAACAAACGGATGCATAGTATGGGGTGGAGCAGTTGACCTTGCAGCTGCAGACGACAAGATGATAAGGGTAAGGCATTCATTGTCTATAGACCCTGAAGGGATGCTTTTGTCGTCTATACTAGCAAAAAAAGCAGCAGTCAGCTCAAACCATGTACTTATTGACATTCCAGTTGGAAAAGATACAAAGATCAAGACAAAAAAAGAGGCAAATCACCTAAAGAATGAATTCCTCAAGGTAGGAAAAGAGCTTGGGATGAAGATAAAAGTTATCATAACAGATGGAACCCAGCCTATCGGAAACGGGATAGGTCCTCTTCTTGAGGCCAGAGATGTTATTTATCTTCTCAAAAGAGACCCAAGAAGGCCCATTGACCTGGAGAAAAAAGCAGTAATGATGGCTGCAGAGATATTAAATCTTGCAGGAGAAAAAAATCCCAAACAAAAAGTAAAAAAGATACTTGATTCAGGAAAAGCTTATGACAAGTTCAAAGAGATAATCAAAGCACAGGGAGGATATCCGAATATAGATCCTGATGATCTAAAGCCTGGAAAATATTCTTTTACATACAAAGCTCCAAAAAAAGGAAAGATTACAGATATAAACAACATAAAGATAGCCAAGGTAGCAAGAATCGCAGGAGCTCCAAAAGACAAAGAAGCCGGAATATATCTGTTTAAGCATGAAGGAGACAAAGTAAATAAAAATGAGCCAATCTTTACGCTTTACTCTGACAATAAGTCAAAGCTAAACTATGCTGTAGATATTCTCAACAGGTTTGATGGTATAAAGATAAAGTAATTTATTCATCCTCATAGTCTTCCCTGTATTCATCTTCAGCAGGATCATACCCGCATTCAGGACATATGTTATTGCAATAGATTTCTTCATCAATCTCATCATCTATTTCATCCACAACAGCCCCGCATTCAGGACAAACAACATCAGTCATATAAAAAATATAATATTCAATCGAGTATTTAAATATTGTTAAAAAAAGGGCGTTGCGCGGAAACTAATTAATGATGATCTTCCCAGAATTTGTATGTTTTC
>CAZFSZ010000046.1:0-8278 GCA_964521755.1 uncultured Methanosarcinales archaeon | reverse complement strand
TGGAGAATATATATCAGCACTTTAGAAAATTAGGGGGGGGTTTATCAAAGCATTCTTATGAAGATTTTCCGAAATATTTATAAAAAGTATATACATCATATATTTTATGGACATAAAAAGCAATAAAACTATCGATTCTATGATTGATATTATGGAGCAACTTTCATTAAAGAAGGTCGCTAATCTTCTTAACAAGGATTCAACACTTGTTGTCTGCTCTGCACTAAAGACTATTGATGATATCAAAAGTCTTGGAGAATTTTACAGCCATAAAGATCCTGTACAACTTATAGATGATTTTGTCGATGATATGAAGAACAAAGATTATTCTGCTGAATCTGTGCTTCTTATGTATAATATATATGTTAATTTAAAAGAAAAAGCAAAGATAGAGAAAAATATCAAATTAAACAAAGAAGTTATCCAAGGTTATGGAAAAGGAAATTACTTAAACTGAAGTTAATATTTCACAGCCGTCTTCTGTCACTAAAACTGTGTGTTCTGCCTGTGATATCAAACCATGGTTTTTATCAATTAACGGAGGATATTCTGTAAGTATGTTTAGCTGCTTCAGGTTTCTTAATGCAAGGCTTGTTTTTGCCTGTCCAAATTTTTTGGTAAGCCATCTTTTACAGAAAGGCAGGTTGTTGTATTTTTCTATCTCTTTTAGAACTTTCCTTGTTATCATGTTTCTTGTTGGTTTTTTTCCTGTCAGCTGAAATATTGAGGGGTTTGAAGATTCATATACAATTCCCGCTCCTGCAGAGGCAAACGGTTCTATAGCTATTATATCTCCCTGTTTTAGCTCTGTCGTGTCTTTGTTGTCATAGTTTGGAACTGAAGGCGAGGTGTGGATATTATACTGGCCTAATCCGTGGCCTGAAAGGTTTCTTACAGGAGCAAAGCCGTATTTTTCAATTGTTTTTTGTATTGTTTTTCCTATCTCTGAAAGAATTGTTCCTGGTTTTATTATTTTTATTGCATTGTCTAAAGCTTCTCTTGAAGCATTTACCAGTTTTGTGCTTTTTTTTGAGATGTCAACTGTTGCTGCATTGTCTCCAATATATCCATCTATATGGACGCCAATGTCTATGCTTGCGATCTGATCTTTTAAGATAATTGTGTCATCTTCATCAGGGCAGTAATGTGCAGCAGTCTCGTTCAATGATATCTGTGCAGGAAAGGCTATTCCCCCTCCTAATTCTTTGATTCTGGCTTCTGTCTTTTCACATATATCTTTAATCGAAGCCCCTGGCTTTGCAAGAGAAACAGCGTATTTTAACGATTGTGCTGCTATTTTGCATGCTTTTCTTTGGTCTTGTAGTGGCATTGTCTTTTTTAAGAGGTTATATTATTTAAAGCTTTTTTTCATTCTTTTTATTTCTTATATAAAAATCAATAGAATCAGCATAAGCCTTTTGAAAAGGGCTTTTTTTCCAAGATTCTATAGTGTGTTTTCTTTTGTTTTTTTCTTTTATCTCTTTTTCTTCATCTTTGTAGTATGTTTTCCATCTTAGAGATTCGCTGTACCCTAAAGCAACAACAAAAGGAAATGGATTTGATGTGATTACAGAACCAAGCAGTCCTGCTGCTTCAAAGATATAAGGAATATATTTTCCACAGATCAATGCCTGTTTTTTGTATTTTAAGCTGCTTTTTATTTTTTCTTTGCTTCGGGATGGAGGAAGAAATTCCCTGTAAAATTTATTTTGCTCTCTGCAGAATTCCTTTGTTCTTTTTCTTGTATAAACATCCAAGACTAAATTTACCAATCCCATGTGGTTTTTTATGTTTAAGGGATATTTAAAGGTTCGTCAAAAAAGGTCGCATTGAAAATTTTTTTACTTCGCTGACTGGAACGCCCCACTAAATTAGGGCAACCTAGTCAGCTATGTCTGGACATGCCATTATTACTGCGCAATAACTGGCAATAGCGAAGAGTCGCATATCGTACGGGTACCTGGCACAGACATAGAACTTTTCAATGCTATCTCAAAAACACCCAAACTTTATAAATAAGATAAATTTTGTTTTTTTATGTTGCAGCAAAATAATTATGAATCTTCAAGACTTAAAAAGATAGAAGCAGGAGCTTACAATGGAAAAGAAGAAGATAAACCAGAACCAAAATGGTATAACAATGAGCTTCCAGAGCAGCAAAAAGATAACGGAAGCTTTCATCTAAGTTTGAAGGACAGTGTTGATGTCATCGCCGAAAACATTTATTTTGCCCAGAAAAGAAGAAAAGAACTTGAGGAAAAAGGCAAACAGAACACAAGAAAATATCTTAACCTTGTCGATGATATCTCTGATTTTCTTGACAGGTTGGGAAGCAGGGTTTCTGAAGTGAACAAAGAATACAAAAAAATGTTTGATAATCAGTAAAGAATTCCCACAACAACACCTGTTATCTGATCGAATCTTACTTTTTCTGAATCAGGATATTTGTTGTTGTCTCCTTTGGTTATGAAATAAACACCGTCTTTATCTGTATTTTTTTCTACTATCCTGTGGATGATGATGCCGTTCATCTTTGGAGACCTGAAGGATATTATATCTCCAAGATCCAACTTAGAAGGGTCAGAAGGCATAATCTTGATGGCATGGCTTTCTGAGTCAATAACGGGGTCCATAGAGTTTGTGTCAGTGAACTTTGCCCATGTTGCATTCTTGATGATCAGGCTTACATACCTGTCCCTTATCTTTACCTGTTTTTCATCTATCCAGTCTGAAGGAGACTTGATCTCGTTTGAAGCAAGGGAAAAAGGCTTTTCTTTGTTTAAGTCAGTCAATAAAGAATAGATATTGTTTGAGAACCAGCCAAAAATAAATACCAATAGAACAAATATCATAATGTTTATTTTAGAGCTCTTTTTATTCATCAATATCCCTCAAATATCTATCAAGAACTCTTTTTTATAGAATAAGTGAAGTTAATTTAAAAAGGTTATGCCTAATCTTTTTTATATGTTTTTGTCTGGTCTATAACCCGGGTTCCAGCCAGCTTGTTGAGATCATTGATTGTCCGGATTACTTCTTTTTCTGATATCATCTGCCTGTGAAATTTGTTTTTGTTTCTTTTTGTATAGATTTCATTCTTAAAATCACTTAATGTGCTTATGTAAAACGGAACTGACTCTTTTTTTATCTTTTCTTTTTCTGCTTTTTCCATTATCCATTTTATCCTTTGATAAGGTTCATTCATTGAAAATCTATAATGGCTGAACATAGATCCTGATTTGGTCAACAGATCATCAAGCGGCTCTGCAAGCTCTTCAACATATCCGTCGAAGAGGTCGTAAACTCCCTCTATTTTTGGGTTAAAAGGTACTTTTATCTTTGCAGATGTATTTTTTGAGAAATTCTTAAGCAGGTCAAGAAAAACAGATTTTTCTTTTTTTGACAGCCTTTGGATCAGATCAGAGGAGAATATATCTGCAAGTTCTTTTCCTTCAAGAAGAAGAAATATTTCTGTTTCGTCAAATTTTGATGACTGATAAGGCAGGATATTGTATGTCTTAAACTCTTCTTTCTGTTCTCTGCAAAAATTTGAATAGAAAACATAGCATTTTCTTAATGCTTCAGAAAAATTTCCGATAGTTGAGGTTATTTTCTCAAATTCGTTCCAGTCAATCTCTATATTCTTTGGTGTTTTTACTTTTTTGATATATTCTGGAATCTCAACATAAAAAGCAGGCTGTAAAAGGCTTCTTACCTCGCTTGTCAGAAGATTTGGATGTATGCCTGACTGGAATTCCTGCTGTTTGCTGGAAGGAATTAAACTGTAATGAAGGTTTTTTGCAAGAATTTCAAGAAATTTTTTGTTTTCCTGTCTTCTTTCATATTTTATAGCATGTGCTTCTTGTTCTGGTGTATGTGTAGATATAGGAACCCTATTTTCTACCTTGCTTTTGAATGATATCACCTCTTTGTTTAGGATATCATAAAGAGAATCTTTTTTTTCTTCTTTTTCTTTTTTTGAAAGCCTGTTTATAACCTCTCCAATTCCTAGTACGGCTGCGCCTCCTGCAAATATTGTCAATCCTGCGGCTGATCCTGAACTTATAGATGTAACCAATTCTGGAAGCTCATCTAATTTATCCACTGTGTTTAAGGGATTTATGCCTTTACTTTGGAAATAACTGATTAAATTTTCCTCAAGGTCTCCATACCTTACAGCTGAGCCTGTCAATAATCCTGAAAATGCAGATATCAATCCCAATGCAGTTATGTTCTTCATGATTTTGTATATATTATGTTATTTTTAAAACTAGTGTTTTTCTGAAGATTATCTTATATTTGGATTTCTTAATGAAATCACTTTCATCTCACTCATCTTTTTTGCTGCGATGTTTCTTTTTGAATAAAAATCTTCTTTATAGCAGGGGTCAAATTCGTTTTGGGTGTATGGGTAATCCCTTACCGTCTTTAGCTGGCTGTGAAGGGGCCTTACCCAGTACTGCATCTTTTGGTTTTGAACATTTATCACAAAGTAGATATAAGGGCCGTCTTCGTCTTTTTCCTGTATTATTCTTTCATTGAGCTTATATACAGAGCGTTTTTCCTCCAGCCTTCCGCAGACAAGCGTCGTGTTTTTTTCTCCAGGGCACAAATAATGTATTTTGTTGTCTGTAGTAGGAAAAAGGATAAACGATGGATTCTGTGATGCTGATTTAAACCTCAGCTCACAGTCTGATTCTAGTATGAATTCCAGGGCTTTTGTATCTTTAAACGGATCAGGCATAGTAATTTTAAGAGTATCAGAAATTTTTAAAGCTGATGGAAATTTCGGGTCTGTCCCAAAAGCCCTACTTCGTTGAACAAAACCCTAAACTTACATTTACTTTGTGATAACTCAGGCATTCTGGACTGCTGTAGTCGAAAATAAAAGAGAAAAGATAATGAAAGAGATATCAAGAGTTATGAAAAAAGGCGGTTTTTTGTATACAGCACAGTTTGGCCAGACATGGAAAGACCCATTATACAAAAAAAGATATGAAAAAGGCCTGGAAAAAGAATATGACAGAGGAACATTTGAAAGTGTTGAAGATAGAAAAACAATTAACTAATCTTGATAATGGATCGAAGATTGATTCAAGAGATTACAGAGTAGTCCAATCTATAGCTGAGCTTGCTTTGTTCCAGGATAAAAAAGCAGATTATTCTAATCCAGAATGCGTAAATAAAAGCTGGCCGCAATTTTGGGACTTTCTAAAATATACAGAGAAAGTTAAATCCTGATGGACGATTTTTGGGTTTTTTCATTATATATAGTTTCAGTTTTGGGTCATATTACATATAACCTTGTTATGTTCCCTGCCCACTGAATTTTGAACCACAAATGCAGAAGTGTTTAAGGCTCTCAAAATTCAGAGGTGCGAGGCAAAACTCGAAGAGTTTTGAGTGCTGACAAGAACATTAATTTTATAAATCATTAAAAATCACAATCTTTAATGGTAAATAAAGAATATATTTGTCCGAAAGATAATCGAATTTCTAGGAAATAATGTTGCTACTTTTTGATATTTAAAAGAAATAAAATTAAAATTTTATATTTTAGGTAATTAATATTACCGAATGGTTAAAAATACTTTCTATAAGAAGTCTGTTTGACAAACTATATTACCTTATCCTTACAGATTCAAGGTTTCTTGGTGCTGTTGTCTCTATCCTGTTCATCTTATGCAGAGAAGAGGCCAAGTCAAGGCATCTTGAGTTTTCTCCGTGGTTGATGACAACTTTTTTTGGCTTTGGACTGCATTTGTACACAAAATTAGTTAACTGTTTTCTGTCAGAATGTGCAGTTATCTCGAGCTTGTGAACATCCATCTTTATAGGAACAACCTCTTGTTTTGTGCCGTGCTTGAATATTATGTCCCTTTCTCCTCTCTGTATCCTCTGTCCAAGAGACCCCTCTCCCTGATAACATGTAAATATCAAAGAATTTTTTGGATTGTCAGCAAGATGCCTCAAGTATTCAACAGAAGGCCCCCCTACAAGCATACCTGATGTTGCAAGGATAACACACGGGCCTTTTTCTTCGATAATCCCTTTTCTTTCCTTCTGAGATCCTACTCTTTTAAATATCTTGGAAAGGAAAGGGTTCTGGTCCTTGTGGAATATCTGCCTTCTTACAGTTGAATTGAGAAATTCAGGATATGCCGTGTGAATAGCGGTTATGTCCCACACCATTCCATCAATATATACAGGAACATCATTTATCTCCTTGTTCCTGATCATACTTTCAAGCATGATCAAAACTTCCTGGGCCCTTCCTGAACCGAGAGTAGGCATCAATATCTTTCCGCCTCTTTTGATGGTGTCAGATATAAGCTTCTTAAGATGGCCATCAGCTTCTTTTTGTGGGGGCAGAATATTGTCTCTTCCCCCATATGTTGATTCAATAATCAAAGTTTCAACTCTTGGAAATCTTGTGTTCGCTGCTTCAAGAAGATTTGTTCTTCCGTATTTCATGTCTCCTGTATAGACAATATTATGAAGGCCGTTTGCTATATGAAGATGGGCTTCTGAGCTTCCAAGGATATGACCTGAATTGTAAAGCGTAATCCTTACATCAGGTGTTATGTCAGAGACTTCCTCATAATCAAGGCAAATGGTGTGCTTTACCATCTCTTTTACATGCTCAGTCTCGAAAATAGGCTCTTTTCCCTCTGATTTCATTATCTTGATAAAATCAAGCAGAAGAAGAGCGCCTACATCTCTTGTTGGTGCAGTCATATAAACAGGTCCTTTATATCCGTACTTAAACAGATAAGGGACAAACCCTATGTGATCAAGGTGTGAATGAGTTATAATTACCGCATCCAACTCTTTTATATTAAATTCAGGAGCTTCTAAAAAAGGATATGCGTCTTTATTGTCAGAAGGCAAGGCTACATTAACCCCGCAGTCCATTAGAACTCTTGATTCAGGTGTTTGAAGAAATAAGCATGATCTTCCAACCTGTCTTGCTCCTCCTAGAAATGTGCATCTTATCCATTCTTTTTTTTTCTCTCTAAGCCATCCGTCGTATATCCTGTGGCCCACCTTATCAAGAAATTTTCTCCTATAGTCTGATTCTTTATACAAAACAGCTCTTATACCCTGGATTATCTTTGATTTTATTGCTGGGGTTCTCCTTATCAAAGGAACCCATGTTGTTTTAAGCTTTATCTCCTTTAGGATGTCCCCTCTTTTTCCAATTGCCAGCCCTGGTTTTTCTGCTTCTATTATAACTCTGGAACGTTCAGGATCAAAAAAGATATTGGCTATTCCTGCATCTTCAGGGATGATATTCTTTATTTCAGCCTTTGCATCCTCTTCGTCCATGACAACATCAGGGTCTGGCCTTAACTCTATCCTTTTCTTGAACTTGTCAACAGCTTCCTTGATCATCCCTTTGTTGTCCAGAAAAAAGTCTTTGTCTTTTGTATAAAGGACTATGTTAGCTCCTTCAAATCCTGCGTCAGAGATTTTATCCTCTGGCAATTCCTTTAGAATCTCCTTTAAGATATCTGCCATTTTTTTTGGTTTTAAAAAAGAAGTTTAAACTTCCAGTTTGGTTTCTATTTCTTTTTCCAGTACTTTTTTGACTCCCTTATCAGTTATGGTAAAAGCAGTGACTCCGTTTCCTGAAGCAATATCCCTCTGCACTGCAGAGTTTATACCTTTCACAGCCATGCTGATGCCGTCTTTTGTGCTCATACCTTGCTTGTATGATGCTTCCAACAGACCATAAACCATAGTTGAGCCTGAACCTGAACTTACATAATCGTCAACTTCAGTTATGCTTCCGTCTGGAGACAGGTCATACAGATGGAATCCTTTTTCATCTTTTCCTCCAACAATAAAATGAGAAATTCCAGGTATAACACTGAATTTTCTTATGTTGTTGTAGACAATACCTGCCAAAAGGTTTGCTGCTTCCTTTACTGTGTTTACTTTTCCTGTCTTCAGCTTCTTAAGCTTAAGCTCTGCTTTTATCAGTTTTACAAGCAATTGGATGTCTGAGACTGTTCCTGCAATAGTAACTGCAATATCATCTGTTATCTGCAATACTTTGTCAACTTTTTTTGCTGCTACAAAATATCCTGCAGTAGCTCTTCTGTCTGCTGCCAATACTATTCCGTCTTTACATACAAGCCCAACTGTTGTTGTACCAGTTTTTAATTGTTTATTTTCTTCCATTTTTATCATTGCCCAGAATTATTACCTCTTAGAATTAAGGTCGGGCATAAGGAAAGTATTAGTAAGGAGTATTTAAATGTTGCGTTTTTAG
>CAZFSZ010000045.1:0-8578 GCA_964521755.1 uncultured Methanosarcinales archaeon | reverse complement strand
GGTTTAAGCTTACCTATGCCCAAACCAAAAAAAATTAAATACCACTGGTCACTGGACATTTACCTGCGCCAGATATTTAAACGCAAACTTCTTTGTATAATTCATGAAGCTTATCAAAAGAATAAAAACAGCATATAATACCTTATACATTTACAAAATAAATAATAAATTATTTGTATTCAAACCATCTAAAAAAATAGAAACCGAAATTTTAGCAAATAAACTGGCTGGATTATTTAATATTAAAACATTAGATATAAAGCCATTCAAAATTAAAGATAAAGAAGGAATTCTGATGAATTATCTAAAAAACAGTAAATTATTAATGCATTATAAAAGAAAATTAAACAACAGACAAATAAATCAATTAAAAAGAATCATTCTCTTTGACATATGGATAGGAAATAAAGACAGGCACACAGCAAATATTTTTGTTAATCATAATTTAACTATATTTGATCATGAAAAAGTCTTTCAGAAAAGCAGAGCAAGAAATTTTATAAAAATAGATACAGGAAGAAAATTAAATAAAAACTATGTTAAAATAATAGAAAAGACATTAAATAAAGATATGTCTGTAAAAGAAGTTCTAAAAAAGCTAGGATTTAAAGAAAAAGATTTCTTAAAAATAAAAGAAACAGATATAAGAAAAACAATCAAAAATAATAAAATAGTAGATTTCCTAACCTCAAGAACTGACTTTGATAGTATTAAATTCTAAAACATCTTTAAAAACATTTAGTAAAGAATTATCTTCTTTGTCTCCAATAAACCAGGGCTTTATTTTTACTACATTGGTCTGCTCTATAAATATTTCAGGATTATCATCAACAGCAATTATCTTTCCAATATCGATATTTAAGTCCTTAGATACTTTTTTCAATGATTTTTTCTTGTCAATCAAATCTTCTTTACCATAAATTTTAATAAAATTGTCTGCTATCCCTAGTGCATTTAATTTTTTAATTGTTATATCTCTGTATGCAACAGAAAAAGCAACCAAATCAAAATATTTTTGGGTTTTTGAAATAAATTCTTTTAATTTAGGTCTTGGACTAAGATAATATTTGTCAAACATCAACTTTCCTTCATAATCTTTATAATCTTTCTTGAATTTTTCAAGAAAAAACAAAGGTTCTATATTTAACAGAGTTTCATCAACATCCAAAACAAGAATTTTCTTAGCTCCCATAATAATTTCAAAAACAAATGTTGTATTTAAGTTTTTCTATCTATGTCCAAACCAAAATACCAGCTTATCTTTCTTTTTCTTGTCCAGCTTGACAAAGCCCACTCTTTCAAACTGAACAACATCATCTTCTTTCAGTTTTCCAACAAGAGGCTCTGCTAATCCGACTCTTAAAGTTTTGTCTTCATCAGGCATAAGAAGATTTACTGTAATCAGATCAGATACAGGAAGCCAGTGTATTATCTTTCCGCCTTCCTTCTTGTACTTCTCATAATCTGTGGAATCAAAGACAAATTTTCTTCCTTCTTTCCTAAAATTAAGGCAGTCCATCAGCCTCACTAACTTACCTTCTTTCAGATTTCTAAAATCCTCGTTTGCTATATAGAATTTCTCATCAGTATAAAACTCTCTTTTGCCTTTTTTAGGGTGATCAGGATGCAGATCCAGCTCAATTCTCTGCTTTGGAGCTTTCTCTATCTTTATCTCTTTTGGATCCTCAACAAAAAAATACCTGTTTGTCTTGTCATCCAAAACTTCTTTGTTAAAATGGTCCAGAGCCTTAAAAAACTCTTCTTTGGTAACTGATTTGTCATTCTGGGAAACCCCAACATCTTTTGCATATTTTACAAAAGCTTCAGGCTGGTATCCTCTTTTATTTAATGCAGCCAAAAACGGAAGCCTTATATCGCTCCATTCATTATATTTTCCTTCCTCAATAAGCTTTTTTACCTTGGAGCAGCTCATAGGCATGCCCTCAAAGTTTATCTTTCCTACAAAAATTGTCTCTGGAATCTTCTTGTCAAGATAATTGTAAAGAAATTCCTGCCTTTTTGCATTATCCATATGGTCTTTTGCTCTTAACACATGAGTAACACCTAATTCAACATCATCGACAAACACAGCAAGATTCATCAAAGGCCATACCCTTGGAGTTATATCTTTCTCAACAGAATGTTCTCCTTTTTTCAAAGGAGGGCACAATTCATGCTTCTCAGCAGCCCATCTTGGATGAACATGGTCGTTTATTCTCATCAATGGAAAATCTCTCATAGCTGGATTCTTGTGTTTTATGTCTGTCTTTATCCTCAACACAGCTTCTCCCGGCTTATAAGAGGAAAACATGTTTGCATATCTTTTATGCTGCTCTTTTAAAGAAAGCTCCCTGCAGGGGCATGCTTTTTTCTCAAATATAAGCTCTCTAAAATGATCAGATGTACATTCACACACATATGCTTTTTCCATATCAACAAGCTTCTCAGCATAATCATAATAAGATCCTAATCTGTCTGACTGGACAACAACAACATCAACATTATCTTCAGTAATCCATTTGGCATCCTCTGGAAGCATTCCATAAGCAGGCTCATATATCGCCTCAGGATTGGTATCTTCGATCCTTAAGATAAGCTTTCCATTGTATCTTCTGCAGTATTCTGAATTAAGCAGCAAAGGATAAGCATGCCCCAGATGCATAGGTCCTGAAGGAGAAGGAGCAAACCTCATCACTACTTTGCCTTTTTTGGCATTCTTCAGTTCAGGCAGCCCTTTCTTCTCTTCTTTCTTCTTTTTGGGTATCTTTTTTTTGTATTTTTTAAACTCTTTCTTCTGCTCTTCTATATTCTTCTTGTTTACTTCAGCAACAATCTTTTTGACTTCTTTAGAAACATCCTTCATCTTTTTCTTCAAAGAAGGATCTTCTGCTAATAACTTTCCGATCACAGAACCAAGATTTGCCTTCCCTTCAAACTCAACAGCGTTCTGCAAAGCATATTTTTTGATTGATTCTTTTAATTTCATATAATTAAAACTATAACCAACACATATATAAATTTAACTTGTTAAACCTGATTTTTAATATAAACTGTATTATAGCCTGTCTTTTGCTTTAAAATAAGCTATAAACACAACTTTTATATAGAACAGGATATTTAATCCATATATCAAAAAATATGTGATATTTATGGCCCAACAAAGAAAAACAAGGACTATTCCAAAAGCACCAGTTGCTAGAATACTTCAAAAAGCCGGTGCAAAAAGAGTATCAGACGATGCAGCAGAAGCATTTGCAGACGTTATCCACAGCATAGCCCTTAAGATAGGAGAAAAAGCATCAATGATCGCAAAACATTCCGGCAGAAAAACAGTCCAGTCAGGAGACGTTAAGTTGGCTGCCAGGAAATAAACATTATTCTTTTCTTAAAGATATCTGAACAGGTTTCTCATCATAAACTAAAACAGAACCTTCAATTGATTCTGTAATTGTATAAATCTTGCCTGCTAGTCTATTATCTAAATCTTCTTCAGTTAAATTTGAAGTTTTAGCAGTATCGATAAAATCCTCAAACATGTCTTTTCTCATTTCAGATGTATTGCTGTGAAATTTGTATCTTGCGACTGCGGCTATGCTCTCGTGCAGTCTTTTATGCAGTTTCCCATAAAGTTCATTATTTCCAAATATATCTGCATAAAAACCGGTGCTGCCATTGTTAATCGCAGCAACATAACCCAGCTGTTTTTCTTTAGGCTCCCCTAAAATATTAATATAATCTTCTAGATTTGCACTTTTGATTGAAGAAGCATAATCTTCTGTACTGCTCATCTGAGTAATATCTCTTGTATCTGATATCCTTGTCCATGTTGTATCCTGGTCTATTCTCCCTGTTCTTGCAGAAGCCATAATTATAGTGTCAGAAGTTTCAAGATTTGAATCCCCTCTCAATCCCTGTCTTTTTTCTGCACATCTTACAGGAAATTGAACATTCTCAGTATAAGCCGGGACCATTGCAGGATATTGCGCTGCCCTGTTCTGGGTTGCTCCCTCAAATATCATGCCGCACGCAATAAACACCAGCTTGTCAAGATTGTTGTCTAACTGCAGAGTTTCTACAGTGCCTGTTTCAGTTGCTTTAAACTGTTTTGTCTCCAAAGCCTCATCAAGAATCAGCATATCCCTATCAAACTTGTTGTCTCCAAAAATCCTTACAAAATACAAGTTTTCATGATTTTCAACATCGCCAAGTGTTAATCCTTCCAACAGCAAATTTGCTTCCATGGTTCCACCTAAGAAATATAAAGTTCAGTAATATAAAAAGCTTGGGAAAATTTACCTTATTTCTCTAAGCCACAATAAACCCATCTTTATCATCAGCTTGTTAAACTTGTCAGAGATCTTGTACGTTTTCTTATACAGGTCATAATCAACAAGCCCCATTGATTTCATAGGAGTAAGTATCCTATCATAGAATTGTCTTTTGTTGTAAGAAATCTTAGGAGCCTCTTTTCTTGCTGGAGTCATATCAACAGTGCTGTCAATCAAAGTTCCTTCATGCAGCTGTGTAGCAAACATACTCATCTCTGTCTTTCCTATTTCTCCGCCATTGTCCTTGATATGTTTAATCAAAAGCTTTGCAACAGTCTCCTGCTGCTCTGTAGCAAAGACTATCTTAAATATATCATCCGGCATGTTAAACTGATCAAATAATATTACCATAAGTAATACCCCCAATAAAAACTTGAATACATATACTCCTATATTAATGTTACGATTTTGTATATTAGAGTATAATTGATTATATTAGGTTAATACCAAAAAGGAGAAACCTTTTTAACTTAAAACAAAATTTATTTAAAATATGGGCTGGTAGTTTAGTCTGGTGCATACTTACAATGAGAAGTATGCGGACAATAGAATACACGGCTGGCAGCCGTGTGATCCTGGGTTCAAAACAATTGGTTACGCTCGGCTGACACGCAAAGTACGGCTAAAGCCGGACGAGCTCACTATTCGTTCGCAGCCAAATGATGAAAATCCCAGCCAGTCCATTTATTTTAAAAATGAAAATCTATTTTGTAACAACAAACAAGCACAAGTTTAAAGAAGTATCTAACCTGCTAAAAGACTATCCATTAGAACTTAAACAAATAAATATGGAATATGATGAAAACCATGATCTTGGCATGGAAGAGATTGCAAAAAGAGCAGCAAAACAGCTAGCTGACAAGTTAAACAAGCCCATAGTTCTTGAAGACACAGGATTATTCTTTGAAGCATATGAAGGTTTTCCAGGACCTCTTCCTAAATTTGTAATTAAAACATTAAATTTCAAAGGAATTTTCAAATTATTAGAAGATGAATCAAGAAAAGCATATTTTATGACAGTTGCGGCTTTCTGCAAACCAAGAGAAGAACCGATTATATTCAAAGGAAAGATGCATGGAACAATAACAAAAAAAATCCACAACAAAGACAAAGATGAGATGCCTTATGACAAGATATTTACCCCAGAGGGAAAAGAAATGACTATATCAAGCATGTCCATCGAAGAAAAAAATAAATTTTCACAAAGAGCAGAAGCCTTTAAAAAATTTGGAGAATATATCAAGAATGCAGACTGAAAATCTTAAAAAAGACATAAAAAAATATTTCACACACCGCTCTCATGGATTTGAGGATGAGTTTGAGATATTTTTCCCGAGCAATATCCCTCCTGAAGACTTTTTAGGCTATGTTGAGGTAAATAAAGGAGTTATGATCGGAGGTGGATTCTGGAAATGACTAATAAGATACCTACACAAAAAGAGATATTTGAAGAACTGATGTCCAAGAATAAGGCTAGGATAAAGAAGCTGGGATTGAAGAAAGAGCTTGAAGTGCTTGAGAATCTCCCTAAGGAGTATGATAATTATGCTTTCAAGACAGGTTATGTGGCTAATCTATTATGGGTAGTTACTCAAGCAATAAATGATTACATTAATTTCACAGTTTATGATAATTTTAGGGGTGCTGATAAAAAAACAGTTCAAAAAGCTAAGAAATTTGAGAAAGAGCTTAGAGAAGTATGTGACTTTTTCTCATTTGTCTTTAAAAGAGAAATTGGTCTTGCACGAGGGGCGGTATTAGAAAGGAAAAGTAATTTAGAAAAAAGATACAAACTTTTCAAAGAGTGTAAAGGCATACTTTCATTAGATGATTTTATAAGCAAACAAGATAAAGTAAAGGACTTAAATGAGTTAATAGAAAATTCAAGAGCTTATTTCCATATAACTCAATTTAAGCATCAAGGAATAGAAAAGGATATAGCAAATAAAGAAGAAAGAAAAGTAATAGGTATCATAAAAGTTACCAAAGGCATAGATTATATGCATCTAAAAAAAGGGTATCTTGGCAAACTGATTAAGCACGGCAATAAAAATGAGTTAGGCGTGGAATTATGGTATGGAAACCATAGTGGAGAAGTGCCACTGGAACAACTCAAAGGTCATATCGCGATCAAGAAATTTGATGGTAAGTACGAAAAGTCTAGAGAATATAAAGATGATCTGCTAAGATTGTATATGATGAAATACTTGAAACTTGGTGCATATCATACAATGCAGGATATTGAAAGATGGCTGAAGTTTCTTGACAAGGAAAGGGGAAAACCATTTGAGAAAGATAGGGCTGAATATCTTAAGAAAGCAAAACTTGAGGCAAAGCTTAGCTTTAAAGAAATAAGATTTAGGGAAGAGATATTGCTTGCTTGGAATATGCATGGAAACATATATACTGATGAATGGAATGATCCTAAGACATGCAAGTATCCTGAATTAATACCTAACATCAGAAAAGGTCTTGCTTTAATGAAACATATCACAGAGAAAGCCAGCTTGAAAGAGATAAAAAAATTACTTACCCATAAAGAATATGAATGGTTTTTGCCAGCTTATAATGAATTCAAAAAAAAAGGGAAATTTACTATTTCAAATCCCAATCTAAGAGACTAATGTGAAAGGATGAAAAAACTAATTATTTGTTTAACACTGTTGATGTTAATCCCCTCTGTAGTTGCAGAAGTATTTATTTATAATGTTGGAGGGTATGAAACTGATGAACGAGGAGAATACACCTTAGTCTATGTTGACAATGGAGAATTGATTGATAATGAAGCTAAGCTCAAAGAAGCTGCTGATTGCTTGAAAGCAGAAAGCTTAGAAGGCTGCCAGAGACCGCCTATTGGAGATATAAACGGGCTGGAGAACTGAAAGGGGGGCTTCTGAACAAGGTTATGGAAGAGATTGAAAGCCATATTTCAGAAGAAGGTAATGCATCTGGAGCTATGCAATACCTGCAGGCCTGTCTAAGGGAAGATTACAAAGGAGACAAAGGACTGCTCAAGAGACTAGCTGATAATTTTAAGAAAGAGAACAAGCCTGAATGGAAGCTTACCTGCTATTACCTGCTTGATGATTAAGAACAAATAAAGGATACCTTAGGGAGAATAAAAGAAAAGCTAGGATGAAATGTAAATCAACACTATGGATTTTTGTATTTATCCTCTTAGTTAGCTCGACAGCCGGATATCAGATGGAAACCACTTTAGAATCAGGAAATATAACCATGTCTGCTAACAATGAAGCTGATGAAAAACCTGCTGAAAAATATGAATCAAAAGCAAACACAGCAATAAATCATTTCTATGAAAAAATCTTAAAAATAACCCCTGATACATTTCATACAGAAACAGCAAAAAAGATAGCAGAATCAAGATATGATTACACAAAAGATTTTGTAAAAAGATTCTTAAAAGAATGGGAAGGTGAATTATGATGAAAGAATGCATATTCTGCAAGATAATTGAGGGAAAGATTCCCTGCAATAAAATATACGAAAACAAAAACACACTGGCTTTTCTGGATATAAATCCAATCAACAAAGGCCACACTTTGGTGATCCCAAAAGAGCATTCAAAGAACATCTTAGATGTAAACCAAAAAGACCTGGATGATGTAAGCGAAACAGTAAGAAAACTTGCTCCGAAGATAAAAAAAGCAGTAAAAGCAGAAGGAATCAATATAATGTCCAGCAACGGAGAAGCAGCAGGACAAGAAGTGCCTCACCTTCACATACATATAATACCCAGGTTCAAGGATGACAAACTAGAGTACTGGAAAGGAAAAAGCTATGAAGAAGGAAAAGCAGAAAAGATAGCTGAAGACATAAAATCTCTGGTTTAGTTGTTTTTATGATGCTGGCTGACCAACAAATAAAAAAATCAGAAATGCAGAAACAATTTCGATACCTTTATAAAACATTTTCTTATTTTTTTCTACAGGGCTGTGTAGCTTAGTCTGGTTATAGCGTCACGCTCATATAGTTGAGCGCTGATCCAAAAGGAGATGATTGCACTTGAGTGACGTGAAGGTCGGGGATTCAAATTCCCCCACAGCCATCATTTTAACACCACTGGTCACTGGACATTTGTCTGCGCAGAAATTATAAAGACTGAATTCTTTATTCTATAAAGATGAACTATATTGTCAATAAAGAAATAAATATTAAAGATTTTATCCCAAATAAGATAATTCATAAACAAGGAAAATTAAAAGAATTGGTAATCTATAAAAATACCG
>CAZFSZ010000044.1:0-8747 GCA_964521755.1 uncultured Methanosarcinales archaeon | reverse complement strand
CAGTATATAGCAAAAATATTTAAATTATAATCTAATATTATATTAGTGAGAATATGCTGGAAAGATTCAAGCTCATGCTTAAGCTTCAGGAAAAGGAAGGAAAGAAAAAAAACATAGTCAGGCATCTTGCTTTGACTATGCACGGGATGGAGCTGTGGAGCAAAAAAAAGAAAAAGCCTGTAAAAGAAACATACAAAAAAAGCTTTGATATCTTAAAGGAAATAATAAATCTTCAGATAAAAAACAACATACCTATCTTAACTATATATGTTCTTCCTGAGCAGCTGAAAAAAGAAGAGGAGCTTCCTGTTTTTCTGGACGAGCTTATATCTTTTTTAGATTCTATAAGGAAATCAAGCATCGTGCATGAAAACAAGATAAAGATTTCTGCACTAGGGAAATGGTATAATCTTGCAGGAAGAGCAGTAGATGTAATCAAGAATGCACTGGAAGAGACAAAGGATTATGACAAGTTTTTTGTAAATCTGTGCATCAATTACAACGGGAATGAAGAGATTGCAGATGCGTGCAGGATAATCGGAAGACAGGTCAAGGCAGGTAAGCTTGATATCGAAGCAATAAATAAAGATATCATAAAAGAAAATATATACAGCTCATATTTTCTTCCGCCTGATCTTGTAGTAAAGAACGGAAAGATTATCCAGACAACCGGTTTTTTGTTATGGGATACATCAGCAAGCATAGTATATTTCACCAAAAAATATTTTCCTGAGTTTTCCAAGTCTGATTTTTCTAAAGCAATAGAATTCTATAATGAAAACAGGCAGAAACAATAATTACTCTTTGCTGACAACAGAAAACCATAATATTTATAAATGAGCCCTCAATTCAGGAGATAAACCTGAGCACAAGTGTTCAGGAAACCAATGAATGATGATGGCTGAATTGTGCTATATGGGCTATCGGCACAGTAAAGCTTGAGTGAGGTATTATTTTTTTCTTTATTTTTTTTACCTCATCTAAATGGAGGTTATATAAAATGGCTGAAGTATCAAAAGAAATTGTAGACAAAGTATTAGAGGCTTTTGAAGTTGCCAGAGCAACAGGCAAGATCAAGAAAGGAACCAATGAAGTTACAAAAGCACTAGAGAGAGGAAGCGCAAAGCTTGTAGCAGTAGCTAAAGATGCAAGTCCCCCTGAGATAGTTATGCATATTCCTTTGCTTGCAGAAGAAAAAGGAGTTGTCTGTGTTGAGATTCCAAAGAAGGAAGATCTTGGAGCATCAGCAGGAATAGCTGTTCCTACAGCAAGTGCAGCAATAGTCAAGGAAGGAGAATCAAAATCACTATTGAAAGAAATTGAAGAGAAGGTTGGAAAACCTAAAAAAGAAGAACCTAAAGAAGAAAAGAAAGAACCTAAAGAAGAAAAGAAAGAAAAAAAGAAAAAAGAAAAGAGTTCTGAGGAAAAAGATTCAGGAAAAAAGGAAGAAAAATCTGAAGAGAAAAAAGAAGAACCAAAAGAAAAAAAGAAACCAAGGAAAAATAACTGAAAAATGCCACCTAAAAAACCTGTAAAAAAAGGAAAGAAACCATCTGGAAAGGGAAAAGGCGGAGTTCATTTTAGCAGCGCTGTTTCTGCAAAAGTAGAAGAGATAATTGACAGAACAGGCTCAAGAGGAGAGGCTGTTCAGATCAGGTGCAAGGTTCTTGAAGGAAGAGATTCTGACAAGATACTTAGAAGAAATGTAAAAGGTCCTGTGAGGATTGGAGATATACTGATGCTTAGAGAAACAGAGATAGAAGCGAAGTCCCTTAAGAGAAAGGGGGGCGGAAGAGGAGGAGGATCTTAAATGGCCAAATGCAGTTTTTGCGGAGATGATATTGAGAAAGGAACCGGCAAGATGTATATCAAGAAAGACGGCAAGATATTATATTTTTGTTCAGGAAAATGCGAGAAGAATATGCTGAAACTGAGAAAGAAATCCACAAATGTAAAGTGGATAACAAAGAAAAAAAGAGAATAAAGATGACAGACAAAAAAATACAGCAAACACTGGTTCTTATAAAACCTGACGGTTTAGTCAAATCATTAACAGGAGATATACTTTCAGCACTTTCAAATCCCAAAAGGAAGATAATGGGTGCCAAAATTGTAAGGGTAACAAGAGAATTGGCAGAAGAGCATTACCAGCACCTTAAAGATGAAGATTTTTTTGATGAGCTTATAAAATATATTTTAGGGGAATATCATACTAAAAGAGTTTTAGCTTTGGTTTATGAAGGAGGGGATGCAATAAAAGAAATAAGAAAGATTGCAGGAGCAACCCACCCTGAAGAGGCACACCCTGAAACAATAAGAGGAAAATACGGCAGAATACATTCCAAGACAAATGTTTTTGAGAATGTTGTTCATGCTTCTGCTGACGAGAAGGATGCAGAAAGGGAAATAAAATTATGGTTTAGGCCTGATGAACTTGTGCATACAATTTTCCCCACAAAATCAAAAGAAACTACTAAAACAGAATTATTTTGGAAATAGGTGATTATAAAATGACAGAAAAGATGGTTGAAAAGGTAACGAAAATCTCAAATAGTCCTGACAGTATAAGAAATATCGCTATCTGTGCGCATATTGATCACGGAAAGACAACTTTTTCAGACAATCTTCTTGCAGGAGCAGGGATGATGTCAAAAGAAGATGCTGGAGAGGCTTTAAAGCTGGATTTTTCAGAGGATGAGCAGGCAAGAGGAATCACTATTGATACTGCTGCTGTTTCTATGGTGCATGAATTTGATGATGCTGAATATCTTATTAATCTTTTGGACACTCCAGGTCACGTAGATTTTGGAGGAGATGTTACAAGAGCGATGAGAGCTGTAGATGGGGCTATTGTTCTTGTATGCGCTTCAGAAGGGATAATGCCTCAGACTGAAACTGTTTTAAGGCAGGCTCTTAAGGAAAGAGTAAAGCCTATTCTGTTTATCAACAAAGTTGACAGGCTTATCAAAGAGCTGAAATTAACACCTGATGCAATGCAGCAGAGATTTGTAAAGATAATTACAAGTGTAAACAAGCTGATAAAACAGATTGCTGAGGAAGAATACGGAGATAAATGGCAGGTAAATGTAAAAGATGGAAGTGTTGCATTTGGAAGTGCATTTCATAACTGGGCACTTAGCATACCATTTATGGAAAAGAAAGGAATCACATTTAATGATATAATAGATGCATATAAAGCAGAAAAAGAAGAAGATATAAAGGAGCTTGCAAAAAAGGCGCCTATCCATGAAGTTATACTTAATATGGTAATAAGGCATCTTCCCAAGCCTACAAAAGCACAGGAATACAGGATACCAAAAATATGGAGAGGAGACAAGGAAAGCGATCTTGGAAAATCTCTGGTAAAATGTGATCCTGAAGGAAAGCTGGCATTTGTAATAACTAAGATTGTTATTGATCCACAGGCAGGAGAGATCGCTGCTGGAAGACTGTTCAGCGGAACCATGAAAAAAGGCATGGAAGTTTATCTTAACAGGCAGAAAAGAAAATCAAGGATACAGCAGCTGTTTATATACAACGGGGCAAAAAGAGAGATTATACAGAGCAGTCCTGCAGGTAATATCATTGGTATAGCGGGAATAAAGGCTTTTCCTGGAGAGACAATAACTGTAGAAAAGACAACTCCTTTTGAAGAGATCAAACATGTATTTGAGCCTGTAATCACAAAAGCTATAGAGGCAAAGAAACCTTCTGATTTGCCTAAATTAATTGAGGTATTAAGACAGGTCAGTAAAGAGGATCCTTCTATCAAGATTGAGATTAATGAAGAGACAGGAGAGCACCTTATGCACGGAATGGGGGAGCTGCATCTGGAAGTTGTTGAAAACAGGATAAGAGAGAATAAAGGGATTGATGTAAAAACTAGTCCACCTATAGTTGTTTATAGAGAATCAATAGGAAAAGTTTCACAAGAAGTAGAAGGAAAATCACCGAACAAGCACAACAAATTTTATTTTATTGTAGAGCCTTTGGAAGATTCAATTTATAACGCAATCAAAGAAGACAAGATTCCAGAAGGAAGGGTGAAGAAAAAAGACAGGGAACTGAGAGACGCTTTGGTTGAAGCAGGCATGGAATCCAAGAAAGCTGACAAGGTAAAAGATGTCTATAACGGGAATATATTCATAGATGAGACAAGAGGACAGGTTTATCTTGGAGAGGTTATTGAGATGGTTTTTGACATGTTTGAAGATGTTATGGAGAACGGGCCATTGGCAAGAGAGCCCTGCGTAAGGATGAAAGTAAGATTAATGGATATGAAGCTTCACGACGATGCTATTCACAGAGGGCCTGCTCAGGTATATCCTGCAGTAAGGGAGTCAATAAGAGGAGCGATGATGACTGCTGCTCCTGTGATGTACGAGCCTATACAGACAACACTGATAGAAGCTCCTGTAGATCATATGGGGGAGATATCAAAACTAGTGACCAGCAAGAGAGGGCAACTTTTAGAGATGAACCAGGAAGGGAAAATGGTCAAGGCAAAAGCAAAGATGCCTGTTGCAGAGATGATAGGTTGGAGCAGTGACTTGAGAAGTGCAACTGCTGGAAGGGGAACAAGTTCTTTAGTTGATCAGATGTTTGAAAAACTTCCTGCAGAGCTTCAGAAAAAGATAGCAAGCGCAATTATTCAAAGAAAGGGATTGACAGAAGGACAATTAGGGGTATAGAATAAATAAAGATTTAAAAATGCTATGCATTTTCGAAAGCTTTTTAAATACTATAAAAATCACATAAGTACATTATAATAACCAAATAAAACGGAGGGTGTAACATATGGCTGAAAAAACACACATAAACCTTGTATTCATAGGACACGTAGATGCAGGTAAATCTACAAGCGTAGGTAGATTATTGTATGATACAGGTTCTATTGATGATCAAGCGCTTAGAAAATTAAAAGAAAAAGCAAAAGAATTGGGTAAATCTGGATTTGAATTTGCCTTTATGATGGATAACCTAAAAGAAGAAAGAGAAAGAGGGGTTACAATCGACCTTGCTCACAAGAAATTTGAATCAGACAAGTATTACTTTACAATAATCGATGCTCCAGGGCACAAAGACTTTATCAAGAATATGATAACAGGAGCATCACAGGCAGATGCAGGAGTACTGGTTGTAGCAGCAACTGATACAGAGCTTCAGCCACAGACAAAAGAACACGCTTTTCTGGCAAAAACACTTGGCGTAGACCAGTTGATTGTTGCGATAAACAAGATGGATGCAGTCAAGTATGATGAATCTAAATTTAACAACCTTAAAGAGAGGGTAATTAAGTTACTGCAGTCAATAGGATACAAGCCAGACAAGATAAAGTTTGTTCCTGTAGCTTCATTGACAGGAGATAATGTTGCAAAGAAATCAGAAAATCTTTCATGGTATGAAGGAGGAACATTACTTGAAACATTAGACAGTTTAGAAGAACCAGAAAAACCAACTGACTTACCACTTAGACTTCCAATACAGGACGTCTATAACATCACTGGAATCGGTGTTGTTCCTGTAGGAAGAGTTGAGACAGGTATCATGAAGATAGGAGACAAGGTTACTTTTGTTCCTGGAAGAGAAGGGAAAGGTGTATCAGGAGAGGTTAAAACTATAGAGATGCACCATGAACAGATGCAGAAAGCAGAACCAGGAGATAATATTGGATTTAATGTCAGAGGGATTGGAAAAAAGGACATTGCAAGAGGAGATGTACTGGGACACAGCGATAATGTTCCCACTGTTGCAAGCGAGTTTACTGCACAGATGGTCATATTGAATCATCCAACTGTTGTAACAACAGGATACACCCCAGTATTTCACATACATACTGCACAGGTTGCATGCCAGATAACAGCTATAGAGAAGAAGCTTAATCCGGCAACTGGTGAAGTTGTTGCAGAAAACCCAGACTTTGTAAAGAACGGGGACGCTGCAATCGTAAAGATAAAGCCAGTACAGCCTTTGGTAATCGAAAAGCAGAAAGAGATTCCTCAGATGTCAAGGTTTGCTATAAGAGATTCCGGCGCTACAGTTGCTGCAGGAATGTGTATAGACCTGGTCAAGAAAGAATAAATAAATTTTATTTTTTTATTTTTCACCAAACATGGTGAACTGGGGCTTACCATGTTGCAAACCAATCTAAACAAATGTGATCACACATGCCGCAAAAAGCAAGAATTAAAATAACAAGTACAGACATAGCAAAGATAAATCAAGTCTGTGATTACATTAGTGGTATTTCTGAAAAGACAGGGGTGGATATGAGAGGCCCTATACCTTTGCCAACCAAAAAGCTTAAAGTGACCACCAGAAAAGGTCCTGACGGCGGCGGAACTTCTACTTGGGAAAGATATGAAATGAGAGTACACAAAAGACTGATAGATCTAGGGATAGATGAAAGAGCTTTAAGATTGGTCATGAGAGTTCCTATTCCAGAAGGTTTGAATATTGAGATTGAGATGCTGGATTAGAAAAATGCCTGATGTTTCTGATAAAAAAATTAAGATAAAGAATAGGTCTTTAAATATAGTAGATAAGATAAACAGCCAGATAGACAATGCAATCTTCTTTTTAGTTAATACAAACACAAAAGATATCTGTTTTAAAGGAAATGATAATATAAATTATATTATGTTTGAGGTTCACCCATTCAATAAATTTAAGGATAATTATTCCAATGTTAAGGATTATCTTCCTGACAGATATGATGGATGCTATGATGCTGCGTTGGATTTCTTAAATAAGGCAGGTTATGGGGAGCTTGATATGGGGTTGCCTTTGACAGAAGAATAAATCTTTTAAATTTATTTTCCAATACATTTATAAACAAAATATATTAATCTAATTCTAAGCCGCAGTGGCACAACCTGGTACTGCGCAAGACTGGAACAGCCGGTTTATTAACTGGTTAAGGCAATCTTGTTGGCTTCGGCCTATCCCGGTTCAAATTGAAGAGAAGGAAACTTCACTTCGTGAAATTCCGGGCTGCGGCGTAATACTACAATTTAAACGCCGTATGGCCATAAAATGCCATATGATTTTTAAACTCTGTTTCTTTGGAGGTAAATAAAATGAAAAAAGAAATTGATATATACAACAAGAGGATAAAAAAGGAAAAACCCAATCTTAAAGTAGAAATTCCTGAATGGATTAAGATATTGGAGAAGGAATAAGATACTTACGAAAAGAAGGTCTTTCTGTCAGTTGACTCAAGTTACTGCCAGAATCATTCTGCATAATAGAAGAAGACTATCTTAAAAACCCCTTTTAATAAATTTACACGACTATTGAATATCGTATAACATCGGAATTCTTGTTTTATTTGCCCGAATACTTGGAGGACTTGATTTTTAGTGCAACGATGCTCGAATAGCAAAAAATCAAAGTTCAGAAAAAGTCGTAAATCAAATGCGAAGCATCATCTAACAAAAGAAGCGAGGGCTTGGGCAATAGTAATATTTAAATAGAAATAAGATATTTATTATATCAATGGATAAAACATTATTCAAAAAATCATGGATTTTAGCTGGATTGTTATTAGTGATTAACATAATCTTGGGATTGATAATCTTGGCAGTAGTTGAATTTTTTAATATTGGAAGTTCAAGTATATCTGGAATTGCAGGCATTCTTGGGGCAATGCTTGTTGGACAAATCTACACAATGAATTTTAAGGAAATTATGCCAAAAAAATTAAGGATTAACGTTACTATAATTTATATATTGGCTCAAATGGTTTTGGGTTCTTTGTACATATTCGTATTAGGCGTTTCAAATTATCTATTATTTTTTGGTATCTTGATTGGGGTTAGTTTATTTTATTCATTGTTTATTTATTGGATGTTAGGTTCAGGTGGAAAAACATATCTGAAAGCATTGCAGAAAAGGGAAGCTATAAAGAAATAATTGTCCAAGCCCACTAATAAAATACTTTTTCTGAATTGAATATAACATCGGGCCTTGTTAAGTTAGTTTCCCATACTCAAGTGGGGAAAATTTCGTTCTGAAAAATAAAATTTCCATTTCTAATTAATTCTGCGAAGCAGACTATATGTCCGAAGGACGAGAGAGGGGCTTAGATTTATCTTTATTTTATTATAAACATAGAAACCTTTTTCTAATCACAAAATACTAATTTAATTTGGTTGAAACACAGATTCAGAAAAAATGGGTTCTTTATTGATGTCATAAATTCTTACTCCGCCTGATTCACCTGAAGCAGTATATTCTCCACCTTCAGCTTTCAACGCTTTGTTATAGAATGGCAGGAATTGATTGGTATATTGTATATCCCAAGTGCTCTTCCAGACATTGGCACCCTGCTCCCATTTAATCTC
The DNA here is from genome assembly GCA_964521755.1 of uncultured Methanosarcinales archaeon. Taxonomy (GTDB): domain Archaea; phylum Nanobdellota; class Nanobdellia; order Woesearchaeales; family WJKL01; genus WJKL01. The sequence continues at coordinate 402 of CAZFSZ010000044.1, read as the reverse complement.
TCCTTCAGTTGTTTCGTAAGTATGCCAATAAACTTGTTCAGAGCCTAAGACAATAGTTTGATACTCATCATCTGATATTATTTTGAAATCAGGTGTATCAGAATTAAGATTTCTCGCTTTATATTCTGTGTTTGTTGTTTCTCCTTGATATGTCATCTCAACCTTAAAACTTATTTTATCTGATTTTGCATCAGCCTTTTCCTCTGGTTGATATGAAATGGTTTCTATTTCTTTTGTTTCATCTGGAATAGATTCTTGTTGTTTGATATTACCTTCTTCATCAATTTGCGCGTTTAATTCTGCAATCATCTTTTCTTCTTCCTCAGACTGTGGATTCATACTTTTCATGTAGTCCAATATTTTTCCTATCTTTGTGCTAAGCTTTAGTTTAGTTGTCCATGG
>CAZFSZ010000043.1:2843-8866 GCA_964521755.1 uncultured Methanosarcinales archaeon | reverse complement strand
ATTATTATGCATTATGGTAAAAAGAGTTCTAGAACACGAAAGTGCACCCAGGAAGGTTATGGCAGAGCATCATAATCTGAAGTATAAAGCGTTCAAGACTTTTGAGGAAGCCAAGCAGTCTGATAATTCTTATCTGATCATGGAAGGAGATTATGGAGGGCAGATCTATCTGACTATTCCTGTTAAATTAATCAAGTGTGATCTTGATATTCTTGAAAATCTGTTAAAGGAATTAGATGGTCTTGCATGGAAAGAGTATAAAGCTACTCAAATGTTTTTTGAAGAGAAAAAAGTTGGAGGGCCTGTGCTAGGAGGAATGGGCGGAGGCATTGCTTTAGATAGATTATGGGTCCATAAAGATCTTGAACATATAAAAGAGAGGATATATGATGTATTGATAGGAAAAAGGAAAAGTTTGGGATTATTAAAGATAAAGTTTTTAGCTAATATTTTTAAATTAAAAAAGGTAAAACTTCATCAAAAAACTTATTAATGAGTTATTCAAATTAAAAACTTATGCTTGAAAAATATGCGGTGGATGATATTGAGACGACAGGGCTTTCTAATTATATCTTCTTTTATCGCAACTATAAGAACTGATCTAAGTTGTCCTTCTAAACATGTATTCCTTGAGTATATCAAGAGCCTGGTCTTTTATCTGGCCGGCTCTGGATCTTAGGGATGTTAGTTTTGTATCTTTTCTTGGTTTTATATGTCCTTTTTCTGCGAGCTTTTTTCCTATGTCATCCAGTTTTTTTCTTCTGCAGTTTATGCCGTAGAACATCTCAAGTGCAGACCTATATTTTACAGGGAGCTGTGCGAGGCCTTTGAGCATTATCCTGATAAACTCATGGGTGTCCTCTTTAGAATCATCTTCTGAAACCAAGGAAGGGTTTAATATCCTGTTCCCTTCATGGAAATATGTGATATAATCATTCTTTACGTTTTTCACAATCTTGGAGCTCCAGCCAAATTCTTCTGATATTATCCTGTCAGTCAGGCTCTTATCCTTAAATGCATATTCATGTATCAATGATTTGAGCTTTTTTATCTGGTTGTATCTTATCGCAGGGACAGGAACAGGTGTCATAAGCTCTTTCTCAAGCCCTGATCTTATGCTCCAGACTATTTCTTTTCCTGCAAAAGTAGAAAATGCGCTTTTTTCAGGATTATATCTTTCTATAGCGTCCCTTAAGCCGTCATTTCCGCAGCAGACCATCCACATCTTGTTGCTGAAAGACCTGTGAAGCTTGTTAACAAAATACAAAACAAGCTTTTGGTTGCATATTATAAGCTCGTTCATGGCCTCTATATCATCTTCATCCTGGTATCTTTTTACCAGTTCAACAGCCTCTTCCTGCGGCATTATGCGGTGATCACAGACTTCTCTGCTGTATTCATAAAAATCAGAAAAAGTATTGCAGTGAAAATAATCAGCTTTCCATTCTTCAGGTGTGTCCAATACCATATCTTAAAAAAACAATCATCCTTATTTTTAAAGCTTCGCACAATCTTTATAAAAAGAGATTCTTTATATCTTGTTATGGATTTTGATGAACTGCCTTTGTTTTGCATGAAACAGCACTGCGAGCCAAGCATAGGAGGATTTGCATTTTTGGAGGAGAAAAGTATTGTGGATTATGTCAGTTTAACCTATGAAGATAGGGCCGACCAGGGAAAGGCATTTGAAGGGGCATTTACAGGATATCATATACAAGAGCATCTTTCTAAAAGAGGAGATAAAGAAACATGGATGATTGAAATATTGGGGTGGTATGACTTGTTTGAATATAGGGATTTAAAAAGCCCTTTTTATGACTGCTTAAAGGTCACATTAAGTTCCTGCAATCTTGGAGATTTCTATGAAGAGGCAATTGATTATATAATTGAGAACAGAGGAAAGCTGGATTAAAGATAGATTTAAATAATATTTCTTGTTTTATTTTTTTATGACTTTATTTGCAGCAGGTGTTTTAGGTTTTTCAGGAGGATTGATAAGAGCTTTTATAGGTCTTCTGAAAGCAAAGGCAGTTAAGATGCCTGTCAACTGGAGGCATTTTATGGTCACTCCTGTTATCGGAGCTTTGGTGGGGACTGTTGCAGGGAGTGTTATTGATTCCAGCTATTGTTTGTTGATAGGCTATGCTGGAACTGACGGATTAGAAGGAATTCTGAAGATATTTAGGAAAGGAAAAGGGTTTTTAGCATAGTTAAGAATCAGTTTTATAAAGAAAGTTCTTAAAAAGAAAAGATAGATTTATCTTTCAAAAACCTTTAAATACAATCACTGTTTCTAGAAGAATATGGGGGTTCCATTTGTAAGAAAGTATTGTCCAAAGGCAATCAAGGATATTGTAGCTCAGGAAAGCCAGATGGCTGTCTTAAAGACCTTTATTCTTAATTTTAAGAACCAAAAAAAGAATGCTGTTATAATCCACGGGCCATCCGGCTGCGGAAAGACTGCTTCTGTTTATGCTCTGGCAAATGATCTGGGTTATGAGGTTGTGGAGATGAATGCAAGTGATTTCAGGAAGAAAGACCAGATCAACTCTATAATCGGAGCAGCAGCACAGCAGAGAAGCCTTTTTGGAGAGAGCAAGCTAATCCTTGTAGATGAGATGGACGGGATATCAGGAAGAAAAGACAGGGGAGGGGTTCCTGCTTTGGTGAAGATAATCAAGAAAAGCTCATATCCAATTATAATAACTGCAAACAATCCTTATCCCAACAAGTTTTCTTCTATAAGGAATAAATCTGAATTAGTGGAATTCAAGGAGCTTGAAGCAGATGATATTTTTCAGGTGTTGAAAAGAATATGTGATGAAGAAAAAATAAAATATGAAGACAGCGCTTTAAAGACATTAGCCAGAAGAGCAGGAGGGGATGCAAGAGGAGTTGTCAATGATCTGGAGATAATCTCTTCTTTAGGAAATGTTTCAAAAAAAGCGATCGATGAACTTTCTGAAAGGAACAAGACAGATTCTATTATAACTGCTTTGCTGAAAATATTCAAGACCAAAGATCCGAACATTGCAGTTAGTGCTTTTAATACTGTGGAAGAAGATTTTGATGAGAGGTTTTTATGGGTGGATGAGAATCTTCCAAAAGAATATACAAATCCTGCAGACCTTGCAAGAGCTTATGATAAATTAAGCAGGGCAGATGTTTTTAAAGGAAGGATAAGAAGATGGCAGCTCTGGGGTTTCTTAAGATATGTTGACAATCTTATGACTGCAGGCATTGCAGTAAGCAAAGACAAAAAATACAAAGAATATACAAAATACAAGCCAACAGGAAGGATACTTAAGATGTGGTGGGCAAAAAGAAGGAATGCGAAGAAGAAAGCAATTGCCCAGAAGATAGCTGAGAAAACACATACAAGTTCAAGACAAGTTTTGCAGAATATTGAATATTTCCAGACTATATTCAAGAACAACAAAGAGATGGGAGAGAAGATAGCTGAAGAGCTTGAATTGGGAAAGGAAGAAGTTGCCTGGCTAAAGAAGTAAAATATTTATAGTAATATTATTCTATATTTTAATATGGGAATTCCAGAAAAAGTAAAGAAAAGTTATGAAGAGGAGCATGGTATTTCTTTGGATGAAATTCTTATGAATCCTGAATTAGCTAAAGCTGTTGCTGAAAAAAGAGCAAAAAAAGAATATCCTGATATCAAAATTTCAGAAGTGCCTGAAAAGAAACCTGGAGAAACAGATATGGAATATATTGAAAGGCAGAATGATTATTTTATCAGCAAGTTCTGATTTGTAATACCTAACATTTATATATAAGTAGTACCTAACTTTTTAAATGGCTTATGTTGTGAAGAAAAAGATCCACGGAAATGAATATTATTATCTAAAGGAATCTAAAAGAGTTAAAGGAAAAGTCAAGACAAAGAATATTGCTTATTTTGGAAAGAAAAAGCCAACTAAAAAAGAGATTGAAAATAAATTAAAAGAAGTTGAAAAAGTAGTACCTAAAAAGAAGCCTGATAAAAAGGATGTAGTGCCTAAAGACAAAAAAGTATATAAAGGACTGCCAAAAACTAAAACTATGGTTGATATACAGGAGATGGCAACATTCTGCAAGAAGAAAGCTTTTGTCTTTTCTAATTCTGAAATTTACGGAGGATTAGCCGGATTCTGGGACTATGGTCCTTTAGGAGTTGAGTTAAAGAAAAACATAAAGCAGGACTGGTGGAAAAAGTTTGTACAGTCAAGACAGGATGTTGTAGGATTAGATGGAGCAATAATCACTCATCCAAAAGTTTGGAAAGCATCAGGTCATGTAGATAATTTCAAGGATGTTTATGTAAAATGTAAAAAATGCAAAAAACCAAATAAAATAGATAAAAATGAAATTGGAAAAGTTAAATGTCCTGAATGCGGTGGAGAATTAGAAGTTATTGGAGATGTCAATTTGATGTTTAATACAGAAGTAGGTCCTGTAGAAGGAGTTAAATCTTATCTAAGGCCTGAAACTGCTCAGCTGATATTTACAAATTTTAGATTAGTGCATGACACTTCAAGAGTAAAGCTTCCATTCGGAATTGCTCAAGTAGGAAAAGCATTTAGGAATGAGATTTCTCCAAGAGATTTCTTGTTTAGATCCAGAGAATTTGAGCAGATGGAGATAGAATTTTTCATACATCCTGAAGAAAAAAAATGTTCTTTATTAAAAGAAAAAGACAAGAAGTTTGAATTCCAGCTATTAAGCGAAGATGACCAGAATAAAGGTGAAGATCACAAGAAGATAAATTTGGGAAAGATGCTGAAGAAAAATATGCTGGGAGAATGGCATGCATACTGGCTTAAGGAAAATTACCAGTGGTTTTTGGATCTGGGAATAGACAAAAAAGACCTAAGATTAAGAGAGCATATGAAAGACGAGCTTGCACATTATTCTTCAGCGTGCTTTGATATTGAATACAAATATTCATTCGGCTGGAAAGAGGTTCACGGCAACGCAAACAGAGGACAGTATGATCTAAAGCAGCACAAGAAAGCAAGCAGCAAGAAGATGGAGATATTTGACGAGAAGACAAAGCAAAAAGTAATTCCAAGAGTTATAGAGCCATCACAGGGATTAGACAGAGCTTTTTTGACTGTTCTTTTCAATGCTTATCATGATGACAAGAAAAGAGGGAATATTGTTCTGAAATTAGAGCCTAAATTAGCTCCTGTAAAAGTTGGAGTATTTCCTCTGGTAAATAAACTGAACAAAGAAGCTGAAAAAGTTTATGATATGCTAAAAGAAGAATTTGTATGCCAGTTTGATACTTCTGGAAGTGTAGGAAGAAGATATGCAAGAGCAGACGAGATTGGAATTCCTTATTGTATTACATTTGATTTTGATTCATTGGAAGATAAACAAGTTACTATAAGATCAAGAGATACAACTGAGCAGATAAGGGTTCTGATTGAAGATTTGAAAGAGAAGTTAAGACAATTACTGAATTCTGAGATAGAGCTTAAAGAAGCTGGAAAATTGATTTAAGAAAAGCTTTATATATAAGTATATCTATATGTAGTTAATTAAGTATTTTGATGATAAATTAAATAAGTATTTTTATAAGTATGAGATTAAGAAAAAAAGGTGAATTAGCAGTAATTTCAGCAATAATTCTAGCTATTGCAACAATCTCAACTTTTGCTGTATTCAACCAGTTTGGTATTACAGGAAGAGTAATCTTGGGCTTTGAAAATGTTTCTGAAGAGAGTGTGGGTAATAAAGTTGTTTTGAACTTTAATGGTATAGAAAACAAAACAGTCTATCTTGAACTTGGAAATTACACATATACAAAAGCCCGGATGAATATCACAGGAGAGAACATCTCTGATATTTCTATAGATGTTCTGGATGATGGAGAGATTGACTGGAGTTTTGCAGGATCATTAAGAAGTACACAGCCTATTGATTTTTTGGATGAGCTGAATTCATATATTCCAAACTGCGGAATTTATCCTTGTCCTGTTCCTATTAAAGTTTATGCTGAGGACGGAAATGTTGTTTTTGATGGT
>CAZFSZ010000043.1:0-2743 GCA_964521755.1 uncultured Methanosarcinales archaeon | reverse complement strand
AATGAGATTATCAATTGCACAATTATAAATAATACTCATGGAATATTTTTTACAAACCACAATGACCATGAAAATGCTTATGTTCAATACAATGATATTTATGGGTGTTTAATCTCAGGAAATGATTATGGTTTTTATTATGATGATGTTGCTGACGGAGCAAGACGTAATTTAGTTTATGATAATCTGATAATAAATAACAGTCAACATGTGTTCAGCAATAAACCAGAAAATAACTGGAGTTTAAGCAAACCAAATTGTTCTTCATTAAATATTATTGGCGGAAGATGTAAGGGTGGAAATTATTGGGATGATTATCTTGCATATGATATGAATGGGGATGACTTGGGAGAAATGCCTTATATTGTGGGTTCTTCAGTAGATTTTATGCCTTTGACAAATGAAATTGGGTGTCATGCAAGTATTGTAAAAGATACAAATCTTACTTCAAATTATTTAAGGAATCTTACTCGTGGAACAAGGTGTTATTCTAAGGGTTTACTCATGACAAAAAACAACACTATTCTTGATTGCAATGGAACCACTATTTTTTCAGCAGATAAATCTCCAAGTATTGAAAAGATATATTATTACAATAATCAGGATCATCCATATAGAAATGTGAAATTACTTAATGAAAGCAATACAGGTTCTGGAACAAATATCGAAGCTGCGTATTCTTTTTCTCCAAGTAGTTGTCCTGGAACATTAAGGACTGCTATATATTCTTCTGATGTTTATGTTGTATATTCAAACGGCACAGAACAATTAATAGGTAAAAATATTGCAAACACAACAAGAAATTCAATCAGTTCAGGATACCAGAATGCTTCATTTAGGATACCTCTTTCAGTGGATTTTGAAAATATGGGCTTTTCTTTAAAGATAGTTGAAAGAGTTAATATTTCTGGATTAGCTGTAACTGAAAGAGTATTTTTTACTGAAAGTGTCCCTTATTCTGCACAGGAAATTTTAAAGTGGGCAACCTTGAATTTTAATAGATCAACTTATTATGGTTATACATGCAACTTTGTAAGTCCTTCAGTTTATAAAGATACAATCACTGCAAGAACCGTATATGGTGACTCTTTTCATAAGACAAGAGTTAATTTATCAAATTCAGCAAATTCTTATGGCATCCATGTCGAAACAAATTACACTACTGTAAAAAACTGTGATATAAGAAGCTTTAGAAGAGGAATCTATGTAGGCAGCTACTCAGGATTAACTTTGAACAATTCTTTGATTAATAATACATTAAGATTCTGTGATACAGGAGCATTTTTAGCAGGTAAAAGTGAAGGTTCTCGATTAATAAACAATACTATGGAAAGTAATGGTTATGGAATAAGTGCTGTTTTAATAAATAATCCTGATAATCCTTTTTTGATAGAAGGTAATGAAATAAAAGATAATTCTAATTATGGTCTCCGCCTTACTAGTATCAATGGATCTATTGTAACCAAAAACACAATAATTAGAAATAAAATAGGAATACAACATTATATGCCTTATGGAAATAATTTAGTTTATGATAATTTTTTTAACAGTACTTCTTATAATGCACAAATCGTATCTGCCACAGGCAATGTAAGCTGGAACACAACCTACAACTGCAGTGCAGGAGGGAATATTCTTGGAGGGCCGTGCATAGGGGGAAATTACTGGCATGATTATCTTGGAAATGATTCTGGAAGTGGTTCAACATATCCTCATAATGTTGCAGGGGATTATATTGGGGATGATTTTATACCTTATAATGATTCGGGAAGAATACCCACTGGAGGAGATTATCTTCCTCTTACTTTAGAGGCAGGGACATTATCTGCAGACAATATCAATGTGAGTATTCCTTATGGGGTATATGAGCCTTTGTGCTGCAACGGAGGAACTACGACAGGACAAGCTTGTATTGATGGAGATTATTATGATCCTTCTGACGGCTCAGGAGATGTTTATTGTGAAGGCAGCAACAAAGACAAAAATATAGAAATAAATGTTCAGCACACTTTACATATGGTATTCCAAAATGTAACTACTATGGCTTCTGATGTTTTTGAGTGTGTTTTAGAATATTCTAATGGAACAACATTCAAAGTAAATGCTACTGGTGTAGTAAGAACAAATCAAAATTACAGCCTTAACTATACTTTGTCTAAAGATGATAATATAATAAGGGATACAGGAGCAGCATCTATCCACGACATTCCATGGTATTTGCATAACTGTACAATAAAAACAAATCATGGAGCTGCAAAAGGACTAAAAACAATAAACCGGAGAGTTTATGTCCACAAAAATACTGATTGGACTGCTTTTGATTTTCAAAAGGCAGTGTTTGCAGAGTCAGTTTCTCTTAAATTTTTTAATAACACTGCAAAAGCAAATAAGTATTTTATAGAAACTGAAAATAAAAGCGCTGAAAGAAACTTAGCATTTCAAAAAGTGGCTATTGCTGATACAGAAGACTTTTGTTATGATGGAAAAGATAATGATAATGACGGAGACATTGATGGGGATGATTGGGACTGTAAAACATTTATGGACAATTATATAACTCCTGAATTTTATAGTGATTATAATTTCAGCACAAGAAGTGCAATAACAGGCGTAGCTATAGGTGATTTTGGAACAGCAGATATTTCTTTTGAAGGTGACAATATAAGGACAGACAACATAGGGGGTACGAATTACCAGTATGTTGTCAATACAAATCCAGCAGGAACATTTAAGATAAGATTAT
>CAZFSZ010000042.1:0-9138 GCA_964521755.1 uncultured Methanosarcinales archaeon | reverse complement strand
CAGTTTTAACCCTTAAAAGTGTTCCAAAACATTTATATACATTATTTCAATATCAGGGAAATATGATAGAGATCAAATGCATCGGCAGAGGAGGCCAGGGAGCTGTAACATTTTCCCAAATATTGGCCATGGCTGCTTTTGAAGAGGAATTTCCAGTTGTCCAGGCAATGCCTACTTTTGGTGTTGAGCGTAGAGGAGCACCTTCTTTCTCATTCACCAGATTATCAAAAAAACAATGCTTTGGAATTCGCTCTCAGATATACAATCCAGACATAGTTATTGTACTGGATCCTTCATTGATTGAAGATATTGACGCTACAAAAGGATTAAAGAAAAAAGGCAAGCTTATCATAAATACCAACAAAGACCCTAAAAAGCTTAAGATAAAGGGAAATTATGACATCCACACAGTAGATGCTTCAAAAGTTGCCTCAAAACTCTTCAAAAAAGATATTGTAAATACAGCTATGCTTGGAGCATTTGCACATGCAACTAAAATAGTCTCATTAAAATCACTAAATAAAGGAATAAAACAAAGGTTCAAAGGAAACAAAAAACTTATAGATTTAAACAAAAAAGCAGTTAAAGAAGTTTATGATAAATTAAAATAAATAACTTAAAAAGCAAAATATTTGTAAACCTTTCAAAAGAGTATTTTTCGTAAAATGCCAAAAAAGAAAAAACAGATCAAGATCAACACAGGAGCAGTTATAACTAAGCCAGGCTCCAGCAAAGAGAACAAGACATCTGGCTGGCGTACTGAAAAGCCTGAAATTGACCATGACAAATGCATAAAATGCGGCAGATGCTGGGAATTCTGTCCTGACATGGCTATAAAGATGAGAAAAAAAGACGGAAAAGCAGAAGTTGACTATGATTACTGCAAAGGATGCGGCATTTGTGCTATGCAGTGCCCTGTTAAATGTATCAAAATGGTCAAGGAGGAAAAATAGATGTCAAAATTCAAAAAAACACTCAAGACAAGCACAATAATCGGAATAATCATTTCACTTTATTTTTCAATACAAGGATCAATAAATAATGGGTGGTTTACCTGCATGACATTGACAGAGGTTCAGTCCTGTACTGTGATAGGCTGGGTTCTTCAGATAATCATATTGTCCATAATATTCACAGTGATTTTAATAGGCATATCATATGGGGTGCTCCGCCTGTTTAAGTCAGTTAAAAAAGAAGAGAAAAAAGAAAAAAAGAAAGAATCAGACAAACAGGAAAAAAAGGATTCTGAAAAAAAAGATAAAAAAGAAGAAAAACCAAAAAAGAAGATAAAGATATAATTTTATACTTATGAGCCCATGTTCCTCCTTTTTTTCTTTTAGGCTTTTGAAAACAATATACTAAATTTTTCTTTTTTAAATCTACAAGATAATATGTAGCTGTCTTTAATGATCTATTAGATATTCTTGCTAAATTATACTTTGTTATAAATCCATATTTTTTCTGTGCTTTTTTAGCACACTTTAAAGCAAATTCTATTCTTCCATTTCGAGGTGCTGAAGGAAATTTATAGCTTTTAATGGCTTTATCCAGTAAATTACTTTTATACTTTAAATCAAACCCAATTTGTTTTTGAAATTTTTTTAAATTTTCAATTCTATAGATAGAAAGCTCCCAATCTGCTTTTTTTATCCTATAATGGCCGAGAGAAATTTTAGACTCTATTCCTAAATTATGTAGAAGTTTTTGTAAATCAATCAAAGAATTAGGGGCGTATTTTAACGGATTCATTTTGGCTTCATTTTTAGAAACATTAATATTTATTGTTTGTTTTACCTGAAGTCTTCTATCTTTTAATCTTACATTCCCTTCATCATTGAAAAACTGTCTCACAAAGATAGATTGTAATTTTCTATTTAAATTAAAAATAAATGAAGGAATACCATAATTTGTTTTACTTTTATAACCTGGTTTAATTCCTAATAATTTAACTATAATACCAACAATCTTTGGAAAATGTAATTGATATATTTTATCTTTACGATAATATATTTTATAATCTACATCTCCAAACAGTTTTTTAGAAGAATTCAAAACAATATCAATCAAATTTTTATTTTGATTATTATACCTTACATTCAATTGATTATTTAATTCTCCATCTCCCATTATAGAAGCTATGAATCTTACTCCTTCTCTACTCGCAAAATTAATAGGTATTTTTGGATTTTTAATCCCAACTTCAGTGGACTTTACGCTTGTGATAACATCAATATTTCTCTCGAACTCTTTAATAGGGATTTCTAGATTCAAAGAAAATCCTTTTATAAATTTCAATGAACCCTTTTGTCCATTTTTCATACCATAAAAACGGGATTTAATAGAATCAGGTAAAATAGTATTTGACTCTTCTATAATATCTTCTACCTTTTCAAGTAGTTTTTTGTTTATTCTGATATAAATATTTCCTGAAGGTATTTTATTCAAATTTATTTTTACCATCTTACTTTATTACAACCCATTATTGTATTATAAAAACAATAATATTTAAATATTTCCTATTAGAATTATGATTTATGACAAAAAAAGTAATTGAAGCTTCAAAAGCAGTTGCAATTGGTGCAAAACTCTGCAAACCAAACATTATGGCAGTCTATCCGATTACACCACAGAGAATTTAAGATTTCTTAAATTCGTGGATACACATATTCCGGAGAAGGTTGCTGATTTTGTATATGATGGAGAGATGGACTGCAAGATGATAGATGTAGAGTCAGAACATTCTGCTTTGTCTGCCTGCCTAGGTGCTCAGGCTGCAGGCTCAAGAACTTTCACAGCAACAGCATCCCAGGGTCTTGCTTTGATGCATGAGGTTCTTTTTGCAGCCTCTGGAATGAGACTTCCAGTTGTTATGGCAGTAGCAAACAGAGCTTTATCTGCTCCAATAAATATATGGAACGACCACCAGGACTCAATCTCAGCACGTGACTCTGGATGGATGCAGTTTTATGTTGAGTCAGCCCAGGAAGCATTAGATACTATAATCATGGCCTATAAAATAGCAGAAAACAAAAACATATTAACCCCTGCAATGGTATGCCTGGACGGTTTTACTTTAACTCATGTTTTTGAGCCAGTTCAGATTCCAGAACAAAAAGAAGTTGATTCTTTCCTTCCTTCTTACAATCCATTACATAAACTAAACCCAAAAAAACCTGTTTCAATGGGACCTATAGGGTATCCAAATTCCTACATGGATTTCAAAAAACAGCAGCAGGACGCTATGCAGGAAGCACTAAAAGAGATAAAAAAAGTCCAGACCCAGTTCAAAAACAAATTCAAAAGAACCTATGGAAATGGTTTGATAGAAGAATACAGAATAAAAGGTGCAGACTATGCCATATTATCTATGGGAACTGTCTGCTCAACCACAAAAGATATTGTTGATGAATTAAGGAAAAGAGGGGAAAAAGTGGGGGCAATCAAGATAAAAACATTCAGGCCATTCCCTGAAGAAGATATCTTAAAAGCCACTAAAAACCTAAAAGCTGTAGCTGTTCTTGACAGAAATATATCATTAGGACAAGAAGGGGCATTATACTCAGAAATAAAAGCAGCCATGAAAAACTGCAAGACAATGATCCACAGTTTTATTATTGGTCTCGGAGGAAGAGATGTAACCCCTAATATGATAAAAAAAGTCTTTTCAAAAATCTCAAGATTAAAAAACCCTGTAAAAGATTGGGTGTTGAAATAAGATGTCAAAAAACAATAAAAACATTGTAGCAGGACTTCCTGAAGAAGAATATATTTCTCAGGGTCATAGAGCTTGTGCTGGCTGTGCAAACATCTTGGCAGTCCGCCACGCCTTAAAAGCAGCAGGTAAAGATGTCATTGTTGTTTCAGCAACTGGCTGCATGGAAGTTGTAACTTCTCCTTATCCTCAAACTGCCTGGAAAGTCCCATGGATTCATGCAACATTTGAAAATGCAGGAGCAGTTGCTTCAGGAGTTGCAGAAGCTCTAAAACAGCAGGGAAATAAAGACACAAAAGTTCTTGCTATTGCAGGAGACGGAGGAACATTTGACATTGGACTCCAGGCTCTAAGCGGAGCAGTTGAAAGAAATCATGATTTCTGTTATGTATGCACTGACAATGAAGCTTACATGAACTGTTTAAGTCTAGATTCTTTGATTATGACTGAAACTGGACTAAAAAAAATAACAGATATGAAACTTGGTGAAAAAGTTTATGCATTTAATCAAAAAACAAATGATTTGGTCTTAAAAAAATGCACGGGCATATTTGACAATGGCATAAAAAAAGTATTTGAAGTCAATACATTGCATCATTCAATAAAAGCAACATCAAACCACCCATTTTTGGTATTAAAAAGAAAAGGTAGAGGTAAACAATCTCAATTCATATGGAAGGAATTGAAAAATCTGAATAAAAATGATGAGGTTGTTGTTCTAAAAAAATCTCTTCCTGGAAAAAGCTTCAGATTCAAACCGATCAAAATATCTAAAAAAGGAGATTATAAAGTAAACAAGATAAATGAGATTAAGATTCCCAAAACAAGTTCTGAGGATTTTATGGAATTTTTAGGATTATATGTTGGAGATGGATGGATAAGGCTTAAAAAGACAGAAATAGGTTTTGCACTTCCTAAAAACACAAAAGGAAGTAACAGATTGATAGAGATCTATCAAAAAATATTTCAAAAAAAGCTGATTCAAAAAGATAAAAATTACATTTATATTTATTCAGTAAACTTATCAAGATTTATTGATTCTTTAGGTTTTGGAAAAGGAGCAAAAAATAAAATCATCCCGGATTGGGTATTTACCTTACCTGATTCAGAAAAAAAAGCTTTTATCAGAGGCCTTATGTTGTCAGATGGTTATACAATAAACAACAGCCATAGATATGTTTCTGCAAGTTATGATTTATTAAGAACATTGAGATTGTTGCTGCAGACCATGGACTATCAGGTTGGAAAGATACACCAGCAGACTAAGAAAAAAGGTACTCATATGGTTTATAGGTTATTATTAGAAGATTCTACATATGGTTATATCTGTTTTAGCAAAAAGAAAAAAGCAGATATTTCAAAATATCTTTCTCAGATAAAACAAAGAAACTTTTTGGTAGATAATGAATATTTTAATACAGAAAAAATAACCTCAATAAAATTTGTTAAAGAAGAGCCTACTTTGGATCTGAGAGTTGAAGGAGAGCATAACTTTGTTGCAGATGGAATTGTGGTTCATAACACAGGAATACAAAGATCAGGTTCCACCCCGCTTCATGCTGCAACAACAACATCTCCTGCAGGAAAAAAGATTCACGGAAAGATAGAGTTCAAAAAACACATGCCCATGATAATAGCAGCCCATAATGAGAATGTATACGTAGCCACAGCAAATATAGCATATCCTATGGACTATTATAAAAAAGTAAAAAAAGGCCTCGAACATAAAGGCCCGGCATATATCCAGGTTCTTTGCACTTGTGTTCCAGGATGGAAAGTCCCGAGCAACATATCTATAGATCTTCTAAAGCTAGCATACAATGCAAAGATAACTCCCTTGTATGAGATAGAAAATGGAAAACTAAAGTTCACGCAAAAACCTGAAAAACCAATCTTAGTCAACAGATATCTAAATCTGCAGGGAAGATTCAAGCATTTAAATAAATCAGAAATAAAAGAGATACAGGATCATGTTGACAAAGAATATGCTAAGTTAGAAAAATTAGAATCCTCTGAAGTACAACTTTAATTCTCAACAACCTGCTTAGAAAACAAAAGAATTTAGTTATGCAGAAAAACTTATGTGCATAGAAGTAAAAAAATAATTTAATTGTTCAGAACTAAAAAAAAGATTTTAAAGCGTAGTCATTCCACTATACTTCCTTTAAACTTCTTCCCATCAAAATATTTTCTCAAGTTAGAAATACTTTTTCCCATCAAAACTAATTTTAATCCTAATTTTCCTGCTTCTTTTGTAGCTTTTGGATCAAATGGAGCATTCATTCCAGGCTTCCATTTTGTTCCAACAATCTTTTGCAGTTCCTTCCAGGTTGTCCTCTCAATCTTTTTAGCTGTCAAAAACTTGTGAGGATCTTTGTCATAAAGAGTATCAATATTGCTTAAATTAATCACTGTTGTAGCCCCTATATTCTTAGCAAGCAGAACAGCATCATAATCAGTGCTGCATCCAGGCTTCCATCCTGCTCCGATAATCACTTTGTCAAACTTAACTTTCTTTGTTGGATCTCGAATAATCTTAGGATTTGCTATATCTTCAAAAATTGTCCTTACAAGATGAGCATTCAATCTTGTCGCATGTATTCCAAGCCAGTCTTTATCCTCATCTTTTATTTTAAAAGCCTTGTCAGCTGCATTGATATATCTTCTTGCAATCTTTCCACCACCAGTTATCAAAGCAAACTTGTATTTTCTTGTATAGCTTTTTATCAGCTCACGAAACTTCTTAAGAAACCTGTAATCAATCTTATCTGGAACAATCAAACTTCCCCCTAATGATATAATTATCGTTTCTTTTTTCTTCATAAAGGTAGAATTAACTTACTCTTTTAATAATATTTCGATTACAGCAGCATAAGCAGGTCTTGCTATAAACACACCCATCGAAACACCTATTATTGTAGTCAATGCAAACCCTTTCAACAATCCTGCTCCAGCAAACCACAATGGAAGCATCGCCACTAGTGTAGTAAGGTAAGCTGCTATGATTATGAAAAATGCGCCTTTTATCCTTTTCTTCCAGTCATATATCTCTGTTTCTCTTTCCCCACTCAATACCTCATCTGTTATAACAATTATATGGTCTACTCCTGTTCCCACTGCAATGATTATACCTGCAATAGCAGCCAGGTCAAGATTCCATCCTATTAAGGCAGCAACACCCATTATCAAAGTAACTTCAATAACAGAAGTGAATAACATTGGAACTGCAACTGAAATCTTTCTGTATCTGATAAATACAACCAAAGAGACAGCAAGTATTGCCATCATCCCTATAAACAAAGCATTCTTTACAAACTCCTCTCCAAACATAGAAGAAATTGCATCTGTCTTTACAATATCTAATTTCACAGGCAGGCTTCCTGTGATAAGGATTGTCTGGAGCCTCTTCATGTTCTCCAAAGAATTATAAACAGCCTCCTGCTGTGTTGCTCCTGCACCGCTTCCTGAAATCTGAATATCTGTAACTGCTCTTCCTTTAAGGTCTTCTCCAATATTTAGCTCATCTACTTTAGAATTGTCCAGATAAAGTTCCAGCTTTTGGCTTAAATAACTTCCACCTTCCTCTCCAGTTATAACTTCTAGGTCCTTTGTAAGTTCAGCCTGTTTTTCAGCTGCTTCAGGGTTCAAAGATATTGCAAATCTGAACCTGCAGGCCCACTGTCCTTCACTAACCTGTCCGCATCCATGAACAGGATCTATTCCAGAGCAGTCTGCACTTCTGCATACATAGGTTATGTCCTCTCCCCCTTTAAATACAGTCTCGTTTCCAATCGTAGCTTCAAACTTTCCCTGCTTTGCTATAAGTTCTTTTACCTCTTCCTCTTTTGCACCTGCAATCTCAACAAGAACATACTGATTTCCTGAAAGATCTCCTGCTTCCCTAACAATAACATCACTTAAGCCATATATATTAAGCCTGTATTTCATGTTTGCTATCAAAATATCCATAGACTCTGGTTCAATCTCTTCTTCAGGCTGCAGTAAAACTCTTGTTCCTCCCTGTAAATCTAATCCTTTTCTTATATTTGTCTGGGGTGCGTCATAAACACTAAGCCCTAAAGTTTGGTTTGATTTTGCAGTAAGCTTATACAAATCTTTGTTTGTTTTGACATGGACTGTCCTGTTCACTTCCAGTGTCCTTTTAAAATCATAATAATCTTCAATATCTTCTATTGGCTTGTTGTTTATAGACAATACAACTTCTCTGCTCATCGGAGATACAGTCGGATTTGGGCTTTCTATCCCTGCTTCAGAAGCTGAAGAATTCAAAGCTATATTCCTGATTGCGACCCCTTCTGCAAAAGGATTGGGATGTATGGCAACTAAAGCCAGGATTACAGCTACTAGAGCTATAATTACTCTGAAATTCTTGAATATCTTCTTAATCTTCTTCATGTTTTTTCCTCTTCCTGTTAACATACCATCTTAATATGCCTGCATTCTGTATCCATGTATTGATAAGGTCAACAAACAACCCAATAAGCAAAATAGCCATTATCTGCTTTAGGACTTCAGACTGAGAAAATATTAAAGCTACAACAATTGCCACGATAGTTGTTACGCTCATTGTCAATCCTGTTTTCATCGCCTTAAATACCCTGTCCAGCACCTCTCCGCCTTTTCTTTTCAATACCCTTGTACTCAAAAGAATATCTGTATCTACAGAATAACCGATAAGCATAAGAAATGCAGCAATTCCTGCAGTGCTTAATTTCATGCCCATCACATTTACAATAGCAAGTGTAACGATAATGTCAGAAAACGCAGACAAGATAACTGCAATGCTTGGAACAGGTATCCTGAAATATATAAAAACAACTATTCCCATAAAAACAAAAGCCAATATCAACGCCCTAAAAGTCTCCCTGAAAAAACTTTCTCCCAGACTGCTCCCCATAACTTCTATGCTGTATTCATCTCTTACTATTCCCAGCTTTTCCTCAAGCAAACCAACAAGTTTATCAGGATCAATATCTGACGCCTCTATGATAACACCTGTCTGCTCCCCTGTCCTTGATATCTTTCTTACTGAAATGTCAGCACCCTGAAAATTGTCATTCATGTAATTCTCCAGCTCAACAATATCCGCATCAGTCTCGATGTTTACTGTCAGCCCTCCTTTAAGGCTCACTCCTTTGTTGAGAAAATCTCCAGTAGCAGCAGTCTGAAAACCAATCTGAACTAAAGCCAGAACTAAAAGCATCACAGGAATTATCAGCAGCTTCTTATACTGCTTTCTATAGATTCTTTTCAAAAAATTTTCTTTTGGTTTTTCTTGCTCCTCTTCCACTTAATATCCCCTTTAGCAAGAAAAACATTATTTTATTTAAAAGTCTTTTGATTATTTTAGAATTGTGCTATCCTATATTGAGTTTACACCTAAGTAAACATGTGCAGGTGTTTCA